>CAZRTM010000003.1:0-90480 GCA_964602995.1 uncultured Ardenticatenaceae bacterium
CCAAGCGAGCGTTCTTTGAGCGAGACATAGCGCTGGTGGCCGATGATGATGTGGTCCAGCAGCTCAATGTCGAGGAGTTTCCCAGCCTGGCGTATTTGCCTGGTGACGTGTACATCTTCTGGGGAAGGGGACGGATCGCCGGATGGGTGGTTGTGCGCGACGATCATCGCCGCCGCATTTTCTTTGATCGCGGCACGGAACAGTTCCCCGACGCGCACCACAGAGGTGTTCAGACTCCCCACATAAATAGTCGGTGTGCTCAGGACGTGATTGCGGGTGTCGAGGAGGATCACCCGCAGATGCTCCTGTTCCAGAAACATCATTTCTGACATTAAGAGGTTGGCCGCGTCGGCGGGTGAGGTGACACGCGGCCGCTCCTGGGGGGCTGATACGAGGAGACGCCGGCCCAGCTCCAGCGCGGCTTTCATTTCCGCTGCCTTTGCCGGACCGACGCCATTTACCTGACACAGTTCGGTTAGCGAAGCGCGGGCAATGCCAGGGAGGCCGTTGAAGTGTGCCAGCACACGCTCTGCAAGCCGTACAACGTTCTCGCCGCCGACGCCGGTGCGGATGGTGATGGCCAGCAGCTCAGCGTTAGACATGGCCCGGGCGCCGAGGCGCGCCAGCCGTTCGCGCGGACGTTCATCTTCGGGCATGTCCCGAATCATCGGGGCATACTCAAGCGAGGTGCTTTCCTGTGTCATGGTTCCTCCTTGGGTTGGTAGCGTTGTTTGACGTCGATTGTTATGTGGTTCGGTGCAACGGGAAGGAAATCCTCGCTCTGATGGGAGACGTCAGCGCGTTATGGCACGCCCTTCATCAGCTCTACAAGCTCTTCCCATTCCTCGGAAGACATATGTAGGGAGACGCCCCCAAGTTCAAGATGGTAGACAAATTCTCCCTCTTCATCACTGCGCCACACAAAGTAGGATTCTGTTTCGGCAATGATATCGCCATCCTGATTGCTCTGATTGTTACTGTTCATCTATCATCTCCTATTCTGGCTGGTTGAGCCTGTTATCGTTGATGGTTGTGTCGGACGGGCAGTCGCCAGTTGTCTTTCGAATACCGACATTTCATACGTTTCAATTTCCCATCCTGCCGCCTCCAACGCCGCACGCAGCACGGGGTCTGCCGGCGGCTTCAGACGGAGCCGCTCCACTTCGCCGAAAACGCCGGGTTGGCGCAGCGCCTCTGCCAGAGGGCGAAGCGCGGTCTGGTCGCCGTCGATATAGTTGACACCCAGCGTCCCATTTTGGTCATGGCTGATGATCACGAGTCCCCGGCCGTCCTCTCCTGAGCCGCGCCACCAGTAGACGCGCTCTTCCGCCACCAGCGACGACAGGCGGGGCAGGAGTTCAAACCATTTCCAGCGCCTTTCGAATAACTGGCCCCAGGCCTTGAAGAGAGGGGAAGCTGCCAACCAGCGTTGTAGCTCAGACAGCTCTCCGCTGGTGACGGCAGAGAACGATCCTTTTCCAGCACTTTCAGAGGACGGTTCAGTGTCGCACAGTATGTTGGTGCTTACCAGCTCAAACGCGGTTTCTTTAGCCAGTTTGTGGACGGCTTCGTTGCGGCTGTTGGTGGCAAAGCGTAGCACGCCGCTGGCGATGCGGTCTGCCATTTCCACGGCATAGTTGTGCAGAAGGCGAGCAATGCCCCGGCCGCGATGTTGGGGATGGACGCGCAGCCCTTCGAGCCACCATTCACCTTCTGCCAGCCGAGTCAGCTTGCCAAAGCCGACCAGCTCCTGCCCTTCGTATACCACAGTAAACTGGCCGTGCGGATCGGCGACCCAGTTGGCGAACTGGCGTGGTACATAATCCTCACCTTCCCATATGTGGGCGGAGAGGGCAGCAACGGCGGCTTCATCCTCAGGTTGGGCTGCACGAAAGTGAAAATTGTTCATCTCTCTTCTGTAATTGGCGCTGCCGCCGCCATGTCAGGAAAGGGGGGCAGGTCATTCAATTTGCGGTTGATGTAGACGGTAATTAAGCGCAGGGTGGCCAGCACCGGCGCTGCCAGTAAGATGCCCAGAATACCGGCCACGCTGGCGCCTGCCAGAGCGGCAATAAACACTACCATGGGGTGCATATTGAGACTGCGGCCGATGATGCGTGGAACGAGAAAGGTGTTTTCGACCTGCTGAATCAGCATATAGAGACCAAGGACGATGAGGGCGAACCACAGGGGACCAACCTGAGAGCCAAGCCAACTGGATTCCGGTTGCAGGATGGCGACGACAATGGCCGGGATGGAGGCCAAGGTGGGGCCGATGTTGGGAATAAATTCCCCGATAGCGGCGATGATGGCCAGCACCAGAGCGTTTGGTAATTCGATGGCGGTGGCGATGACAAAGGTCATGGCGCCAACGATGATGCAGAGCACAAGCCGGCCACGGAAAAAGGCGTTCCAAATGGCGCTAATCTCCTGCACCAGACGGTACATCTCAGGATGGTACTCTTCGGGAAGAAGGTTGATTGTGGAATCGAGCAAGAGGCGGTGATCCTTAGCCATATAGAAAGAAATGAAGAGGATGATCAGGATCCAACCGACTGTGGTAATGGTAGCGCTGGCCAGATTGCCGAAAATGGTGAATGAGGGCCGTCCGATTGCCTGAGCAATGCCAATGAGGTTTATGCTAAGGCTCTGGTAGATTTCTTCAAGCCTCAGCTCGTTGAGTGGAATCTCGATGTTACGGATGATGAGCGGGCGGCTCAGAAATTCGCCCAGCGCCAGCAGGTAGTCGGGCAGGTTTTCGAGGAAAATGCTGAACTGGTCGATGATGCGTGGCACAGTGCCAACCGGGATGGCAACGAGGACAATGATGATGACGGTGTAAACGAGGCCCAAGGCGAGGTTGCGCGAGATAGGGACGTTTTTCTGCAGAGTGCGAACCAATGGTTCGATGGCGTAGGCGACGATCATGGAGATGATGATGGGGAGGAGGACGGAACGGACGCGGTAAAGCAGCAAACCGGCAAGCAGCAACAAACCTACTTGCACGATGCGCTTGGTACTGGGAGGCCAGGGTGGGGAGACAATGGTGGGCGTATCCCCTGTTTCTGGCTCGTGCGTTTCTTTATTCATGCTGCAGCAACCGGCGCTCTACTCTCGACTCTCGCACATCGATGATTATAGCCGATCTGGCTAACGCCGGAAGAAGTTGACGATAAAGAACCATAGATTGGCCGGACGCTCGGCAAGCCGCCGCATCAAGTAGGGATACCAGGCGGTTCCGTAGGGCACGTAGACACGCACGCGGTATCCTTTTCGCACCAATTCTTCCTGCAGGTTGCGTCGCACACCAAAAAGCATCTGGAACTCAAACTCTTCTGCAGAGACACCACGCTCTGTGGTATAGCGGATTGCTTCCTCAATCATGTTCTCGTCGTGAGTGGCGAGGCCGGTATAGACGCCATTTTCCAGTGCTGTTTCCCCTAATAGCAGATGGGTGAGGCGGATGAAATTATCGTTCGTCTGTGTTTTCTCAGGAAAAGCAACGCTGGGCGGTTCGTCGTAAGCGCCCTTGCAGAGCCGCACGGAAACGCCGTCGTCGATGAACGAAAGCACATCTCCTTCACTACGGTGAAGATAGGCCTGGATAACAACTCCGCAATTCATCAATTCACATTTTTCGCGCAGCGTCCGCAAGATGCGGAAGGTTGGCTCTATCAGTGCACTCCCTTCCATGTCGATGCGGACGAAAATATCATGCTCCTGTGCTTTCTCCACGATGCGGCTGGCGTTGGCCAGGGCTAACTCCTCATCAATTTCCAGACCCAACTGGCTGAGCTTGATGGAAACGGTGGCGTCCACATTCGACTGTGCAATTTGTTCAACCAGGCGCAGAATCTCGGCCGCCGCCGCGTTTGCTTCCTCAGGCGCCGTGACGCTTTCGCCCAGGAAAGCAGCGCTGGCGGTCAGGCCCGAATCGTTGAGCTGGCGCGTTGTCTCGATGACGTCATCAATGGTGTCGCCTGCGACAAAGCGGCGGGCGACGTACCAGGTGGGTGGAAAATTGGTGACGAAATTGCGCGCCCAGCTGGCGTGGGCCAGGTAGAGAAGGGTGGAGCGCAAGCCGCGGGCAATATAGAAGTAGATGAGGAGCGCGGCGAGCAGAAAGGTGACGGGATATAAGAATGGAATACGTTTGGGTTTTGACTCTGTGTGTTGTTCAGGCATAGACGCTCGCCGATTTTATTGAGGAGTTCAGTTGATATTCTGATTGTACAAAGGGAAGAGGGCTATCGCAACGATAAGATCATCCAGAATAGTAGACCAAATTGGATATTGCCAGATTCACGAAGGTGTGCTTTCCTTATGAACGGGCATCTGTTCCAGTCTGAGCGCCCAATTTACCTACCAATTTTTGGCAATTTCAGGGATTGAAAGATGAAAACGGAGATTGACGCGCCGGAGCAGCGTCAGCTTCGTCTGGCTCGCACTGTTCAGGAGACAGGTACGTTGGTAACCGCAACTGTTGGCCTGGAGTGCTGAGGTGCTTTGAGGTGGATATATTCACAGATGTAACCGGCTAATTGAAGATTGACATCATTCGTTCGGAGAAAATAGAGCAACATGGCAAGCATCGCGCGAATCCTCTATGTGGTAAGCTCGCTTATCAGCAGGTCACCCGAGCGCAATGGGAATGGGAAGCCGCCTGAACTCTCTGCCACCGCAACAGAGGTTGAGAGGCTGCAATTTCTGAGTTGGGCGGGCCAGGCCTTAACTCTCAGTTCTGACCTGGCGCTGGTCGCACCCAGGTTCCTGGAGCGTGCAGCCAGGCTGCTGGGAGCAGACCTTGGTGTACTCTTCCAGCTTGCGGCAGGAGAGGCCGGGCTGCTCGACCGGCAGATCTATTATTCCTGGCCAGAGATGAGTGACGTCGACGTCAGGGCCTTGCTGCAACCCGTATTGCCAGATTTGGACCCCCAGGTGCGTCGCGACTGTTTTTTTCATGAAGTGGTTGCCATAGACGGCGAAGATACGGAATTCCTGGTGGTTCCCGTGCAGTGTGAGAGTGACCTGTGGGGTACTTTGTGTTTCAGGCGAGGGGCACAGAGCCAGGAGTGGACAGGTTCAGATGTGGCGTTGATCAGGACATTGAGCGCGCTCATCGATGTGGCGCTACAGAACCAGCAGCTCTATCGTGGCATCGAGACGCGCCTGTTGGAGCAGGAAACGGTCGCTTCTGACAACGCTCGTCTGTTGGCGGCTGAACAGGAGCAGCTACAACTGGTGCAGACGTTACAGGAGGTAGGGGCGCTCCTGACAACCAGCCTGCGGCTTGAGGAGGTCTATGAGCAGATTTTTGACTTGCTGGCAAGGGTGGTGAGCTACGATAGCGTCTCAATCTTGTTGCTTCAGGATGATGGTCATCTGGAACTGGCGGCAGCGCGAGGGCTGCCGGACTATAGAATCGCGGAAGAAATTGTACAGGGGTTGGCGTATGAGAGGCTGGTTGGTCCTCTGGAGGGAGTACGCTACCGGGTGATTACCGATACACGGGAAGACGAAGCGTGGGTTACCGCACAGAGCATGGACTACATCCGTTCCTGGGTCGGGGCGCTGCTGGTAGTCAAAGGCAAGCCTATTGGCGTCCTCAATGTGGATAAGTCTATCCCCGGTGCTTACAGTGATGCTGCCGGAAAGGCTGTGGCCGCGTTTGCGAACCAGGCAGCGGTGGCCATCGAAAATGCCCGGCTCCACGAAGAGACCAGGCAACGGGCTAATGAGCTGGAGATTGTCCATCAGGTTAGTTCGGCGATAGCGACTGTCGTGGATATTGATCAGCTAATTGAACAGACGACTGAGTTTATTGCCAGCCGCATTTACCCTGATGTCTTTGGCTTTGTGCTGTTGGAGCCATCGACCGGCCTGTTCATGCCCCATTATTCATATCATGGATTGCCGCCAGGTGGCAGCGAAATAGCCGTGCCCCTGCACGAGAGTGTTACAGGATGGGTGGTGCGAACGGGCCAGGCTTTGTTGGTTCCTGACGTTGGCCAGGAACCGCTCTATTTCTCGATTGTGTCGGAAACACGCTCGGAAATCGCCGTGCCCCTGCATTGTAATGGGCAGGTCATCGGCGCTATTAATGTGGAGAGCCGCGAGCCAAACGCGTTTTCGGAGACCGATATGCGTTTCTTGAAGACGCTGGCGGGCCAGGTGGCGACCGCTATTGAGCGAGCGCAGTTGTATGAGAACCTGGAGGAGCAGGCCGCCGACCTGGCCGAGGAAGTGCGCGACCGGACGGCAGAGCTACAGTCGGAGCGTGATCGAATGCTGGCTATTCTGGAGAGTGCAGGTGAAGGCATTCTGTTCATCGATTGCGATGAAACAATCCTGTATATCAATCCGGCGATGGAACGGCAAACCGGTTATTCGCGCGAGGAGTGTCTGGGCAAGACGCCTCACATCTGGCGCTGCGAGCAGACGCCCGAATCGGTTTTCGACGAGATGTGGGAAACGATAGTCAATGGCCAGCGCTGGCAGGGGGAGATGATTAGCAGGCGCAAGGACGGCTCTACTTTTGATGCATCGGTGACAGTGACGCCGCTCTATGACAGCAGCGGAGGGTTGACGGGCTATGTCAGGGTGCAGGCTGATATCAGTCGCCTGAAGGAAGTGGACCGGCTAAAGTCGAAGTTCATTGCCAATGTCTCCCATGAGTTACGTACACCTCTTACTAACATTCGTATGTACGTTTCTTTGCTAGAGCGTGGGAAAATGGCTCGCTGGGAACATTATCTGGCTGTCATCCAGCAGGAGACGGATCGCCTGACGCGGCTGATACAAGATTTGCTGGACCTTTCACGGCTGGAGGCGAGGGCGCCCTTGCCCAAAAAGGTCCCTGTAGATATGGCCTCGCTGGTGGAAGAGGTGGTTCAACTGTTTCAGGCTCGTGCTGAACGCAAGAGGATCACCATAAGGCGGCAGGTCGAATCAGGTTTGCCGCCTGTTCTGGTTGAGAAGTCCGAGCTGCAGCAAGTGTTCAACAATCTGGTGGCCAATGCTTTGGCCTACACGCCGTCAGACGGTACAGTTAAGATCAGAGCAGAAGTGGACGAAGTGGATGGAGACGAGGGGATACGGTTACAGGTGTCAGACAATGGGCCGGGTATCAGAGATGAGGAGCGGCCGCGATTGTTTGAACGGTTTTACCGGGGCAGCGCCGCGCTGCGCGGTAAAGAACCGGGTACCGGCCTCGGCCTTTCCATTTGCAAGGAAATTATTGATTACTATGGTGGAACGATTCGAGCGGATGTTTCTGAAGAAGGAGGGGCGCTCTTCACTGTGTGGTGGCCCATCGGCGCTAAGTGAACAGGGCAGGGAACGATGAACGACCGGCAGTTAAAGGCTGAGGTGTTGTCGCCTGTTTTCTTCGCGCGGCCGGCAACGGTGGTGGCGCGCCAGCTTCTGGGCAAGCGCCTGGTGCGCGTGTTGAATGGACAGCGAATCAGTGGACGGATTGTAGAGGCAGAAGCTTACTGCGACAGCGAAGAGCCGGATCTGGCCTGCCACGGCACAGCGAATGGAGGACGACCCACGCCCCGCACGAAGGTGATGTTTGGGCCGGCCGGCTATGCCTATATCTATTTCACCTATGGTATGCACTGGATGTTTAACGTGGTGACGGGGGAGGTGGGCCAGGCTAATGCTGTGTTGATTCGGGCGCTGGAACCGTTGGAGGGCGAGCCTTTGATGGCTGAACGCCGGCAACGCCCGCGTAAGGATTGGACGAATGGGCCGGGCAAATTAACACAGGCGTTGGTCATCGACAAAACGTTGAATGGCGCGTATCTTTGCACATCTGACAGTGTTATATGGATTGAGGAGGACAGCAACATCCCCGACGAAGCAGTTGCTGTAGGTGCGCGAATTGGATTGGGCAGCACACCAGAGCCCTGGTATTCGATCCCCTGGCGTTATTGGGTGCGTGATAACCCATACGTCTCTCGCTAAACACGGGCGCTGCTGTTGGCCTGGCAGGCTGCCTGCATTTTGGAGGAATGATGAAATTACTGGAAGGAAAGAAGGCGCTTATTTTCGGAATTGCAAACAACCGTTCCATCGCCTGGGGCATCGCCCAGACGATGCACGAGCATGGGGCCGAACTGGCTTTTAGCTATGGCCTGCCGCAGTTGGAACGCCGCGTGCGTCCCCTGGCAGAATCAATCGGCGTTGATTTTGTGGAAAAGTGCGATGTCACGAGCGATGCGGAAATCGAAGCGTTATACGAGAAGGTTGGCGAGCAATTTGGCAATATCGACATCCTCGTCCACTCGGTTGCCTATGCGCCGCAGGAAGAGCTGATGGGCCGTTTTGTGGAAACCAGCCGCGAAGGATTTAAGCTGGCCCTGGAAATCAGTGCATATAGCCTGGTGGCGGTGACACGTGCGGCGCTGCCTCTGATGAAGGACGGCGGGTCGGTGATGACCATGACTTATTATGGGTCTGAAAAAGCGATGCCCAATTATAATGTGATGGGCGTGGCTAAGGCGGCGCTGGAGGCCAACGTGCGCTATCTGGCTGCCGACCTGGGGCCAGATGGCATCCGGGTCAATGCTATCTCAGCCGGGCCGATTAAAACGCTTTCCGCCGCTGGGGTCTCTGGTTTTCGCAAAATGTTGCGTTATACGGAAGAGCGCAATCCATTGCGCCGCAATGTGGACCAGGAGGAGGTGGGACAAACGGCGCTCTGGTTGGCCAGTGACCTGAGTAGTGGAGTGACCGGGGAAGTGATCTATGTAGATGCCGGTTACCACATTTTGGGTATGCCGGAACCGGTTGATGCTGGTTGATGCTGGTTGATGCGGGCTGAATGCGATAGTTGACTCGTCGTTCTGTTTGACAAGGGCCCGCGACAGGATATACTGAAAGACGACCGTTTCTAATTTAATACTCTTATCCAGAGCAGCGGAGGGATCGGCCCGGTGAAGCTGCAGCAACCACCCCCTTTGGGAAAGGTGCTAATTCCGACAGCGGATGCTGGACGATAAGAGGATATAACCCGGTAATCGTTAGCCTCTTGTCTGATAAGAGGCTTTTTTTTATTTACATGTTTGTTACTAGCGCGTGCCCGATTCGTGTCGGCGGACGTATTTTCAGGCCACAGGGGAGGCGCGGTACGTGGAGGAAATCAATATGAGCACCACATTTATGACAGCTCCGTCTCTGCTCTTTACATCAGAGTCAGTGACGGAAGGCCATCCAGACAAGATGTGCGATCAGATTAGCGACGCTATCCTGGATGCTGTAATGGAACAGGACCCCATGGGGCGGGTGGCTTGCGAAACGGCGGCGAAGACCGGTTTCATCCTGGTGCTGGGTGAGATTACCACCAGCGCTTTTGTGAATATGGACGAGCTGGTGCGCCAGGTTGTAAAGGAGATCGGTTACGACAGCAGCGAGAAAGGGTTCGATGGCAACACCTGTGCTGTGCAGGTAGCCATTGCCAGCCAAAGCTCTGACATTGCGCAGGGTGTTGACACTGCGCTCGAATATCGCGGCAATGGCGATCTGCGCGAGGAGACAGAAGCTGCGCTCAACGCCATTGGCGCCGGCGACCAGGGCATGATGTTTGGCTTCGCCTGTGACGAGACTGAGACATTGATGCCGATGCCCATCGATCTGGCCCACAGACTGACCCGACGTTTGACCGAGGTGCGCAAGGATGGAACGCTACCCTGGCTGCGCCCTGATGGTAAGTCTCAGGTGACGGTGGAGTACAGCCACGGGAAGCCAAAACGGATTCATACCGTTCTGATCAGCACCCAGCACGCTCCTGACGTTGACAACGACACGATCCGTGCGGAAGTGATCGATAAGATTATTAATCCGGTATTGCCGCAGGATATGGTGGACGATGAGCTGCGCATTTTCGTGAACCCTACCGGCCGTTTCGTCATTGGCGGACCGATGGGCGATGCCGGCCTGACCGGGCGCAAGATTATCGTCGATACCTATGGCGGGATGGGCCGGCATGGCGGCGGCGCTTTTAGTGGCAAGGATTGCACCAAGGTGGACCGTAGCGCGGCCTATGCAGCGCGCTGGGTGGCCAAGAATATTGTGGCTGCCGGGCTGGCACGCCGCTGTGAAGTGCAGGTAGCCTATGCCATCGGCGTGGCTGAACCGCTGAGCGTCAACGTTGAGACCTTCGGCACGGGCACAGTGCCCACTTCCGTGTTGGTGCAGTTGATCAATGAGCAGTTCGACCTGCGTCCGGGCGCCATTATCCGCGATCTGGATCTGCGCCGTCCCATCTATCGCAATCTGGCTGCTTACGGCCACTTTGGACGTGAGGACGTAGATGCGCCGTGGGAACGAACGGACAAGGCAGAGGCTTTGCGCCAGCGTGCTGCAGAGCTGCATAGCGAAGGCGTTGCGGCCTGAAAAAGAGCGCGTTAGAATTACAATTGAATAGGATAAGATTTTAGGCGCCGCATCTCCTGTGATTTGACGGCGAGGCCTGGCTACGTTAGAATTCCTAACTTCGTGGCTGGGCCATATTTTTGTTCCTTGGCAGTAGAGGAAAAGGTAAGTGTTTGAATCGTTAGGAAATCGCCTGCAGTCGGTTTTCGACAACCTGCAGCGACGCGGCAAATTGACGGAAGAGGATGTCGATAAGGCAATGCGCGAGGTGCGCCTCGCCTTGCTGGAAGCCGACGTCAACTTCAAGGTTGTAAAGGAGTTCGTCAAGCGCGTCCGCGAGCGTGCGGTGGGTCAGGAGGTTATGCGCAGCCTGACACCGGGCCAGCAGGTCGTTAAGATCGTTCACGAAGAGCTGATCAAGACGTTAGGCGAGCCTGGACGACTCAACCTGGGCATGCAATCACCGGCCGTCATTATGCTGGTGGGGCTGCAAGGCGCTGGTAAGACGACAACGGCGGCGAAGCTGGCGCTGCAGATGCGGCGTGATGGTCGCCGCCCCTTGCTGGTGGCAGCCGACGTCTATCGCCCGGCAGCTATCGAGCAGTTAGAGACGCTGGGCAAGCAGTTGGATATTCCGGTTCTCAGCGAGGGCGTCGATGCCGATCCGGTGGAATTAGCCAGGAAAGCGGTGCGTTATGCGTCGAGTCAGGGTCTGACCACGGTGATCATCGATACCGCCGGCCGTCTGAACATCGATGAGATGATGATGGACGAAATCAAGGCCATCAAGGCCGCGGTGGATCCCATCGAGACGCTGCTAATTGCCGATGCGATGACCGGGCAGGAAGCGGTGCGCGTGGCCAGCGACTTTGACGAGGCCGTTGACCTGACCGGTCTGATCATGACCAAGATCGACGGCGACGCGCGTGGTGGTGCAGCCATTTCGATGCGCGAAGTCACCAACGTGCCCATTAAGTATCTGGCTACCGGCGAGAAACTGGATGCGCTGGAGTTATTCCACCCCGACCGCATGGCCAGCCGTATTCTGGGCATGGGTGATGTGCTGACGCTGATTGAGCGCGCGCAGAGTGAGATGGATGAGGCCGAGGCGCGCGAAGCAGGCGAAAAGCTGCTTGCCGGCGAATTTACGCTGGAAGATTTCCTCAAGCAGATGCAGCAGATTAAGCGCATGGGCCCGATTAGCCAGTTGATGGAGATGATTCCCGGCTTCAACCGGATGGCTGGGGATGTGGATCTCAGTGATGCCGAGAAAGAGATGAAGCGGGTTGAGGCCATCATCCAGTCGATGACGCCGGAGGAGCGCCGCAATCCGAAGATTCTAAAAGCCAGCCGCAAGCGCCGTGTGGCGGCCGGTTCCGGGACATCGGTTCAGGAAGTCAACGCGTTGCTGAAGCAGTTCCGCGAAATGCAGCGCATGATGAAGCAATTGCAACAGGGGAAGGGCCGCCGTGGTCTTATGAACCTGTTTGGTGGATTCCGCTAGAGTTTTAGTTAAAGAGATATTTGCTGGAGAATAACAAAATATGCTTCGTATTCGTTTAGCCCGAGTGGGCAAGAAAAAGCAACCATCTTACCGCGTTGTCGTGACCGATATTGAGTCTAAGCGCGACGGCCGTATTGTCGAGCGCATTGGTCACTACAATCCGCTGACCCAGCCCCGCACCTATGAGATTGATGAAGGCCGGGCGCTCTATTGGTTGAGCGTTGGCGCGCAGCCATCTGACGCCGTTCGCGATCTGTTGCGGGTGCAGGGAACGTTGGGCCGCCTGCAGCGTCTGCGCGCTGGCGAATCGCTGGATGACCTGGTTGCTGAGTATCAGGGCACTGCCGCTGCACAGGAAGCTGTGGAACCAGGGCCGGTTGCTGAAGCAGAAGCCGTGGTGGCCGCGGCGGAAGTAGCTGAAGAAGAATAAGCGCCATCCATCGGTATCCATCGGCGAGTTTCGCTCACTGTCATTGTAAGAAGAAGGGATTGTTATGAAAGATTTAGTTGAGTAC
This sequence comes from uncultured Ardenticatenaceae bacterium, assembly GCA_964602995.1. GTDB lineage: Bacteria > Chloroflexota > Anaerolineae > Promineifilales > Promineifilaceae > JAAYYY01. The sequence goes on from CAZRTM010000003.1 coordinate 12,397, forward strand.
ATCGCCAGGTCCCTGGTTGATCATCCGGACAGTGTGCATGTCGAAGAGAGTGAGAGTGCCTCTACCATTACCCTCGAGTTGACGGTGGCTGACTCTGATATGGGCCGGGTTATTGGCCGCGGTGGTCGTGTGGTGAACGCGATGCGCACTCTAGTGAGCGTCGCCGGTGATCGCAAGGGTAAGCGGGTCAACCTGGAAGTTGTTGACTGACTTTGAAATGCCGCAGCATTCCCTTCTGGACTGGTCTGCGGCGTTCCACGCTCCGGTAGGGAAGCATCTGATTTGGCTGACGAGCGCAACTCTCTGCAACCAGATAGCATAGGCGGTAGCCAGCGAGACGAGAACGAAGGCTCAGTGGAAGGGTCCGCTGAGCCTGGTTTTTTGGCTATCGGGCGAGTGATCCGCCCCCACGGTGTGCGCGGTGATGTGACTGTTGACGTCTACACCCACATGCCTGAACGCTTTAGCTGGCTGGAGCAGGTCTATATTTCTCGAAATGTGAAGGCCATTGCTCCGGATGTGGTGGTCATAGAGAATGTGCGCTTCCATCAGGGGCGCGTGCTGCTGAAGCTGAGTGGTTATGACAGCCGGGAAGATGCGGAGGGCCTGCGGGGCATTTTCCTCTTCGTTCCAGAAGATGAAGGGATTCCACTGGAAGAAGGGGAAGTTTTCCTTTTTGACCTTGAAGGGCTGGACGTCTACACTGACGAAGACGAGTACCTCGGGGTGCTGGTCGAAGTCCTGGAGACTGGAGCGAATGATGTCTTCATCGTCAGGGGCGATGGCGGCGAAGTGCTTATTCCCAATACGGAAGAAGCGATTGTAGAAGTTGATCTCGAGGCAAAGCGCATGGTCGTGCACATTTTGCCCGGGCTTAGACCATAACCATAACCTCTTTCTCTCTTGTGCCGGTCAGGGGCTGAGGCTACGCGCCGTACGAAGGGTCCCTTGACACCGTTCAAGTGACAAACTATTGTAGCAGCCATGAGCAAGCTCAAATATTGGCTGGGCTTTAACCTGGTAAAAGGTATTGGTCCGGCGAAAATACAGGCATTACTGGACTTTTTCGGTGACCTTTCTGTTGCCTGGGAGGCGGACGACCGCCAACTGGCACAGTTGGGTATCGACAGTCGCACGATTAAGGCATTCCAAGAAACGCGCAGCAGCGTGGACCTGGACGCTTACCTTGACAAAGTTCATAGCTCAGGCACAAAAGTGCTGACCTGGGACAGCGAGGGCTATCCACGGTATTTGAGGGAAATTCCTGCACCGCCCCCAGTTCTTTATGTGGCAGGTGAGATTGAGGAAGCGGACGAGTGGGCGGTCGCCGTAGTTGGTACACGCCGGCTGTCTCCCTATGGACGGCAGGTTACTTATGAGCTTGTAAGTGGCCTGGTGCGCAACAATATCACGGTGGTCAGTGGCCTGGCCCTGGGGATTGACGGCGTTGCGCACGAAACGGCAATCAAGAGAGGTGGGCGGACGCTGGCCGTTCTTGGCTCAGGCATTGACTGCCTCTATCCCCCGCAGCATCGCGAACTGGCGCGGCGAATTGTGCGTGAGAAGCGAGGGGCCATTATCTCCGATTACCCAATGGGAACGCAGCCAGATGCCAGGAACTTTCCGCCACGCAACCGGATTATCAGTGGTCTCTCATTGGGTGTTATTGTGGTAGAGGCCGGTGGGCGCAGTGGCGCCCTGATCACAGCCACTTTTGCGCTGGAGCAAAACCGAGAGGTGTTTGCCGTGCCTGGCCCTATCACGAAAAATACCAGCGCCGGGACGAACCGGCTGATTCAGCAAGGAGCGAAGCTGGTAAGCTCGGTTGACGATGTGTTGGAAGAGTTGAACCTGACGATGGTGCCGCAGCAAATTGCGGTCAAGAAAGTGGCGCCCGATACAAAGGAAGAAGCGGCGCTGCTTGAACACCTGTCACCAGACCCGATCCACGTGGACGACCTCTGTCGCGCTACAGGACTTGATAGCGCGCAAGTTGGTAGTACACTTACCATGATGGAGCTGAAGGGGATGGTGCAACAGGTTGGTGGGATGCGCTACGTGCTAATCCGCGAAGCCGGAGCCGTCTATGATGTAGGTGACTGATTTGGCGTTGGATAGACAGGGCGGCGCCTGTAGCGGCGCTCATTGCTATGTCTATGCAATGTTAACAGTTGCACATTAAGCTTACGCGGGTTGCGTCCGCGACAGCCTGGAATGAGATAGAGAAGCGAAATGAGAATTGTGATTTTTGCCGGTGGAACCGGCCGGCGCTTGTGGCCCCTGAGTCGCAAAGCGTCGCCAAAACAGTTTGAACCGATATTAGGTGAGAAGTCGACCGTACAACTTGCCGTCAACCGTGTGCTGGAGGCATATGGCGCTGAGAATATCTTCGTCTCTACCAATAAACGTTACCAGCCTTTGATTCGCGAGCAGCTTCCTGAGCTGCCGCCGGAGAATGTGATTGGCGAGCCGGAGCGACGGGATCTGGCCCCGGCTGTGGGCATGGCCATGGCGCACCTGGCCGCGTTTTCGGATGATGCCTCGGATGGGGCCAGTGAACCGGTTGCCATCGTCTGGGGCGACAACTATATGACGCAGCCAGAAATATTCAGAGAGTTGCTGGCCAGCGCTGAGCGGCTGATCGAGCAAGGAACGGCGAAGATTATTTTTATCGGAGAGACGCCGCGCTTTGCTAATGAGAACCTGGGCTGGATCGAGTTGGGAGAGAAAGAAGGTAAAGTTAATGACCGGCCTTACTATGGATTCCGCTCCTGGAAATATCGTCCGCCGCTGGCCGAGGCTGAAGAAATGTTTGAGAGCGGCGGCTATGTGTGGAATACTGGGTATTTTGTGACAACCATTGGCTTTGTGCAGGAACTTTATAATCAGCACCAGCCAGAGATGGCAGCAAAATTGGCGGAGATTGAAGCGGCGATTGACACAGATGAATATGAGGATGTGCTGAATCGTGTTTATCCGCAGATGGAGGTAATCAGCTTCGACGACGCCATCCTGACCCACGTGGCCACCGATGAGGCTGTCGTGCTCCACGGCGAGATGGGGTGGAGCGATCCGGGCACATTATATGCGCTCAAGGAAGCGCTGGCCCCCAGCCCCGAGGCAAACGTGGAAGAAGGGCTGGTTGTGAGTGAAGATAGTACGGATAGTTTGCTCTTAAATTACGAAAAAGATAAGCTGCTGGCCGTGATTGGCCTGGAAGGCATAATCGTTGTCAATACTGAGGACGCATTGCTTGTGGTGCCGAAAGACAAAATCCCACAGGTGAAGAAGCTGGTCAACAGTCTTCAGGGGACAGATTTGGAGAAGTACAGTTAGTATGTCGAATTCAGACGAGTTGAAATTGGAAGGCTACTGCATGAAGTGCAAGGAAAAGCGGGTTATGCAGGATCCGAAGGCCGAGTATTCGGCCAGCGGCGCTCCGGGAACCCGCGGTACCTGCCCTGTGTGCGGTGGTACTATTTACCGGATGGGTTATACGCCGGCGCATGATGGGCTGGAGAAACCTGAAGTGAAATCTAAGAAAGAGAAGCAGGAGAAACGTTCAGGAAAGCTGGTGGTTGTGGAGTCTCCTACAAAGGCGCGCACCATTGGCCGCTACCTGGGCCGAGGCTATACCGTCAAGTCAAGCGTCGGGCATATTCGCGATCTCCTTAAGTCCCGCCTGAGCGTAGACATAGAAAATGAATTCGAGCCTGAATATCGTGTTCCAAACGAGAAGCGGGACACTGTCAAGGAGCTGAAGAAGGCGGCAGCCCGCGCCGAGGAAATTTATCTGGCAACTGACCCTGATCGTGAAGGTGAAGCAATTGCCTGGCACGTCCGGGAGGCTGCCGAGATGGATCCGAAGCGCACAAGGCGCGTCGTTTTCCAGGAGATTACAAAACCGGCGATTCTGGCAGCGTTTGAACAGCCACGTGATATCGACATGGACCGCGTTGACGCACAGCAGGCGCGGCGCGTTCTGGACCGTCTGGTGGGCTACAAACTAAGCCCGCTACTCTGGCGCAAGGTGCGCGGCCGTCTGTCGGCCGGGCGTGTGCAGTCAGTGGCCGTACGTCTGGTTGTGGAGCGCGAACGGGAAATCGAGGCCTTCGAACCAGAAGAGTATTGGTCCATTGAGGCTGAGTTGAGCCAGGAAGATTTCCGCGGTGAGGAGCCACGCCCCTACTTCACGGCCAGACTTCACAAAGTGAAAGGGGAAGACCCGGTGCTTTCTTCTGAGGAAGATGTGAAGCCGGTGGTTGAAGCGCTGGAAACGGCTGAATGGAACGTGGGCGAGGTGCGCCTTGGGCAGCGCCGTCGGCGTCCGGCTGCGCCCTTTACGACGAGTACGTTGCAGCAAGAGGCCTCGCGGCAGATCAACTTTGGCACCAATAAGACGATGCGCGTGGCCCAACAATTGTATGAAGGTGTGGACCTGGGCAACGAGGGCGCAGAAGGTTTGATCACCTATATGCGTACGGATAGTGTGGCTGTTTCGAAAGAGGCCCAGGCCGAAGCGCGCCGCTATATTGGCGAGCGCTTTGGCAGCGAATATGTGCCTGAGAAGCCGCGCACCCACAGCACCAAGTCGAAGCTGGCGCAGGAAGCGCATGAGGCTATCCGCCCCACCTCCGTTTTGCGCACGCCCAAACAGGTCAAACAGTTTCTGAAGCCGGACCAGTATAAATTGTATGAGCTTATCTGGAAGCGCTTTGTCGCCAGCCAGATGGAAAACGCCGTCTATGATACGGTCTCGGTCGATATCTATGCTGGAGAACCGGGGAGTGCGGTGACGCAGCGGCCTTACCTCTTCCGCGCTACTGGTTCAAAGTTGCGCTTTGCCGGTTTCCTGGCGCTTTATGAGGAGACCGAGCCTGAAGACCGGCCAGAAGATGCGGAAGTGGAAGTGCCGACCGATCTGGAAGAGGGCGAACACCTCGATATGTTGCAGCTCCTGCCGCAACAGCACTTCACACAGCCGCCGCCCCGTTACACGGAAGCGACACTGGTGAAAGAGCTGGAGGAGAACGGTGTGGGACGACCCAGCACCTATGCCTCCATCATCTCCACGGTGCAACAGCGTGGCTATGTGGAGACAGATGAAAACAAGCGGCTGGTGCCGACGGAAACTGGCGAGACCGTGAACGACCTCCTGGTGCAATATTTTCCTAACGTTATGTCTGTCGATTTCACCGCGCGCATGGAAGATGAGCTGGACGATATTGCCCAGGGCAAAGCCTGGGTGCCGGTTGTGGCCGAATTCTATTCTGATTTCGAGCGCAATTTGAAAGTAGCCGAAGAGGATATGCCCAAGGTTAAGCAGGCTGAGGAGGTGGGACGTGCCTGTCCTCAGTGTGGTAAACCGCTGCTCTACCGCCACGGCCGTTACGGCAGATTCATCGGCTGCAGCAACTTCCCCAAGTGCCGCTATACGGAGCAGATTCTGGAGAAGGTGGGTGTCGAGTGCCCCAACTGTGGCGGTGACCTGATCGTGAAGAAGACACGCCGCAAGCGTACTTTCTATGGCTGCGAGAACTATCCAGAGTGTGAATGGACCAGTTGGAAGAAGCCCCTGCCACAGCCGTGCCCCAAGTGCGGTGGATTGCTTGTGCAGGCGAGCAAGACGGAGAGTGAATGCACCAACTGTGGTGAGCGCCACTCGTTGCGTGAGCTTGAGCGCCGGGCAGAACATGCCTGAACCGCGGTGAGCCACGACCTATAAATCAATTGAACATAGTCAGGGCTCCGGAGCTACCCGGGGCCCTGATTCTATACAGATAGCGAGGAGGCGTGTTGGAAAAGCAGGAGCAATCAGCAGCAACGGCCAGGAGGGTAGTAGAGCATGTGTGGCCCTTGCTTTTTATTGCGCCGCTGGTTTTTCTGGCGCTCTTCTTCTTCTTCCCGCTGGGCAACATCCTGCGTCTGAGCCTGACGTATGATGCCTTCGCGCGCTTCATCACCACCCCTTACTACCTTGACATCCTTTGGTTTACCATCTGGCAGGCAGCGCTCTCTACATTGCTGACTCTGGCGTTGGGATTGCCCGCAGCCTATCTCTTCGCCCGTTATGAGTTCAAAGGGAAAGCTTTGCTTCGCTCCCTGACAACGGTGCCGTTCGTGATGCCGACGGTAGTGGTGGCCGCCGCATTTCGCGCACTGCTGGGAAGTAACGGGCCGTTGAACCAGGCTTTAATGGCTTTGGGGGATTTCCAGCAACCGCCCATTCGGCTGGAGCAGACGCTGACCATTATTCTCATGGCCCATGTCTTTTACAATGTCACCATCGTGATTCGGCTGGTCGGTGGCTTCTGGGCCAGCCTCAATTTACACACCGTGGAGGCCGCGCGCATGCTGGGCGCGACACCGTTCACCGCCTTCCGTGAGGTGACGCTGCCGTTGCTGCGCCCCTCCCTCATTGCCTCTTCTCTTCTGATTTACCTTTTCACCTTTACCAGTTTTGGTGTGATTCTGCTCCTGGGCGGCCCTGGGTACAGCACCCTGGAGACCGAAATTTACCGGCAATATATTACTTTCCTGCGCCCTGATGTAGCTGCCGTGCTATCCCTGCTGCAGATCATCTTCACCTTTATCCTGATGTCTCTCTACGCTCGCTGGCAGCAGCGCAGTACAGTGGCCCTTGACTTCAGACCTCAGAGCGCGAACACGCACCGCCCAAAAACCATGTTTGAGAAAGGATCTGTGGTTGTCATCATCGGCGGCCTGTTGCTTTTCGAGGTGACGCCCCTTCTGACGTTGGCCGTGCGCTCGTTCACGGCGCGTGATGGTTCGTTCACCCTGGCATATTACAAGGCGCTGCCAGTGCTGGAGCGGGGTAGCGTGACCTTTGTGCCGCCGTTAATTGCTGTTCGCAACTCAATTGCCTATGGCATACTGACGGTGGTGCTGGCCGTCTTGCTGGGGGCGATTAGTGCGCGGTTGCTGGCACGCAGCGGGCGGTGGCGTAGCTGGTTGGATCCGATCTTTATGCTGCCCCTGGGTGCGTCGGCTGTGACGCTGGGATTTGGCTACGTTGTCAGTTTTGATCAGCTTCGCACTTCGCCGTTGCTGGTGCTCATTGCCCATACACTGGTGGCCTTCCCCTTTGTTGTGCGCACTGTGCTGCCAGTGTTGCAGGGTATTCAGCCCAGCCTGCGAGAAGCGGCTGCGATATTAGGGGCTTCCCCGCTGCGAGTATGGCGTGAAGTTGATCTGCCGATTGTGGGGCGCGCCTTGCTGGTGGCTGCCGTTTTTGCCTTCACCGTAAGTATTGGCGAGTTTGGCGCGACCAGTTTTATTGTTCGTCCCAATAGCGGCTATCTCACGATGCCGATTGCCATTGCACGCTACCTGGGGACGCCTGGCGCCCTAAACTTTGGTCAGGCGCTGGCTATGAGTACAATTCTCATTGCTGTGACAGCCGTCGGCTTTATCGCCATCGAGCGCTTCCGCATCGGCGACGTTGGGGAATTCTAGATCTTGACTGATTCCACGTTTCTCGAGCTGCAAAATGTTGTGAAGAGCTTCGGCGGGCCGCCCGTCTTGCGTGATATTTCGTTGCAGATTGAGGCCGGTGAGATTGTGGCGCTGTTGGGGCCAAGTGGCAGTGGCAAGACGACGCTGCTGAGGGTCATCGCCGGTTTGGAAAGCGCGGATAGCGGCAGGATATGGCTGGAGGGGCGCGATTTAACTGAGATAGCGGTCCATGAGCGCGGATTCGGTATGGTATTCCAGCAGTACGCGCTCTTTCCTCATAAGAACGTGGCTGAGAATGTGGCCTTTGGACTGCGAATGTTGGATTGGCCGCGCCCGCAGATTGCGGAGCGGGTGCAGCAAATGCTCAACCTGGTGGGGCTTGAAGGGTTTGGCAATCGTGCTGTGTATGATCTTTCTGGTGGCGAGCAGCAGCGGGTAGCCCTGGCTCGAGCGTTAGCGCCTTCTCCGCGGCTCCTGCTGCTGGATGAGCCGCTGGGCGCGCTGGACCGGGCGTTGCGCGAGCGGCTGATGGGCGAGCTACGGGCCATTCTGAGCGAAGCCGAAGCGTTGAGCGACCGGCCTGAGGGCATGACGGCGATTTACGTTACCCACGATCAGGCGGAGGCATTCGCGGTATCTGACCGCGTCATTGTTCTGGAAGACGGGTGCATCGTGCAGGATGATCCGCCCGTCGAATTATATCGCCATCCACGTACTCCATTTGTCGCTCGTTTCATTGGCATGGAAAATCTCTTCGACGCAAAGGTAGTCTCACGCGATCCGCCTGTGGCCTACAGCGCGCTGGGAGAACTGCAACTTGCCGAGATTCCGGATGGCTTTGGCGAGGCAGATGAAGCGGTTCTGCTGGTGCGGCCGGAGGCGGGCCATCTGGCCAATTCAGACGGGGCCGAACCGAATGTGGTGCGAGGTACGCTGGAATCGGTTTCGTTCCGCGGCCGGTACCAGCAGGCGACGATTGCGGTCGGCGCAGAGGGAGCGCGGCTGAAGCTGGAATTCGAGCCAACAGAGCTGCTGCCAGAACCCGGGAGCGCTCTTGCCGTGACGCTGGCGCCCGAAGCAGTTGTTCTGCTGCAGAATGGAGGGACGGATGGTGATTGTATTAGTTAGAATGTTGTAAAAAGAGAAGGGGCATGGTTGTCACCGCCGTACGCAGGGTCGTATAATCGATCTGATAAGAGCGTATTAATGTCATTTCCCAGCCAGGAAAAACCTGATGTCTATTTTGTGGATGGTGGGCGCATTCGCCCTGATTCTGACACCGATAATCTTCATTCATGAGCTTGGGCACTTTGTGTCCGCCCGACTCTTTAACATTCGTGTTGAGGAATTTGGGCTTGGGTTTCCACCGCGAGCAGTCAAGCTGTTTGAACGGAACGGTACTATTTATTCGCTGAACTGGATTCCGCTCGGTGGATTTGTGCGTCCGGCGGGTGAGGATGACCCTTCTGTTCCCGGCGGTCTTGCTGCCGCTTCCAAGACAGCGCGCTTTTTCACACTTTCGGCGGGAGCAATCGCCAACTTTATACTGGCCTTCGTGGTCTTCTGGTTTGCGTTCATCATCGGTCCCTCGGCCGTCGTGGTCGAAGGAGTGCAGAGTGATTCACCGGCAATGAGCGCCGGTTTGCTGCAGGGTGATGTGATTATGGAGATCAACGGCCAGGTCGTTGAAAACAGCAGCATCCTGGTGAACGAAGTGACGGAAAACGCGGGAGAAGAAGTTGAGCTTCTTATCCGGCGTGACGGTGAGGAGATGACGCTCAACGTGGTGCCGCGCCGCCCAGGGGAATATGACCCTGCTGTAGATGGGCCGATTGGCATTAGCCTGGGCTACACAACCAGTGACCGGCTGGCGCGAGGGCCAATTGACGCCGCCGCCGCTTCCGTGCGCAGCATTGGCGAAATTATCTATCTGACGGTGCGGGCGCCTCTCATGCTCCTTGAGGGTGAGATTACGCCCGAACAGGCGCGCCCAGTCGGCCCCGTCGGTATCAGCCAGATTGCGGGCGAGACGGCGCGCTACACGGCTGCAACTGGTGACTGGTTCCAGCTCCTGCGTATTACGGCGTTTATCAGCGTTGCGTTGGGATTCACTAATTTGCTTCCAATCCCGGCTTTGGACGGGGGACGGTTGTTGTTTGTCCTCCTGGAAGCCGTGCGCGGTCGCCGTATCGAGCCTGAGCGCGAGGGTATGGTCCACCTGGTGGGGATGCTCTTCTTACTGGGCTTGATGTTTTTACTCATCATTCAGGATATTACAAATCCAATCATACAGTAATGAATATGGACCACAGACAATTACCTTTTGAGACCGTTCTGACGAGACTATTTACAGACAGTGCGGTTCCCATTTCTCTAATCTATCGCCTTTCGGATATGACACCGGAGGAGCTATTGACTTTCTGCGAGCGCTGGCGCGATCAGGACGATGAGCGCAGGCGTGTGATCGCGCGCCATATGGCCGATATCAGCGAAGAGAATTTTGTCGTTGATTTCAGCCCGGCGTTTCTTGAGCTGCTGGCTGACAGATCTGAAGAAGTTCGTCTGGCGGCGCTGGACGGGCTTTGGGATACGAGTAACCTCAGCGTAGTTGACCCTATTATCGGGCTTATGCGTTCTGACGTGGCCCTGGAAGTGCGCGCAGCTGCAGCATCGGCATTGGGGCACTTTGTCCTGCTTGGTGAATGGAACCAGATCAGCCAGTCAATCGCCGATCGGATTGTGGACGCCCTGCTGGAAGAATATACGCGGGGTGATGTTCCCGAAGCTGTGCAGCGGGCGACTCTGGAGTCGCTGGGCAATGCGGCCCATCCTCGCCTGCCCGAGCTGATTGACGAGGCGTACCGGCATGGTGGAGAAGCGCTACAACTGAGTGCGATCTTTGCGATGGGGCGCAGCGCCGACCGGCGTTGGACGCCGATTATCCGCGATGAGCTGGAAAGCCCTGTTGCTGAGATGCGCATGGAGGCAGCGCGTGCGGCCGGTAGCATTGGCGATAGTGATACGGTAGACCGCCTGATTGAATTGCTGGACGATGAAGATCTGGAGGTCCAGTTGGCGGCGATTGACGCTCTGGCGCGTATCGGGAGCGACCAGGCTTATGAGGCGCTGGTGGCTAAAATGGAAGATCCAGACGCTTCTGTCCTCTACGAGGCGCTGGAAGAAGCCTTAGACGAGATAGAATGGCTGGGCGGAGACATTGACCTGAGTATGTTTGAATGGGACGAGGACGGGCCGGAAGCATAGCCGGCCCAGTCCCGACCTGACCTCTAACGACACTACTCCCCGCATCATTACGTGAATGGCATCCTTGAAGTCATAGTCAATAACATTGTTCCTATTTTCCTGGTCGCGGCGCTGGGCTTCTGGTTGCGCCGCAGCCAGAACCTCGACCCTCGCCCTGTCGCAAGCGTTGTTTTTAACGGTTTCAGTCCGGCGCTGGTTTTCTCAGCCCTCGTTGGTTCGGAACTTGCTATCGGGGAAATTGCCCAACTCAGCCTCTTCACGGTTCTGACCATTCTCGCGATGGGGCTGGTTGGTGTGCTGGCGGGGCGTGTGCTGGGCCTTTCTCGTGCCCATACCATCGTGCTCCTGTTGATGCTGATGTTTGTGAACAGCGGCAACTATGGCCTGACTCTAAACCAGATTCGTTATGGTGAGGATGGCTTATCCAGAGCCATTGTCTACTATACGGTGAGCACGATTCTCGTCTATACGCTGGGCGTCTTCATTGTCTCTATGGGGCGCCAAAACTGGACGGAGGCTCTGCGAGGGCTGGCCCGTGTTCCTGCTATCTATGCCGTGGTGTTGGCGCTGTTGGTTTATACTCTTGGCATTCCGGTTCCGGGACCGCTAATGAGCGCCATCGACGTGGCTGCCGCGGGGGCTATTCCGGCGATGATCGTCGTTCTGGGCATGAACATTGCCGAGCTGCCGGACCTGACTCATATGCGCCTTATGGCACCTGCTGTATCCTTGCGCCTCATTGTGGGGCCGCTGATAGCGCTTCTGATTGCTGCTTTGTTGGGTCTCAGCGGCATTGGCAGGGCGACGTCGATTATTGAGGCCAGTATGCCGCCTGCCGTACTGACGACTGTGCTGGCCACGGAGTTTGAACTGGAACCGGCGCTGGTTACCAGCATAGTCGTCTTGTCAACCTTGCTCAGTCCGATTACACTGGCGCTGTTCATCAACCTGTTCACCTTGTAGGAAGCCACGTGAAAACAGCGGTATCTCTACATCGGAAGGTTGCCTTCAGCCTGGGGGTCTGTTTCTTGTTGTTCCTCTGCCTCAGTGGTGGGGTTGCACGGGCACAAGAGGAGTCCTATCAGGCTCAAAGCGAAGCCTCATATACGTTCGGGCAAAGCATGCATTTCTTGCTGCGGGTGAAAAATCGAGTACCAATCACCGGAGCCACTCTCTTTTTTAACACACCGGAAATGACCAGCACCTACGTGGTGGACTTTGACGTGGAAGTGGCCACGGAAGTTGAGCTGCGACATGATTTGGCGCTGACACAACTGCGACTGGCGCCGTTTACGACTGTTCGTTACTGGTGGCGAGTGGTCACCGAGGATGGCGCTTTCACCGTTGAAGAAAAGACGCTGGAATATATTGACGACCGCTTCCAGTGGCAGACGCTTGAAACGGTTGAAGAAGAGGGCATAACGGTTAATTGGACTGCCGCAGATAGCAGCCTGGGCCAGTCAGCCCTGGACGTGGTGGCTGAAGCACGGCCGCGGCTAGAGGAGATTTTTACGTCTGATCTGACGCCAGTTGAAATTTACATCTATCCGTCGATGGCCGACCTGCGCACGGCGCTGAGGCTGACCGGGCGCGATTGGGTTGGAGCCGATGCCATACCGGAGCTTAACGTCGTCCTGGCAACGGCGGTCAATCCGCGAACGGCGTCAATCGACCTGGGGCAAAGCATCCCCCATGAGTTAAGCCATCTTTTGCTATACCGCATGTCTGGTGCGAACTATGAAGACGTGCCGCTGTGGTTTGACGAGGGGCTGGCAACGCTTATGGAAAGCTCGGCCAATCTGGGTTACGAGGACGTTCTGGAACAGGCTATAGCTGCCAACAGTACGATTCCGCTGGCAGAACTGTGTCAAAGCTGGCCGGCCGCTGAAGCGCAGGCGCGCCTGGCCTATGCCCAGAGCGCGTCGGTGGTGCGCTTTATCCGTTCTGAGTACGGTAACCGCACTCTACAGGAAATGGCGCACGTCTTTGCCGATGGGGCAGATTGTGAATCAGGCGTGCGGCGCGCGCTGGGCCTTTCGGCGAGTGAACTGGAGAATGCCTGGCTGCAACGAGAGCAGCCAGTTTCGGCCGTGCAGCGCATCTGGCAGGAGTATGCCCTGTGGATCCTGTTGATGGGGGGCGGTTTTGGTATGATGGGATTGTTGTTATTACCAATCCGGAGAAAGTAGGAAGACGATGAGTGACGAGCAATTTATGAATCTCCTGCGCCTGGGCACGCAGTTGTTGCGCCAGGGTAAGTCTGAGGATGCATTGCCGCTCCTCAGGCGTGCACATGAACTGGAGCCTTCTAATTTTGACGCGGCCCTTAATCTGAGCGGCGCATACATCTTGCAGAAGCGGTTCAAGCAGGCAATACCTATTCTTGAGGCATTGCGCGATGAAGAGCCGGAAAACGCGATGATCTGGATCAATCTAGGCGCCGCCTATCTGGGCAATCCAATCCTGGCGACCGACGAGCAGCAGCAGAAGGCGATTGATGCCTTTAAGCAGGCACACGAGTTGCAGCCGGGGACGCACAATGTGGCCTATAACATTGGGCTGGTGTATCGCGACCGTAAAGAGACCAGCGAAGCGATTCAGTGGTTTGAAAGGGCGTTGGAAATCAATCCAGATGACAGACATGCCCATAACATTCTGAAGAAGCTTCGTGATGGGGAGCGGCCCGACGCGGACCGGCCAACTGAGTAACCCATCATATTATATTAATCTACTTATGCTACAATGAATGCCAGTGTAAATGGAATCTTACGGTCCCTTGCTGGTTTCGCTGAGCATGAATTTTCGCCAGGCGCGAACCCTGGGGATCCGAGATGGAGGATATGCGGAACAAAAAAGAGCTGATTGTTATTGGGGGTGGGCTGGCCGGCAGTGAAGCAGCGTGGCAGGCTGCGGAGCGAGGAATACGGGTCAAACTGTATGAGATGCGCCCGCAGCGCGAAACACCAGCACATGTGACTGACCAGCTTGCGGAGCTTGTTTGCAGTAATTCCCTTGGTTCTACCGTTACAACAAAAGCACCGGGCCTGCTGAAAGCGGAGATGCGCGGGCTGGGGTCGATGATCCTGGATTGCGCCACGCGTGCGGCCGTGCCGGCCGGCTCTTCGCTGGCCGTGGATCGCGAGAAATTTGCGACACTGGTTACGGAGCGGATCGAGAGCCATCCGAACATTGATGTGATCCGCGAGGAAGTGACGGCCATTCCACAAACCCCAACCATTATTGCCACCGGACCACTGACGTCTGACGCACTGGCGGCTGAGTTGGCGGGCCTCTCCGGACAGGAATATCTCTACTTCTACGACGCGCTCTCTCCCATTGTCAGCTATGAGAGCATCAATATGGAGAAAGCGTTCCGCGCATCGCGCTATGAAAAGGGTGAACAGGAAGAAGGGGATTACATCAACTGTCCGATGACAGAGGAAGAGTACAACGCCTTCAATGATGCGCTGGTGGAGGCTGAGCAGATAACCTTGCGCGAATTTGAGCGCGAAGATGCCCATTTCTTTGAAGGCTGTCTGCCAATAGAAGTTATCGCACGGCGTAACCGTGATTCGCTGCGCTTTGGCCCGATGCGCCCCGTTGGCCTGGAAAACCCGCACACTGGCAAGCGCCCCTACGCTGTAGTTCAGCTACGACAGGATAACCTGGCAGGCACACTCTACAATCTGGTGGGTTTCCAGACGAACTTAAGATGGGGCGAACAGCGGCGCATCCTGCGCATGATCCCGGGCCTGGAAGAGGCCGAATTCATGCGTTATGGCATGATGCACCGTAACACCTACATCAATGCGCCAGAGCTACTGCAACCCACCATGCAATATCGCAACCGGGCCGACCTGTTCTTCGCCGGCCAGATTACGGGGGTTGAAGGTTACGTTGGCAATGCGGGTACCGGCTTGCTTGCGGGCATTAATGCAGCCCGATTCCTGCTTGGCGAGCATCCGGTGATTCTTCCGGCGACGACGATGCTGGGCGCGCTGGCCCACTATGTGACTCACGCAGAGGCGAAAAATTTCCAGCCGATGAAGGCTAACTTCGGCCTCTTGCCCATGCCCGAGCATCGAATGCACAAGAAGGAGCGCTATGAATATTACACACATCGCGCCCTGACCACATTGCGCCGCTTCGCCCGTGATCGTCGCCTGGAATATGACCGGGAAGCAGCCGAGTCGGAAGCACCCGGTGCTGAAGTTGTGACGCCAGAATATGCCTGAGGTCGTTGCCTGTTGATAAAGAACGAGAGAGAGTTCGGCCGGTGGCTGCTGCTAATGGCACTGCTGCTGGTACTCTCAGTTGCCTGCCAGGCAACCGGTTCTGGTGAAAATGGGGCAGCGACAGAGCCAGCAGAAGAAGCAGTCACCGAACTTCCCGCTGGAACGGCGACGGTAGAAAGCGTGGCAACGCCAACTCAGGTCGAGGCGGAGGCTACTCCGGCCGTCACCAGCACAGCTTCTGTGACAGAGGAGCCGGCCACAGAACCAACAACTGCGCCCGATTCGACAAGCTTTGACGGACAGGCGGCTTTCGACTATCTGGAAGCGCAGATGGCATTCGGCCCGCGCTGGCCTGGAAGCCCCGGTCATGAGGCTGTGGGCGACTACATAGTCGAGGAGCTAGAAGCGCTTGGCTGGCGGGTTGAAGAGCAACCAATTGAGTATCAGGGGGTTCAGGGCCGCAACATCATTGCCCGGGCGAACGAAGAGCTGGAGGACGTGATTATCATCGGCGCGCATTACGATACGCGGCGCATTGCGGACCAGACGCCGGGTGCGGCAGAAGAAGAGTTGCCGGTTCCCGGCGCGGTTGACGGGGCCAGTGGCGTTGCCGTCTTATTGGAACTGGCTCGCACGTTGGATCTGGACCAGGTGCCGCGAGAAATCTGGCTCACCTTCTTTGACCTGGAGGACAACGGTAGCGGCGGCATTGAAGGCTGGGGCTGGATTGTCGGTTCCACTTATATGGCGCAGAATCTAGAGATAGAGCCTGAGGCAATGGTATTAGTGGATATGGTCGGCGATGCTGATCAGCAGTTATACTACGAGGGGAATTCAGATCCTGAGCTTCGTGCAGAGCTATGGGCGATTGCTGCCGACCTGGGCTATGGCGACGTTTTTATCCCTGAACTGCGGTACACGATGATTGACGACCATCTGCCTTTTGCGAACCAGGGGATACGGGCCGTTGATATCATCGACTTTGATTATCCCTACTGGCACACAGTAGAGGACACAGCGGATAAGGCCAGTGCAGAGAGCCTGTTGCGCGTGGGCCGGACGCTTGAAGTCTGGCTGGAAGAGAGGCTCCAATAGATAGGTTAAACGGAGGAGACTATTTCAAACCATAACGATTTATTTCCAACGGCCCATCCCGAGGAGAAGGCATTTCTGATTGGGACGGAGCTAAAATCTGGGCGGCCTCTGCTGCCTGTGGAAGAAAGCCTGGACGAGCTGGAGAGACTGGCTGAGACAGCCGGTCTGGAGGTGGTTGGTCGCACCTGGCAACGTTTTGACCATCCTGATTCGGCTACATATATCGGCTCTGGTAAGGTGGAAGAAGTTCATACGCTGATGAAAGAAAAGGGGTGTGATGTAGCCCTTTTCGATGATGAGCTGTCGCCACGCCACCAACGCGAGCTGGAGAAGGCCTTTGGCGAGGAAATTAAGGTCATAGACCGCACGGCGCTCATTCTGGACATTTTCGCCCAACACGCGATGACGGCAGAAGGTCAGTTGCAGGTGGAGCTGGCGCAGTTGGAATACCGGTTGCCGCGGCTCACGCGCATGTGGACCCACCTTGCGCGTCAGGCCGGTGGTCGCGCCGGTGGCGCCGGCGGCGGGGTGGGCGTGCGTGGTCCCGGTGAAAAGCAGTTGGAAATGGACCGCCGTGAGATTGGACGGCGTATTACGGCCATCAAAGAAGAGCTAGAAAAAGTGCGGCAGCGGCGCGAGCAGCACCGCGCCAAGCGGCAACAAACGGCGCTGCCTGTGATTGCGATCGTGGGATATACCAACGCCGGCAAGTCAACGCTGCTTAACCGTCTGAGTGGCTCTGACGTTGTTTCAGCCGACATGCTGTTTGCAACGTTAGATCCCACCACACGGCGGGTGAAACTGCCATCGGGCCGCGAAGCGCTGTTCACCGATACTGTTGGATTCATCCAGAAGCTGCCGGCGCAGATTGTGGCTGCCTTCCGCGCCACGCTGGAAGAAATTGCCGAGGCTGATATGATTCTGCACGTGGTAGATGCCGCACACCGCAATGCCAAAGCGCAGATTGAATCGGTAGAGGATACGCTGGCCGAGTTGGAGGTGGACCATCTGCCAACGGTTATGGCTCTTAACAAGGTAGACCAACTAGCGGACGATGTTGATGTGCTGGAGCTTTTGGACGTTGCCCATAGTGCTGTTCCGATTTCGGCGCTGAAGGGGTATAATATCGAAACATTGCTCCTGGCAGTTGAAGCCGTCATGGAGCGCTACCTGAAATCGATACGGGTCTTTCTCCCCTATGAGCGCGGCGACTTGATGTCCCTCTTCTACGAGAGAGGTCAGGTCGTGGAGGATTCGCATACACCGGATGGCGTCTCATTATGGGGCCAGGTGCCAGAGAGGCTTATCCCCTACTTTTCAGGCTTTATTGTCGACGAGGAAGAAGTATAGCCAGCCGCAGGAACGTACATGGAGCAACGGATCAATGAACTGGTTGAGCGCATCAATGCTTTTATGATGCAACGGCCCGGTGTTCTACCTCTCGTAGGACTCGGGCTTATTGTCATTAACTTGTTACTACAGCTCTATCCAGGACCGGATAGCTGGATAGCGGCAAGCAACCTGTTCTTACATCTGGGGCTGATCATTAGTGTAATCGGCCTGCTGCTGGTCAACGTTTACCGCCACTGATAAACCTGATATGAATCGAGTGCAGCAAATTGCCCGGCGCCAGCCTGTGCAGGAGGCGCTGGCCTGTTTATATGACCGGCTGGACGAAATCATCGAACTGACGATCTCAATCCAGCAAATCCCGGCGCCGACGTTTAACGAGGCGCGACGAGCAGCATTCGTGCGCGCATGCTTCACCGAGCTGGGCCTGGAGGATGTTTATCAAGATGCCCTCGACAATGTGTATGGGCGGCTGAAGGGCAAACAGGAAAGGGATCCAGTGGTGGTCACGGCCCACCTTGATACCGTTTTCGACGAAGAGACAGACCTGACTGTCAGGCGCAACGGCTCGCAGATTGAGGGGCCGGGCATTGCCGATAATTCTATGGGCGTCGGCGCCCTGCTGACATTGGCTCAGATTGTGCGTGATCTGGATATGGAGCTGGCCAAGGATATCTGGTTTGTGGCCAACGTTGGCGAGGAGGGTCTGGGCGACCTTCGTGGCATCCGCGCCGTTGTAGACCGTATAGGTGAGCGGGGCAGTTACATCGTTCTCGAAGGCGGTCTGTTCGGCTATATCTGCCACCAGGCGATTGGGGTGCGCCGCTACCGGATTGAAGTATCGACGCCAGGTGGGCATTCCTGGGGGGCGTATGGCATGCCCAGCGCCATTCATGTGTTGGGGCATCTCATCGCCGGTATTGACCGGTTGAATGTTCCTGAATCACCGAAAACGACCTATAACGTAGGGGTGATTGAAGGCGGTACGACCATCAACGCCATTGCACGGCGCGCAAGTATGTTGCTAGACTTGCGCTCAGAGGAGGAGGGCGCCTTGCAGGCGTTGGTGGCGGAGGTTGAGAAGCTGGTGGAGCGCATTGGTAGCCAGCACGAAGTGGATATTCGCATAGAACTGATTGGCGACCGGCCAGCAGGACAGTTGCCAGCACACGCTCCCCTTGTGTACTGGTCTCTCGCTGCCCTGAAGGCAGTTGGTTTCGACGGCGCGGAGTTTACAATGGGCAGCACCGATGCCAACATTCCACTGAGCCGGGGCCTACCCGCAGTCTGCCTGGGTATCACCCGATCTGGCAATACGCACCGGCCGGATGAATATATGGAGGTAGATGCCATCCCACAGGGGATAGGCCAGGCGCTCCTTGTGGTGCTGGCGGCTGCGTCATAGGGATGGGAGTTTTTCACTATTTATTCATGTTCCGGAACTGGGTAGGCTAGGAACTGTGCTGGTGCGCTTACTTCCTGGTTGTTTACCAGAGGTAAGTCGTGGTGATGGTGGCAAAGTGGCGTGGAGGTTTTTCCGAAGTGGATCACGTTCCCAAGGGCAAGCATACGGAACTGTTCGGGATTAGAAGTGCTACTGACCTAACCCGGGCAGCTACAAACGTCGATTTTGAGGTTGTTCCCCGCCACAAGAGTGGCTCAGAGGATGGCAATTCGCCCGTATGGCGCGTCAGATTTACCCCTGCCACGGATTCCAACAGCGAGTTTGGGCTGGAGATCCATGATGAGGTAATTCTGGGCCGCCAGCCGCTCACCAGTGACCGGGACAAGCTGGTCGATTTGACCCGTAACGACGCCGAGAAATTAGGGGTCTCGCGCCGTCACCTGATGTTGCGCCCGACCACAACCAACCTCTTTGTGGTTGACCTGGGTAGCACCAACGGTACTTTTCGCAATGGGCAGTCTATAGGCAGCCACACGCCTTACACTCTGGTGGATGGAGATGTGCTCACCCTGGGCAAACTCCCGCTGCTGGTCGAGATCATCGAGCGGCCCTCGCTATCCTCAAACGGTGCTGCCAATGAACCTGACCTTACGAGCGCCCTGGTGCAGATTGCCAAGGCAATTACCTCGCAACTTAACCTGGATGAGGCTTTGAACCAGGTGGCGGAAACGGCGAGAGCGTTGACCTCAGCGGGAGAAACCGGCATCTGGCTGGTTGACGAGTTCAGTGGGGAGTTATTGTTAGAAGCGCAACGAGGTATTGGCGACGAGAAGCTGCGCCGGATGCGCCTGCCGACAGATCGTGACACGTTGGTAGGGGAGGTGCTGCGCACAACAAAACCGGTGCGTACCAGCCGCCGTCCTGGTGGGGACGAAATCAAGGTGAAAACCGGTTACCTGGTAGAGGCGCTGGTCTACGTGCCAATTACGCTTGGTGGCGTTACTTTCGGCGTGCTTTCGGCCGTTCACCGCGAGGCAGGGAAGAAGTTCACGTGGCGGGATGAGCGACTGTTAGAGGCGATTGCCGATTTCGCTGCCATCGCCATTCAGAATGCCCGGCTTTACCATCGCACTGATGAGGCGCTGGAGCGGCGGTTGAAAGAGCTGGCAGCCCTGAATCAGCTCAGCTTCACGCTCTCCTCCTCGCTGGACCTCAATCAGGTTTATGAGGTGCTGGTGGAGCAGGTAAATCAGCACTGGCCTGTGGAGGCTGTGCAGCTCTATTTGCTGGATGAAGAACGGGGAGCATTGCGGCGTCATACCCCCGCCGGCCTCGAAGCAGAAGCCTATTTTTCACAGGAGTGCGGGCTGGTCGGCGCTGTGTCGCGCAGCGGTAAATTCCTGGTGTCCAATGATCTGCAAAACGAACGGGAGCTGGCGCCTGAGATTGACGCTGTGGGCGTGGCTGAGCCTCGTTCCATGATCTGCGCTCCGTTGCGCGTGCAAAGCCGGGTTGTGGGTGTGCTGGCTCTGCTGAATAAGATTGATGGGCCGTTCACCGAAGAGGATGTCATTCGCTTGCGCGCGTTTACCAACCCAGTTGCCACGGCCGTAGAGAATGCGCGCCTTTATGCGCAATCTGAGGGGCGGAGACGCGCCATACAGGCCACGGCGGAGATCTTGCCACAACCGCTGCTGATTCTGGATGAAAATGGACGGCTGCTGATTGCCAACCAGGCCGCGCAGGAGATATTGCAGACCAATATGTCGGCCCTATTCGACGGCATCAGCCGGGGCCTTGGGCGCACCATCGAGGTACACATCGACAACACAACCTTTCTCTCGACCAGTGAGCATATTGAAGGCGTTGGTACCATTACGGTGATGCAGGATATCACATACGTGAAACAGTTGGAGGCGGACCGTTCTGACTTCATGCATGCGCTCTCCCACGACATGCGCAACCCACTGACCTCTATTATTGGCTACACTCAGGTAATGGATCGCACCTTGCCACCGAATGAGGAATACCGCAGTTACCTGGGCCGCATTCGCATGTCCGCCCACCGGATGTTAGAGATGGTGAATCAGCTTCTGCAAACGGTTGACTCGGATACGGTGGAAAAGTTAGAGCGCCAACCTACAGACCTGGCGGCTATAGTGTCTGGAGTGATTCAGGATGTAGAAGGGATTGCGTTGGGTAAAGAGGTGAGGGTGAAGTACCGGCAGGAAGGCGAACCGTATCCCGTGCTGGTTGATGAGACCCGCCTTTACCACGCGATTCTTAACCTCGTGGAGAACGCTGTGAAATATTCACCTGAGCAATCGGAAATTTGCATTAGCCTGACGTTCAGTGATGAAGAAACGGTGTTTCGCGTGGCCGATGAGGGGCCAGGCATCCCACAAGACGAGATTGATTTCATCTTCGAGAAATATTACCGTGGCTCGACCAATCAGCCGGGGAACGGCGTGGGCTTATCGGTGGTGCGTTCCGTTGCCAATGCCCACGCCGGATCGGTGTCGGCTGCCAATGGAGAGGAGGGGGGCGCGGTCTTTACGTTGATTCTACCGCCGAGCGCCCGCCTGCCAGTTTCTGTCCCGCGCTTTAGCTGAGCGCGCGGAAAGCCTTTTCTGCTGCCCGGATCGTAGTCTCGACTTCTGCTTCGCCGTGCGCGGCCGAGACAAAGCCGGCCTCAAACTGTGAGGGCGCCAGATATATCCCTTCTTCGAGCATCATCTGGAAGTAGCGTTTGAAATGGTCGGTGTTGGCCTGGCTGGCATCCTGCCAGTTGGTGACTGGCTTCTCGCTGAAGAAAAGGCCAAACATGGTGCCAACACGACAGCTACTGGCCGGAGCAGCAGCCTTCTGAGCTGCCTGTTGCAGACCCTGCACCAATGTCTCGGCAGTTGCTTCCATCTGCTGCCACACCGTTGGGTCCTGAATGGCCTTCAATGTTTCGATACCGGCGGTCATAGCCAACGGATTGCCGGAAAGGGTGCCCGCCTGGTACATGGGACCCGACGGCGCCACCATCTCCATAATCTCACGCCGCCCGCCGTAGGCTCCGACAGGGAGTCCGCCGCCAATTACTTTGCCCAGCGTGGTCAGATCAGGCTGTACGTTATAGAGGGCTTGTGCGCCGCCCGGATGCACGCGAAAGCCAGTCATCACTTCGTCGAACAGCAGCAACGCACCATCAGCCGCCGTAATGTCGCGTAGACCCTGGAGGAAGCCGTCCTGCGGTGGGACAAGGCCCATATTGCCCGCAACCGGTTCTAAGATTACCGCTGCAATCTCGCCCGGGAATTGCTCAAAAAGGGCCTCGACGGCGTTGAGGTCATTGTAGGGAGCAGCCAGTGTATTGGCTGTGGTCGAAGCAGGGACGCCGGGGGAGTCGGGCAGCCCCAGGGTGGCCACACCAGAGCCGGCCTGAACCAGCAGCATATCGCTGTGGCCATGATAGTTGCCCTGAAATTTGATGATCTTGTCGCGACCGGTGAAGGCGCGTGCCAGGCGCAGCGCGCTCATCGTCGCTTCCGTTCCCGAGTTGACAAAGCGGAGCATCTCAAGATTGGGCATAAAGGATTGCACCAACTCCGCCAGTTCTACTTCCAGGGGGCTGGGGGCGCCGAAGCTGGTCCCACGAGCGGCTGCCTTGTTGAGGGCGCCAATGACGCGCGGGTCGGCGTGGCCCAAGATGAGCGGCCCCCAGGAGAGGACGTAATCAATGTAGCGGTTGCCATCGACGTCGTAGAGATAGGCGCCGGCTCCCTTTTCGATGAAGGGCGGTTGCCCACCAACGGCGCGGAAGGCGCGCACCGGCGAACTGACCCCGCCAGGCATCAGCTCCTGTGCCCGTTCGTATAGCGATATAGAGTTCTTTAGCTCAGGCATCGTTTTCTCCAAAGGCGTGGTTTAGCAGTTGTTGGGGTGGAGCGAGGAACTAGCGAGCATCGGGCAACCAGCCGGCTGCTCTGGCCCGGTCACGGATGAGGGAGGCCAGTTGCTCGATGAAGAGCGGGTCGTCGTTCAGAGCCGGGGGCCGTTCCAGACGCACACCGTGTTCCTGCGCTACCTGCCCCGCTTCAATGTCAATATCGAAGAGTATCTCGACGTGATCGGAGACGAAGCCCACGGGGATAGAGACGACGTTGCGAATGCCCTGAGCGGCGAGGTCAGGAATATGTTCTTCCAACTGAGGCCCCAGCCACGGTTCAGGGCTGCGCCCTGCTGATTGGTAGCTCCAGGACCATTGGTCGTCGCGCAGCCCCGCCTGTTGGGCTACTAAGCGCGCCGTTTCACGAAGCTGCTCATCATAGGGATCGCCCATTTTCAGGATGCGAGTGGGCAGGCTATGGGCGCTAAAGATGACGTGTACAGCGTTGCGCTCGGAAGCGGGCCAGCGCTCCAGACCATCGTGCACGCGGTTGGTAAGAGCCTTGATGTAGGCCGGCGCGTCGTGGTAACTGGCAATATGCTCAAATTCGATAGCACCGCGGTACATCTCCAGGCCATCGGCAATTTTGGCCTGATACCGGGCGACGCTCATCTCGCTGTAATGAGGCGCCAGCACCAGACTGACGGCGTGGGTGATGCCATCCGCGAGCATGTCGCGTACCGTTTCCTCAATCCACGGTGACCAGTGGCGCATGCCCAGGTAACAATGGAAGCGCTCGCCGAGCTGTTCTTGAATGGCAGACACCTGGGCGAGGGTCATTTCCAACAGCGGGGATTTGCCGCCGATTTGCCGGTAATTATTGGTGATTTCCTCCAGCACTGCGGTGGAGGTCACACGGCCGTTGCGGATATCGGCCAGATAGCCGGGAATTTCTTCGAGGGAGTTGGGGCCGCCGTAGGCCATGATCAAGACCCCAATCGGATATTGAATGGTGCTCATATCTTAATCTTTTCTCTTTTTCAGCGTGCTGTTTGCTCGCGGACGTAGTCAACCAGCCGGCGCACAGTGTCTACCGGCGTCGTCTTGTGGATGCCGTGGCCCAGGTTAAAAATATGGCCCGGCCGGCCCGCTGCCTGCTCTAATACCTCGTCAATACGCGGCTTTAGCTCACGCCAGGGGGCAAGTAGAGCGATTGGTTCCAGATTGCCCTGGATGGCTTTGTCGTAACCAATCCGTTCCCAGGCCCAATCCAGCGGCATGCGCCAATCCACGCTAATGACGTCACCGCCGCAGGCGGCGACCTCTTCCAGATAGGCTGCAGTGCCGGTGCTGAAGCTGATAAGCGGTACCTGAGCGCGTTCCAGCATTTTAAACAGCTTTGTGTTATAGGGGGCAACGTAGCGCACGTAGTCCTGCTTGCTGAGCGCCAGCCCGGCCCAGGAGTCGAAAAGCTGCAGGGCCGAAGCGCCGGCCTGGGCCTGGGCAATCATGTACTCGGCCTGCACCGTCACCAGCTTGTCCATGAGCCGGCGCCAGGCGGCAGGCTCGTTGTACATCAGGGACTTCGTCTTGACGTAGTTCTTAGAGCCGCCTCCTTCGACGGCGTAACTGGCCAGCGTAAAGGGCGCACCGGCAAAGCCAATGAGCGGGATGTTTCGGCTTTCTAGCTCGCGCGTCACTATGCTGATCGCCTCTAATGTGGAGGCGAGCATCGTAGAGGCTGCGGGAGGCGTTGCCAGCATGTCGATGTCGTAGGGTGTGGTCAGCGGATTGTTGATGCGCGGGCCGTCCCCTTTCACAAATTCCAGGTCGAGACCCATGCCAATCAGGGGCGGCAGTATGTCGGCGAAGATAATGGCAGCGTCCATCTGGAATGCGTCGATGGGTTGCAGGGTGATTTCGGCGGCCAGCTCTGGCGTGCCTATGACTTCCAACATGCTGTGCCGGGCGCGGATTTCGCGATATTCGGACATATAGCGCCCCGCCTGGCGCATGAGCCAGATGGGTGTGGCATCGACGTCAAGCCGGCGACAGGCGCGCAGGAAACGGGAGGTAGGCTCGTTGGCCGTGGTCAGCTTCGTATCTTGTTTGCGTTCAGGAATCATGAGTAGCCTGCCAGACAACTTTGCCAATGAAGAATGGTCCCAGTCGCTCAAGGTGGAGCGAGGTTTGTTTCGTTTTGCGCATACGTTGCACAATTTGCGAGAGCGGGTTTAGCTCAGGGCCGACGAGGCCGACCACGAAATCGTTATCGTTCTTGTCCAGGCCATGACAGGCCAGGCGCACGTCGTGGCCGTAGCCTGCTTTGCCAAAGGCGCGGCCGATGCCTCCGTGCTCCATGAGAATGACGCGTTGCTCTTCGGCGGAGAGCCGTTCGAAGGAGCCGGCGCGTCGCAATGGGTACCAGATGGCCCAGGGCAGATTGGGATCGGTGACGCGGCGGATTGGGCGCTTGATCAGCGTTTCGTCCAGGTCCGGCTCATAGCCGAGGGCGTAGGTCCGGCCGAGCATGGTGTACTCCGGCTTGGGCGCCAATTCACTGAAAGGCGGCCGGTTCAGGAAGCCGCGCATCGTCTCTATAAAGTAATCCGGATTGTCGCTGAACGTGAGCAGGGCGACGCCTCGCGGATCGTTGATATCCTCATAGAGGACGCCGCTGATGTTTGCCTGTTCCAGTGCCTCAATCAGAGGACCAGAATCATTACATTCGCCAAAGCTCATCAGTTGCATAAAAAGGCGGCGGTCGGAGCTGATGATTTCTCCTGTTGTACTGCGCCCCTTTTCCCGAATATCCACGACTTCATCGTCGTGACGGCGTTGGATGTCTAGTGCCATTTGTTCTTAATCACACTCCAGTTAACTATCTAGTGGCCCAGCCAGGTAGCGGCCTCACGGGCATGGTAGGTAATAATCAGGTCGGCTCCCGCACGCTTAATCGACGTCAGCGCCTCGAGAACAGCTTGCTCTTCATCGAGCCAGCCGTTTGCAGCAGCGGCTTTTAGCATGGCATATTCACCGCTGACGTTGTAGGCGACCATTGGCAGCTCGGGATGCGCGCTGTGAACGCGGTGGATGACGTCGAGGTAGGGCAGGGCGGGCTTGACCATGAGGAAATCGGCTCCTTCCTCGACGTCCAACTGCGCCTCGCGCAACGCTTCACGGGCGTTGCCCGGATCCATCTGGTGCGTCTTGCGGTCGCCAAAGCTGGGCGCGCCTTCTGCCGCCTCACGAAAGGGTCCGTAGAAGGACGAGGCGTATTTCACAGCGTAGGACATGATAGCAACGTTTTGGAAGTCATGACGGTCCAGGTGGCTGCGAATGGCCCTAACCATACCGTCCATCATCCCGCTGGGCGCCACGATATCCGCCCCGGCTTCGGCATGGGCCAGCGCCACACGTGCCAAAATAGGTAATGTCTCATCGTTTAGAACATAGCCTTCTTCGAGGTGAGTATGAGGGCGTTCGCCGCCGTTGGCGCTGTTTAGCAGGCCGCAATGGCCATGGTCGGTATATTCACAGAGGCAGACGTCGGTGACTACAACCAGTTCGGGAACGGCGTCTTTGATGGTGCGGATGGCCTGGGGAATGATGCCATCAGGGTTGAAATTTTCCTGGCCCACGGGATCCTTCTCGGCCGGGATACCAAAGAGGACGACGGCTGGAATTGATTGGGCGGCAATTTGCTCTGCTTCCCGCGCCAACTGGTCCACGGAAAGCTGGAAGATGCCTGGCATGGAGCTGATGGGATTGCGTACACCGGCGCCATGGGTGACGAACAGCGGGTAGATGAAATCCCCGGCGCTGATTTCTGTTTCGCGCACCATGCGCCTGATGGCCGGTGTGGCGCGCAGGCGGCGCGGGCGCACGGTGGGCGTGGGGAATCCGCCGTGCTGTTCTGCGCTCAGTGGGGCAGAGGCTTCCTGTGAGGCAGGTGCTTTCTCTTGTAACATGCTCTCTTAACTCCTCAGGGCAGCGCGGCTGTTGTCATTCTCATAGTATCTGACCAGAGCCTCGACCAGCCCGTCCATTGTATACTTTGCGGCCACGACATCGGCGGGAATATCCAGCTCAGTGGCGGTTCCTGCGGTAATGGGTCCAATGCAGGCAACGACGGCATTGTGGGTCAATCGTTGTGCTGCGGCTGGGCCGCCAACAAGGTCAACGAAGTTGCGCACGGTTGACGAGCTGGTGAAGGTGATGGCATCAGTGTTTTCCAGCCGTTGTAGCACTTTATCGTCGGGGCTGGCCGGCAGGGTATGGTAGGTAGCGATTTCTTCGACGTTGGCGCCGTTCTCGTTCAGCATATCGGCGAGAGTGGTGCGGGCCTGCTCGGCGCGTGGCAGAAGAATGGAAAGGCCTTCAACATTACCCAGCCCTTCTGCAATGCGTTCGGCAACAAATTCATCGGGGATAAAATCGACGTCCACGCCTCGCCCGGCAAGGGCGCGCCCGGTGGCAGGGCCAATAGCGGCGACCTGCACCTGGCGAAGGCTGCTTGCATCCAGGCTGGCGGCCAGGAGCCGTTCCCAGAAGATCTCCACGCCATTGACGCTGGTGAAGATAATCCAGTCATAGTGCTGCAGCCTGCGTATGGCATCGTCCAGCTCGGTCGTGTCGGCAACCGGCGCAATTTTAATGGTGGGAAAGAAGATGGGTGTAGCGCCCAGGTTAATAAGACGCTCTGCCAGCTCTGGCGCCTGGGCGCGGGTGCGCGTGATCACAATGCGCCTCCCATGCAGAGGCAGTTGTTGCACTGCTTTGCCGGTGCTCCTGGTCACGTCTTCCAGAATGGCGTTTGCGCCTTGCTGCAGGGCCTCTTGCGCCAACTTGTGGCCCAGCTCATAAGGGTCGTCATCTCGTCCGCTGACTCGAATGAGCCGGCCACCATTGGGCGCGGCAATAAGCCCGGTCATTTCCATATCGCCACCATTCACCGGCCGGGCATAAGCGGCAATGGGAGCTGAGCAGCCACCGCCCAGCGTTTGCAGAAAATGCCGTTCGGCTGTGGTAGTCTGGCGCGTCTTGTCGTCGTCGATGCGGGCCAGAAGCGCCAGCGTCTCTTCATCGTCGGCCCGGCACTGCACGGCCACGGCGCCCTGCCCCGGCGCCGGTAGCATCACGTCCAGCGCCAGCCAGTCAGAAACCAGGTCATCCATCCCTAAGCGCTGCAGGCCGGCGGCGGCCAATACAGCGGCGTTGTAGTCGTCGCTCTCCAATGCCTTCTTCACTCGCGTGCCCACATTGCCCCGAATCGACTTAACGACCAGATCGGGGCGGACCGCCAGTAGCTGGGCCTGGCGGCGCAGGCTGCTGGTGCCGATGATGGAGCCGGGCGGCAACGTTTCAAGCGTGTGGCCGTTGCGCGCTACGAGTCCATCGCGCACATCACCGCGAGCCGGTATGGCGCCGATGGTCAGGCCAGGCGCGTTCTGGACCGGAAGGTCTTTCAGGGAATGGACGGCAATGTCGATGACGCCCTCGCGCAAGGCTTTCTCCAGTTCGGCGGTAAATAGACCTTTGCCGCCGATTTGTGGCAAAGGTTGGTCAAGGCTCTTATCGCCGCGTGTTACAAACGGTTTTATGTCGCAGGCGAGACCGGGCCACGCTTGTTGCAAAAGGTTGACAATGTACTCTGTCTGCCAGCGGGCGAGTTCGGAGGTGCGCGTTCCTATGCTCAGGGTACGGGTTGGTACAGAATTCATCAGTTACTTTTCAGTTTCAGGATTCAGGTTAAACAGGTCGCGCATGGTCGCCGCGTAGGTCTCGGCCTCGCCGTTGGTTGCTTTCTGACGTAGCCGGATGGTTGGCTCGTGCAATAGTTTGTTGACCAGCGAGCGGGAGAGATGCTGGAGGTGCCGCAGGGTTTCGGGATCAAGATCCTCGCCCAGATGGCGCAGCGTCCGTTGTAGCTCTCGCTGGCGAATCGCTTCCGCTTTCTGCCGCAAATCGGTGATGACGGGCGCCACCACAAACTGCCGGTACTCTTTTTCAACGGCTGTCACTTCCTGGGCGATAATTTCCTCAACCAGCGGCACTTCCTTCTGCCGGGCTGCCAGCGCCTGATCTAGCGTATTTTGCAGATTGTCCATGTTAAAAAGCTGAACGCCTTGCAGCTCGCCGACGGCGGGGTCCACGTCACGAGGGACGGCGATGTCGATGAGAACCAGCGGTGTCTGGCGTTGCTGGAGCTGTGCTCTATGAGCGACTTCCAGGTCAATCAGGGTGTGTGGGGATGCTGTCGCACTAAAGACAACATCAGCCGCCTGCATCGCGCCGGGCAGCTCGTCCAGCGAATAAACGGTACCGCTCCAGCTCTGCGCAATGCTGGCCGCGGTATCGACTGTGCGGTTGACGAGCGCCAGATTTTGCACCCCACGCTTTTGCAGCGCGCTCACTGTGAGCCGGCCCATTTGACCGATGCCGACCACCAGGACCCGGCGCTCTTGCAGATTACCTACAATCTGCTCGGCCAATGCAATTGCTACAGAGCTAATGGTGGCCGGATTGCTGCTGATGCGCGTCTCGTTACGCGCTCGTTTGCCGGCGCGAATGGCGCCGCGAAACAGCACGGTGAGGGCGGCGCCAATGGCGCCTGTCTCGATGCCCCGCATGAAGACGTCGCTCACCTGGCCCAGAATTTGTGGTTCACCCAGAACGAGCGAGTCCAGCCCGGCGGCCACGCGCGCCAGGTGTTCGATGACGTGGCTCCCTGAGTAGCAGTAGATCTGTTCCTGTTCGGTAGCGTTCAGCTCAACCTGGTAGGCGTCGCGCAACAAGGCCAGTAACAGGTGGCGTGGATTGCCGGCTTCAGGCTCAATGGCGGCATAGAGTTCGATGCGGTTGCAGGTTGAGAGAACGGCCAGTTCGCTGATGGAGGCAAACTCGGCCGGTAGCTCGTCTGGCAGGAGCGGGGTGGGTAGGGCGCGGCAGATACGCTCGCGCAGGGCAACCGGAGCCGTGTGATGGCTAAGTCCAAGGCAGGTTATTTGCATAATTGGCGTCATATTCCTGGGCATATTCATCGGCAATTGCCAGGTGAACGGCGTTCAGTAAAACGTTTATGCGCCGTAACAGGCGCAGACTGGCCTCAGGCCGAATATGGGTGTTTTCGGGAAGGTGGAGCGCAGTTTCCACCAGGGTGTCGCGGAAGAACATGGCGGCGCGAATGGCAACCGTCAGCGGCATGCGCTCTTCCAGGGCCATCTGTGCATATTCCTTCCCAATCTGGTGCGCTTCCTGTAACAGCTCTTCGTCTCCTTCTTCGGATAGATAGCGCAGGGTCAGCCCCATCAGCCGCTGTCCAAGGGTGCGATGGCGCGCTCGCGCTTCATCATCGAATTGCGACAACCATTGCTCGTTACTGTGGACGACGATCTCCTGACGGGCCTGTGTCAACGCTTCATTGGCCCATAGTTGCGCCAGGCCGTTTACGTGGCGCAGGCCATGCCGCGCCTCAGCAAACTGGGCGAGATCGGAGCTGGCGAAGCGACGGTGCCCGCCGGGGGTGAGCATGACCGGTATTTCGCCGTTGTCAGCCCATCGCCGCAGAGTAGAAGGATGTACGTTCAATTGGGCGGCGGCACGGCTCAAAGGCAGCCATTCTTCTGTGCCGGTAGCGGGATGCTTGCTCATCGAAAAGCCTCAACAAAGCTATCAAAATCTAACTAAATCTATGCGCTTGTGAAAATTATACCGAGGAGGGTATGGGTGTCAAGCCAGGTGGGAGCTGCTGATAGGTATTGCTTAGCTTGCCGTAACTGTGCGAGCTTCCAACAGCGCCTGCACGGTGAGTTGGGCCTGGTGGATGCAATCGGGGATGCCGACGCCACGGTAGGGGCTTCCTGAGACATAGATGCCGGATGGGAGCGCGGCCTCAATAGCCGAGACTCGCTGCAAGTGCCCGACGTCATATTGGGGATTGGCATTGTGCCAGCGATAGATGCGGTGGAAGAGGGGGGTGGCTGTGATGCCCATCAGTTGTTCTAGCTCGCGGCGGACAATGGTCAGCAGCGTGCCGTCGTCGACATCCACCATTTCCGGCCGGCGCGAGCCGCCAAAGAAGACGCGCAGCAAGGCGTGTCCCTGAGGTGCGCGGCGGTCGAATTTTGTGGAGGTCCAGGTGATGGCGTTGATAGAGCGCTGTTCGCTGCGCGAGATGACGACGCCGAAGCCGTCGAGCGGGTGCGCTATCTCGTCCAGATGGTAACCCAGGGAAATGGTGCCGGTACTCACATAGCGGATACCGTTCAGTTCCGCGGCGGCGTCGGGGGCAAAAGGTTGCAAGAGTGCTGCCGCCGCATAGGCCGGGATGGCCAGGAGCACGGCGTCGGCTTCCAGCTCGCTCTCCCCGCCGTTCAGGATGAGCCGGTAGCGTCCATCGTGTGGCTGCAGCGCGCTGACTGTAGTGTTCAGGAAGCGGTCGCCGCTCAGAGCGTTGTCCAGGGCGGTAATCAGCTCGCCCATGCCCTGTTGGAAGGAGATGAACATGGCCGACGGCCGGTTGCCTGATTCCGTGCTGTCCTGATTTGCTGCGCGCTTCTGCTGGCCGGCCAGCATGCCGCGGATCAGGCTGCCATGCTCCTTTTCTAGCTGGCGGAAGCGGGGAAAGGTGGCCAGCAGGCTCTGGCGATCCGATTCGGCATTATAAATGCCTGCCAGCAGTGGCTCTGCCAGGCGGTCCAGCGCTTCGAAGCCTAGGCGGCGGGTGATAAAAGTGGCCAATGTTTCGTCATCATCACCGGGACGGGGTGGAATAACGAGATCCAGGGCCATGCGCAGCTTGCCCAACGGACTAAGCAGTGGCGAGCGCACAAAGGGGAGGATTTTGGTGGGGACGATCAGCCGTAGTCCGTCGGGCATGGGCAGCGGCCGGCCCTTGTTGAGAACGAACACCTTGCGGCGGTCGTCGTTGGTGGGCAACATGCGCTCTTCCATTCCCAGCTCGCGGGCCAGCTCTAAGGCCCACGGTTTCTGTGTGATGAAGGAGTCAGGCCCCGCTTCGATGATGAAGGGTTGTCGGGCGGCGGTTACCACCTCATCGGTCAGAACTTTGCCGCCCCAACGCTCGCTTTGCTCAAGCAGCGTATAGCGGATGTTGCCCTCGTCATTGGCTGCTTGCTGTAAGTACCAGGCAGCGCTGAGACCCGTAATGCCGCCGCCAACAATGGCGACGTGAAATTCATTAGTAGAGTGCGGTGTTCGTGAGCGGTCAGTCGTAGAGAGATTGGTCATAAGGATAGATTGGTTCAGAAGACGATGTTTGTGCGGGTTGCGGCTTGCGCGCCAGGAGCCGGGCGGCCAGCGCGCCGGTAAGGAAGCCAAAGAGATGAGCTTCCCAGGAGATGCCAGGCTCTTGCGGCAACACGCCAAGGATTAGACCGCCATAGAAGAAAGCCACAACAAGCGCAATGAGAATCGATTGGGGGCTGCGCTCGAAGTAACCGCGCAACAGGAGGAAGCCGAAATAGGCGAAAATGACGCCACTGGCGCCGATATAGACGGCGTTGGAGGAACCGAAAAACCACAGCCCGGTCCCGGTCAGCAACATCGAAAAGGCCGTAACAATAATGAAGTCGGCGGTACTGCGCAGCATGACGAGCCAACCCAGAATCAGGAAGGGCATCGTGTTGGCTGTGAGATGGGCCAGGCCGCCATGGAGGAGCGGCATCAGGAAGATGCCCCAGAGGCCGGAAAGCTGACGGGGCCAGACGCCGAGAGCGTTCAGCCCCTGCTGGAAGAACAGGATGTCAACTATTTCCAGGAGCCACATAATAGAGATCGTGCTACCCAGGATTGTTACCTGTTGTTTGAACCGGCCGGCGGCTCGCTGCACCCGAGATTGTTCTATCATTGTCGTTTCATGATTTATTTATGCTACATTCCCTTCAATTAAAGCAGCGGCGCCTGGAGATGCAAAAAGTGGCGTTCGACGATCTGCGGCCGGTGCTGCTTTTGGGATTGTGTTTAAGGCTGCTAAAATAGCTTCAGTTTCTTTACGGAAGTGCCATCGCGCCGGTTTCATACCCGCTGCAAAGCAATATAGTGGAGGAGATGCTATGAACTTTGAATTGAGCGAAGAACAACAGCAATTTCGCGACCTGGTTCACAACTTTGTGGCCAGGGAAGTGCGGCCCCATGCCCATGAGGTTGATGAGGAGGCGCGGTTTAACTGGGAGGCTGTGCGTAAGATGGGGCCGTTGGGCCTCCTCGGGCTGGAAGTGCCCATGGAGTATGGCGGCGCTGAAGTAGACGCTATCAGCGCTGCGATTGCTATTGAAGAGCTGGGGTGGGGCTGTGGTTCGACGGCGCTGGCTATCTCAGCCCACAATGGGCTGGCGCTGGGACCTATCGTCAATTATGGCAGCGAGACGCAAAAGGAAAAGTGGCTGCCCAAACTGGCGGCGGGCGAAGGACAGCTGGCCTGCCTGGCGCTGACCGAACCGGGAGCTGGTTCAGATTTGCAGGGTGGGGTGCGCACAAAGGCTGTGCGCGACGGTGACGAGTGGGTGATTAATGGCAGCAAGATGTGGATGACCAACGCTTCCATCTCGGATCTGATGGTCGTGTTGTGCCGCACGGACAGCGCGGGAGGCAGCCGTAGCCTGAGTATGATTCTGGTCCCCAGCGATACACCGGGCATTACAATTGGCCCCGCGGAGAAGAAGATGGGCCTGAAAGGGTCGCCCACGCACGCCGTCACTTTCGACAACGTGCGCGTTCCAGCGGAGAATCTGCTGGGCGAGGAAGGGCGCGGCCTGCAGCAGACGCTGGCCACGTTGGACAATGGGCGTATTGGCATCGGCGCTCTGGCCCTGGGACTGGCGCAGGCTGCCTATGAAGAAGCGGTACGGTATGCGAAGGAGCGGGAGGCGTTCGGCAAACCGATTGCTAACTTCCAGGCCATCCAGTGGATGATAGCGGACGCGGCAACAGAGATTGAAGCGGCGCGGCTCATGGTTTACTATGCCGCCTGGCGCAAACAACAGAGTCTCTCTTATAGTAAAGAGGCAGCTATGGCCAAACTGTTTTCCACCGAAGTGAGCGAGCGCGTTTGCCGCAATGCGATCCAGGTGCATGGCGGTTATGGCTACAGCCGTGAGTTTCCGGTGGAGCGCATCTACCGCGATACGCGCCTGATGACGATTGGCGAGGGAACCAGCGAAATCCAGCGGCTGGTCATTGCCCGGCGCATTCTGGACCTTTAGGTAAGAACTTTATGATGCCCCTGGTTGGCGCAGGCGAAATCTTTGTCATTGCCGCCATCGTACTGGCCATCTTTCTGCTCGCGTTTCTGTTCCGCCTGTTTCGTAGCTGGCAAGAAAGAGGTTAATACTTGTCTATTGCTAATGGTATCCTGGTGACAGTTATGTATAATTAAGAGTCGCCCATTTGGGTGTGTTGAGAAGGTCGAGAAGAAGTGTTTAAGCGGTTGCGGCCTGTTCGCGGCCGCTTTTGTTGTATTGGGTGAGGCAGAATCTGTGACAAGGGACGAGATAATCAGTAAAGAGAATAGTAACGGTAATTTGCAGCCGGCAACGCTGGAAGCTATCCAGGCGCGACGAACGTTCGCCATCATTTCCCATCCTGATGCCGGTAAAACGACCCTGACTGAGAAGCTGCTGCTGTATGGCAACGCCATTCATCTGGCCGGTAGCGTGCGCGCGCGGCGCAACCAGCGCAGCGCGACCTCCGACTGGATGGCGATGGAGCGTGACCGTGGTATTTCGATTACATCGACGGTGCTGCAGTTCCCTTATAAGGGACGTGTGGTTAACCTGTTGGATACGCCGGGTCACCAGGATTTCTCAGAAGATACTTACCGCACGCTGATGGCTGTGGACAGCGCCGTGATGGTCCTGGATGCTGCCAAGGGGGTTGAGCCGCAGACGCGCAAGCTGTTCGATGTCTGTCGCCGCCGTGGCATTCCCATTTTCACCTTCATTAACAAGATGGACCGGCCCGCGCGCGACGCGCTCTCGCTGCTGGATGAGATTGAGACCGTGCTGGGAATGGAGCCGGTGCCGATGAACTGGCCCATTGGCGACGGGCAGAGCTTCCTGGGCGTCTATGACCGTGGGAGCGAGCAGGTCTATCTTTACGACCGCACGGTGCACAACCAGACCGTATCACCGGAGACAATCACCACGCTGGATGATCCACGCATTAAGGCCGGGCTGAATTCGATGCAGTTCGAGGATCTGCATGTGAATATCGGACTCCTGGATGAGCTGCGGGAGTTTGATTTCGAGGCATTCCGCGCTGCCCAACAGAGTCCGGTCTACTTTGGTAGTGCACTGACTAACTTCGGCGTCCAGCTCTTCCTGGATGATTTCGTTCGTCTGGCCCCTGCGCCAGGCCCCTATCCCAGTGATGTGGGCGCCGTCGATCCCTTACAGCAGCCGTTCTCCGGTTTCGTGTTCAAGATTCAGGCCAATATGGATCCGCGCCACCGTGATAGTGTGGCTTTCATTCGTATCTGTAGCGGCCAATTTGAACGGAATATGACTGTCAACCACGCCCGCACGGGGAATACGATCCGGCTCTCGCGGCCTTATCGCTTTTTTGCCGATGAGCGGGAAGTGATTGATGAGGCGTATGCCGGTGACATCATCGGTGTGCCTTCGAGCCGCCGCGATTTCGCCATTGGCGACACGGTCAGCGCCGAGGACCTTTTCGAATACGAGCGCATCCCGCGCTTTGCGCCAGAGCATTTCGCGCGGTTAATCTACACCGACGTCAGCAAGTATAAGCAATTTCGCAAAGGATTGGGGCAGTTGGAGACTGAAGGCGCCATGCAGGTGCTTCATGAAACCAACGCTGCCCGCCGCGAACCGATTCTGGCTGTGGTCGGCGTGTTGCAGTTTGATGTTGTGCGGGCGCGCTTAGAGGCGGAATATAACGTCGTCACGCGCCTGGAGCCGCTCCCTTACCAGGTGGCCAGGTTAGTTGAGGGGCCAGAGGAGAAGGTGGCAGCGTTGCCCTGGGATATGGGTCTCCTGCGCACACAGGACAGCGATGGGCGGCTGGTGGCCCTTTTCCGCTCGGAGTTCGAGGTGGGTTACTACGCCGAACGGTATCCGGACGTCATCTTTAAGGAAATCAGCTAAGGGCAGGTGGCAGGTTAC
The DNA here is from genome assembly GCA_964602995.1 of uncultured Ardenticatenaceae bacterium. Taxonomy (GTDB): domain Bacteria; phylum Chloroflexota; class Anaerolineae; order Promineifilales; family Promineifilaceae; genus JAAYYY01. The sequence goes on from CAZRTM010000003.1 coordinate 48,244, forward strand.
GACAATTCAATGCCTTCCAGATAGGTTTTTACAGCAGCGGCGCTCTCTTGTTGCAGGGCGCCGTTTGCGATCTGGCGTGCCTGCTGGAAATTCAGCTTGCGGATGATTTCCTTAACAGTGGGGATGCTGGGAGCATTCATACTTAGCTCATCCAGGCCCAACCCGACCAGCAGCGGCGTTGCCAGAGCGTTGCCCGCCAGCTCACCGCACATGCCGACCCAGATGCCGGCATCGTGCCCGGCACGCACTGTTTGCTGAATCATGTGCAACACGGCCGGTTGCAGGGCGTCGGCCAGTTCGGCGACGTGCGCGTTGCCACGGTCTGCGGCCATAACGTACTGCGTGAGGTCGTTGGTGCCGATGCTGAAAAAGTCTACTTCGGGCGCCAGTTGCTCGGCAAGGGCTACGGCGGCGGGAACTTCGATCATAATGCCCACCGGCATCTGATCATCGTGCACTATGCCCTCGCCTGCCAGCGCCTCCTGGACTTCCCGGACGAGTTGCTTGGCTTTCTGCAGCTCGTAAAGGGTGCCCACCATGGGGAACATCATGCGAATCTTTTGATTATTTCCTGCGCGTAAGATGGCGCGCAACTGGGTGACGAAAATGTCGCGACGGTCGAGCGTAAGGCGGATGCCGCGCCAACCCAGGAAGGGGTTGTCTTCAGGTTCGAAATCGAAGTAAGGTAGCGGTTTATCGCCGCCGACGTCCAATGTGCGGATGATCAGTGGACGCCCGCCCAGGGCCTCGGCCGCGCTGCGATAGGCAGTGTACTGTTCTTCTTCTGACGGCGCGCTGTCGCGATCCAGAAAGAGGAACTCTGTGCGGAAGAGGCCAACGCCTTCGGCGCCGTATTCAACGGCGGTAGGGACATCGTTGGGATTGCCGATGTTAGCTGCCACTTCAATGCGCCGGCCATCGCGGGTTACGGCCGGTTGTTGCGCCGCCACTTTGGCTTCTGCTTCCCGCTTCAGCCATGCGCTCCGTTCCGCCTCCAGTTGTTCCAACTGTGCCGCATCGGGTTCAACCCAGATTTCTCCGCTCTGGCCGTCAATGGCCAGGGGGGTGCCCTGGGAGATGGTTTGCAGCCCTGGCCCGACGCCGACGATGGCCGGAATGCCGAAGGCACGAGCGAGGATGGCGCTGTGCGACGTTGCGCCGCCGCGCTCGGTACAAATACCCAGCACGAGGGACGGTTCAAATTGGGCCGTGTCTGAAGGCGCCAGGTCGCTTGCCAACACAATGGATGGTTCTGACAGGTCAAGAGAAGCTGCCTGGGCGCCAAGTAGATGGCGCAACACACGCTGTCCCACGTCGAGGACATCAGCGGCGCGACCCTGCATATAGTCGTCTGTCATTTGCCGGAATTGGCCGGCAAGCTCGTCGATTTCAGTCTGCCACGCAGCACCGGCGTTGATGCTTTGGGAAAGAATGCGTTCCTGGACGGCCTCCAGCAAAGATGGGTCCTCCAGAATCAGCATGTGTGCCTGAAAGATGGCGGCTTCGGCGCGGTTGCCCTGCGCGATGACTCGCCGGCGCAGGGCGTCGATTTCCTGACGGGCCGCGTGGATGGCGTCGAGCAGGCTTTGCCATTCGGCCGAGGGATCCGCAACGGAGTACGTTTCAACCCGGTGTTGTTGGGCGCGGTAATGGACGGCCGGACCGATGGCGATTCCCGGAGACGCAGGAATGCCGGCCAATGTTCCTGTGCCGCTTTCGGGTGGCGCCGGGCTGGTCACGGCTCGGGCTTGCTTCCCTTCAACCTCAGCTTCCACCAGCTCCTCTTCTTCGCCGAAGCGGGAACGGACCAGCGCTTGTAGTTCTGCCAGGGCCTCCTGCGCGTCGGGGCCGCTGGCGGTGATGGCAATCTCGTCGCCGAAGCGCGCTCCCAGTGTGGCTACCTGGTTGATGCTTTTCGCATTGGCGCTCTTGTCTTCTTTGCGCACCTGGATGTCGGAGGCGAAGCGGTTGGCGGTGGAGACGAACTGTGCAGCGGGGCGGGCGTGTAGGCCCATGCGGTTCTCAATGGCGACGCGAACTTCGTGGCCTGCGCCGCCGTCTGCATCGCCGGTTGCTGTTTCTTGCGCGACGCTTTCAGCACCGGCCGCTGCTCCAGGCATCTGATCTTGCTTGGCACGGAGTGCGCCGAGCGCTTCTTCGCAGACCTGATCCAGCGTGCCGCCGACCGAGGCCTGGACTGCCGCGGCAATGGCCCCTTCGACGAGGGGGGCGCCGCAGAGGCGTACACTGGCTTGCTGTTCTTCGGGCAGGAACTCCACGGCCATTTCAGTACTCATAATGGCGCTACCCAGATCAACCAGAACAACAACGCCGTCATCGGAGTAGACCGACTGAATGGCCTCGTGGACCTTCATGGCATCGGTCCCAATGGGATTGTCTGGATCGTCAATGCCACCGGCGGCGGCAATTTGTACGGCGCTGCCCTGGACCATCTGCGTTGCAAGCTCGCGTACGCCTTCAGCCAGGCTGGCGCTATGGGATACGATAACAATGCTAACCACGGTTCCTTTACCTTTCGTTGGCGTAGGTTTAGGCTCAGGTTTGAATGATGCCAATGTACTCTATTGGACGGCTACCGCCCCGAGAGCGGGCTATATAATCACATGCTGACCAGAACAACTTCTAACCAGATGCCATAAGCGATGGCGATGATGCCGATAATGACGGCTGCCCAATCAACGACTCGGCGTGTGGACGGACTGACGTTGAGATCGAGGATAATGGCCCTCATGCCAAGCATGGCGTGGATGGTCACAACGATGAGGAAAATGATGGTGATGGTGAAGATGAGTGGGTTGGATATGTAATCGATGACCTGTTCAAAGTTGCGAAGGCTACCTTCAACGACGAAGTGGTGCGCGATCATGTGCAGGAGCAGCAGAAAGACGAGGAGGACACCGGTGAAGGCCTGAATCAGCCAGATGGTCCCGGCGGCGCTGCCGCGGGGCTGTCCTTGTTTAGTTTGTGAAAGTTGGACGTCTGTCATGGCTAGACTCCTATAGCGTGAAGATGATATAGGCGCTGATCGTCAACAGGACAATGGTGACGGCGGTGACGACCCAGAACAGAGTGCGTTGGCGGTCGGCGCCCATGCCCAGACCCACAAGCGTGACCCGGATGCCGTTCAGCCCATGAAACAGCACGCCGAAGATGAGAATGACGTCAAGGATCAGGAAGAAGGGTGTCTTTGCCAGCGCTATGAAGCTGTCCCAACCTTCTTCACCGCGGGTCAACAGAAAGAGGACGGCCAGGTGCAGAAAGAGGTAGAGCGTAAGCCCCAGCGCTGTGAGACGGTTGAGGGCAAAGGCCCAGGAGCCTGCACGGTCGCGGCGCACGTCGAACCAGGCGCGGATGGGGTTTTTGGCGCGCACGCGTCGCAATTTTCTGGCCTGAGGAAAATCTCTTAATTCAGGTGGGGCGTCTTCCATAGGACTTTCTCCTTTTTGATCAGCCTAGCGGCGCCCAAAGTCAAAGAGGTTGCGAAACTTCTGCCTGGTCAGCTCGCCGCGCAAAGACATGATCTTGCCGCCGGGGTCAACACCGGTGGGGCAGACTTCTGTGCATTCATAGGCGACGTGACAGCGCCAGCAGCCTTTCTCATTGTCAACCCAGTCCAGCGCATCTTGTGGGTCGCGGCCACGTGGTTCCTCCACCACGCGCCAGGCGGCCGCCAGCGCCGCCGGACCATAATAATTTTCGTCTGTGCCCATAATGGGGCAGGCAGAGACACAGGCGCCACATTCAATACAGTTCTCAAAGCGTGTGTACAATTCTATGCCATCGGGCGTCGCTGACTCTGCCAGGAATTCGCTTTGGCGGATATAGGGCCGGTCGGCGGGGTTGAGGCGCCCGTAGAAATTGACCATGTCTACGACCAGATCGCTCACCACCGGGATGTTGCGCAATGGCTCAACCAGAACTGTCTCTGTGCCAAGCTCCATGGCTCTGACCACACAGGCCAGTTGTTCCTGCCCGTTGATGACCATGGCGCAGGTGCCGCACGAGGCGTGGTGACAGGAGTGGCGTAGCATAAGTGAGGGGTCCTGGTCGCGGCGAATGTGCATCAGGGCGATCAGAACGGTGGTGTTTTCGTCAACAGTGACAGGATAGGTTTCGTAGCGAGGCGCTTCGTCTCCTTCATTGTAGCGGAATAGCTTGAACTGAAGTTCTTTCTGAGCCATTAGTCTCCTCAGGCGTAGTATGCTTCGAATGGTAGGAGGACGACTTCTTTGGTGCGGCAGGGTGCATCGATGCCCAGTTTGCCGACTACGACATCGGCCGCTGCTTCTGCCATGCCACGTAGCGTGGTTGCTTTCCCCCCGGTGATGGTGACAAATCCTTCGACCCCCTCATCGCTATGGTCAAAGCATTTGAAGGTGCGGCTCAGCGCCCGGCCACTATCGGCATCGGCCTGTCGCGGGCCAATGAGGGGGCGAGCGGCCGACCACGCGGCGCGGAACGGTGTCTCATTGACGAGTGGTATCATCTTGGCTCCTTCATCATACATCAGTTGGATGTGGTCTTCGGGCAAACCCAGAGCGTCGGGATCCTCAACGACCCAGGAGCTGGTGCCAATAACTGAGAGGTTGCGCTGGGGAACGATGATGTCACCGTCGCCGGATCTGGTCATGCGATTGATGACCATATTGCACAAACGGCCCTGCAGCGCGACCATGACGCCGGGCGAGGGCCGGATCGGCACTTCCACGCCGGCCATGTCGGCGATCTGCCCGCTCCAGGGGCCGGCGGCGTTGATGATGATGTCAGCGCCAATTTCGTACTCTTTGCCGCGCGCATGATCGATGGCGCGCACGCCCGTGACTGTGTTGCCCTGTTTGACGACGCCAATCACCTCGTGGAAGGGGCGAATGGTGGCGCCGTTCTGTTTGGCAGTGGCAAAGAAGCGTAGTGGCAGGCGCATGGCGTCCATGGTGGCGTCGGGGATGCGAACGGCCAGAATTGTGTCTGGGTTGAGATTTGGTTCCAGGCGCAGCGCTTGCTCTCGGGTCAGCCGTTGTGTGGGAATGCCGCACTCAGCGCATCCTTCCAGAAAGGCGTGGCTGTATTCAACATCCTCGTCATTGATGGCTACAAAGAGGCCGTCATTTTCCTCGAAAGAGCCAGGAGCGATCCGGCGCAGCGTCATGTTTTCTTCGATGCACTCGATGGCGCTCTCCTGGTCGTTGACGGCGTAGCGGGCGCCGCTGTGTAACAGACCGTGATGGCGGCCGGTTGTGCCCGCTGTGACTTCATGCCGTTCCAGCAGCGTCACCTTCAGGCCCCGCAACGCCAGGTCGTGTGCAACGGCTGCACCTGTGCCACCCCCACCCACAATCAGTGCGTGAAATGTTTCCATAGTTTCCCCCATCCTCGCCTGTAGCCATGCAGTTCAGTGAGACATCCGGTTTTCCGGAAAAGCGGATGTTTTTGCCGATAAGAAGGGAGGATTTACCATAACAGATCTGTTACGGTAAATCCTACCCGATTTCTTGACAAACTGCATGCTACTGCTGCTTCTCATGGAGAGAGTCGCAGCGCGCAAGGGGGTTGATGGGTTGAGGTTACTCTTCGTCTTCTTCTACCCACTTCATCGTGCGTTGGACGGCCTTCAGCCAGCCCTGGTACAGTTTCTCGCGCCGGTTGGCATCCATTTGCGGCTCCCAGGTCTTGGAAATCTGCCAGTTCTGGCGCAAATCTTCCAGGTCGTTCCAGAAACCAACGGCGAGACCGGCGGCATAAGCCGCGCCCAACGCCGTGGTTTCGGAGACGACGGGACGGATGACGGGCACGCCCAGGATGTCGGCCTGGAACTGCATCAGTAGCTCGTTGTAGACCATGCCACCGTCTACTTTCAGCGCCTTGAGGTTAACGCCAGAGTCTTTCTCCATGGCGTCCAACACTTCCCGTGTCTGGTATGCTGTTGCTTCCAGCGCAGCGCGGGAGATATGGTTCTTGTTGATGAAGCGAGTGAGGCCGACGATCACGCCACGAGCGTCTGACTGCCAGTAGGGGGCAAACAGTCCCGAGAAAGCGGGCACAAAGTAGATACCACCGGCATCCTCAACCTGACTGGCGTAATCCTCAATCTGGTGCGAATAGTCGTAGAAGTTGAGGTTGTCCCGTAGCCATTGCACCAATGCGCCGGTGATGGCGATGGAGCCTTCCAGCGCATAGACAGCCGCGCGGTCACCGATCTTGTAGGCCAGGGTGGTGAGTAGGCCACTTTCCGAGGGGACCGGCGTCGTGCCCGTGTTGATGAGCATGAAGCAGCCGGTGCCGTAGGTGTTTTTAGCCTCGCCAACGCTGTAGCAAGTCTGGCCGACGAGAGCAGCCTGCTGGTCGCCCAGGTCGCCACAAACGGGAATTTCACCGCCGAACGGCCCGTCAGCGCGCGTATTGCCCCAGGTTTCTGGGTCACTGGAGGGCACGATGCGGGGCAGCATTTGCCGTGGAATGCCCATGACGCCGAGAATTTCGTCGTCCCAGTCCAGCGTCTCCAGGTTCATCAACATCGTGCGGCTGGCATTGGTGACGTCGGTGACGTGGCTGCCGCCATTGGGACCACCGGTTAACCACCAGATGAGCCAGGTGTCGACGTTACCGAAAATGGCGTCGCCATTCTCAGCAGCTTGGCGCAGACCATCGACATTTTCCAACATCCACATCACCTTAGGCCCTGAGAAATAGGTAGCCAGAGGCAGGCCGACCTTGGGGCGGAAGCGATCCTGGCCGCCGTCGTGGCCCAGGCGGTTGATGATGCGGTCGGTGCGAGTGTCTTGCCAGACGATGGCGTTGTAATAGGGTTTGCCCGTGTTCTTGTCCCAGACCACAGCCGTTTCGCGCTGGTTGGTGATGCCTACGGCGACGATGTCGCTGGCGCTGGCGCCGGCTTTCGAGAGCGCGCCTCTGACCACCTCTTGCGTACGCTCCCAGATTTCCATGGGGTCGTGTTCGACCCAGCCAGGTTGGGGATAGATCTGTTCATGCTCTTTTTGATCAACGCTGACTACGCCGCCGCTATGATCAAAAATCATACACCGGGTACTGGTTGTACCCTGATCAACTGCTGCCACATACTTCGCCATTGATACCATCTCCTTACCGGCGTGAATTTCACATTACCGGTTCACTATGCCTCTTTGAGCGTCTCAAGCAACGTCTTTAGCATCAGGTAGGATGAGGTTGCTCCCGGATCCTGATGACCAATACTACGTTCTCCGAGGTAACTGGCCCGTCCTTTCTTGGCCTGCAGGGGTATGGTGTCTTCCATGCCCTGTTCCGCGGCTTGCACGGCCGCCTCCAGAGCCGTTATTGTGTCGTTGCCTTCGCCCAGCGATTTCCGCATGGCGTCCAGCGCCGGCATCCAGGCATCTATCATCGTTTTGTCGCCCAATTGAGCGCGTCCACGTTGGATCAGACCATCAACACCGGCCTGCAACAGCGCCGCCAGATCTTCGCCGCTTAGCTCTTCTTTAGCCGCGGCGGACATGCCGGCGCGCATAAAGAAAGTGCCATAGAGCGGGCCACTGGCGCCGCCGACGCTGGAAATGAGCGTCATACCCGTTGTTTTGAGAATGTTACCGATGTCTTTATCGGCAACGCCAGGTAGCTTCTCCATCACTTTGTCGAAGCCCCGCTTCATGTTGGTGCCATGATCGGCATCACCAATCGCGGAGTCTAGCTGCGTGAGATACTCTTTGTTCTCCGTGAGGACACCGGCCAGATTCTTCAACCACTGTACAACTTGGTCCTTGCTTGCCATATCAGAACGGTCCTTTATTGCCTGAACGAGCTTATACGCCCCAACGCAATCCTGGTGTGTTCACTGGCGCATCCCAAAAGCGGAGTATCTCATCATCTGCTTTAAGGAGGGTGATCGATGCACCCTGCATTTCCAGAGACGTGATGTAAGGTCCGATCAGATTGCGTACAATCTCGATTCCTCTGTCTTCACAAATCTCGGTTAGTTTGCGATAGATGGTGTACAGCTCAGAGACGGGTGTGCCGCCCATGCTATTGACGAAGGCGATGACGCGGTCGCCGGATTGGAACGGCTCGTCAGTCAGTTCCTTATCTACCCATTCGCCATTTTCGTTGTCCCATTCACGGACTGTGCGCGAGTAGGCCGGGTCGTCGAGGATTTCGGTGGCCAGTATTTCGGTGATTTCATCAGCCGTAGTCATTTCCATACGGCGCTGGCCTGGTTCACCGTGGATACCAATACCGATTTCAATTTCGTTTTCGCCCAGTTCAAAAGTGGGTTTGCCGGCGGCAGGGACCGTGCAGGAGGTCAGGGCCATGCCCATGGAACGGCCATACTGACTCACTCGTCTACAGAGGTCGGCGCATTGCTCAAGGGAATAGCCAGCTTCAGCAGCCGCGCCGACGATCTTTTCAGCCAGAACAGTCGTGCCTACACCACGGCGTCCGGCGGTGTAGAGGCTATCTTTCACGGCGACATCGTCGTCGATCAGGATCGTCTGAACCTTAATGCCATCGGCATGGGCCAGCTCGGCGGCGGTTTCGAAGTTGAGGACATCGCCAGTGTAGTTCTTGACGATGAACAGGACGCCTTCGCCGCTGTCTACGGCCTTGGCGCACTCGTACATCTGGTCGGGAGTGGGGGACGTGAAGACTTCGCCGGGGCAGGCGCCGTCAAGCATGCCCATGCCCACGAATCCACCATGCATTGGCTCATGCCCACTGCCGCCACCTGAGACAATGGCCACCTTGCCTGCAACTGGTGCATCGGCGCGATAGACATAGTTTGGTTCAAAATGGACCTTCAGCATGTCGGGGTGGGCGATGGCCATCCCCTCCAACTGTTCCTTCACGACGTCGTCGACGGCGTTGATTAACTTCTTCATGCTGCGCTCCTTTAGCTGATTGACCGTTTGATGACGGTCTAGATATGGGTCAGGTAACAGCCTGTGTTCCTGACCCATTATTCAGATTCAGTCGCGATCGTAGTGATTGTTGGGTCGACTGATTATGGTTACGGCGTTGCCAGAATGATAAGGATGCCAGCGAGGATGCCGCCAATGATCGGGCCAACGACCGGAATCCAACTGTAGCCCCAGTCGGAGTCTCCTTTGCCGGCAATGGGAAGCAGTTGGTGTGCGATACGGGGGCCGAGGTCACGGGCGGGGTTAATGGCGTACCCTGTGGGGCCGCCCAGAGAAAGGCCAATACCCCACACCAGGGCGCCGACGAGAAACGGTCCCAGACCGTCAACCGGGATGCCCATTGCGGTCGGTGAGCCGGTCATGTCAAATATCGCTGCGACGCCCATGACCAGCACGATGGTGCCGACGATTTCAGTAACGGTGTTCCAAATAGGATTGCGAATGGCTGGGGCCGTGGAGAAGACGGCCAGCTTCAGGCCAGGATCCTGCGTAGGCGCCCAGTGCGGCATGTAGGCGAGCCAGACAATGATCGCGCCGATGATTGCGCCGACCATCTGAGCGATGATAAATCCTGGTACGTCTCCCCAAGCAAAGTTACCGGCAACAGCTAATCCGACGGTGACGGCCGGGTTGATATGTGCGGCAGAACTTCCGAAGAGGCCGGAAATGAAGACACCAACCATCACCGCAAAGGCCCACCCCGTGGTTATGACAATCCATCCTGCATTCTGCCCCTTAGATCTCTCCAGCAGTACATTGGCCACAACGCCATCACCGAGAATGATCAGGAACATTGTGCCGAACAGTTCACCAAGAAACGGACTATTCATCTTTTCCCATCCTTTTTTCTAACTGGTTGTTTCAACGTCGCAACATTCGTCTGCAATCTGTATATCTTCTGATGGTTACTCAGCAGTTACCTCCCTCCTTTCATGATAGCCACAATACCCTGGTGACACAGAGATTGTGGGACACGGAACAGATTCAACGAGAAGTACCTCTCCATGATTGAAAAGGTACGAGTTGCGGAGTAGGTTGAACAATGAGGGGTGTGGTGAACACAGCATGTAACTCCTCGTAAGATTTGTCACAGCCGGTACCCGCAAACGTGCACAAGAAAAGCGGACGTTGTTGCTGCAGTTGTTACAGCATCCAGTGAGCATTCTGTAGGATTTATAGAGGCGATTCAACGGGTAGGGGGAAATTGTTTCAAATTGGAACGAGAGCCAATGAGCTTTGTTTCGGTTTGAAACAAGAGGTCAGGAGGGAGGCGTTTTGAATAGATCAGCTTCAATATTGTATTGCTTCATTTTGCGCCACAAGGTTGTACGCCCAATGCCTAGCTGTTCTGCCATCTTTGTTGGCTGCCCGGCGCAAGCCCAACCTGCGCGGATGATCGCTTCGCGTTCGGCCTCGGCAATGGAGAGGAGGGGCTGCGGTTCGGGCGAGTTCCCCGTGAGCACACGGCCTTCGCGGACAGGGCGGGGCAGGTCGAAGAGGCGTACGGTACCATCATTACTGTGGTTGAGCGCCCGCTCCAGCACGCTTTCCAGCTCACGCACATTACCGGGCCAGGGATAGCGGTTGAGGATGGCCATTACGTCGTCGCTGATCCAGGCTGCTCGTTTCTCAGTGCGGGTGATGCGCGCCAGGAATCGTTCAGCCAGAAGCGGAATGTCCTCTGCTCGCTCGCGCAGGGGCGGAATTGTAATGCTGAATACGCCGAAACGATAGTAGAGGTGGGGCAGAAAGCTTCCTTCTCGCACGCGCTGTTGAAGGTCGGCAGTGGAGGCGGCGATAATGCGCACATCGACCGGAATGGAGCGGCGGCTGCCCAGGCGCATAATGTGTCCGGTCTCGATGAGGTGGAGAACGACAGCCTGCATTTCCAGCGACAGGTGTTCGACCTGATCCAGAAGCAAAGTGCCTCCGGCAGCCAGCTCAAATTTACTGGGCCGGCTGTTCCTGTTTCCTTCCTCGTCGTGGCCCAGGAATTCGCTGATCATCAGCTCGTGAGGGATGGCCTGGCAATTGATGGCGATAAATGGCGCGTCGGCTGGCATACCGTCATTGTGGATGGCGCGGGCCAGGTGGTTCTTGCCCACGCCCCCTTCGCCGCGAATCAGCACGGGCGCTGTGCCTCGCGCCGCAATGCGGGCCTGCCGTAGCACTGCGCGCATGGCGCCTGACTGACTGGAACTGGCAATGTTGTCCAGGCTGAGGGTAGCCTTCACACCGATTTGCTGGTGTACCAAACGACGCACGTGCTCAATCGGGCGCAGCATTACGAGATTGCCAATATAGCGCTGGCCCTCGAAAACAGGGCGCAGGCTGACGAGGCAGTGCGCGCTGTGACCATCCAATTGTAGAACGGTATCCACGTCACGCAGCTCTGAGCGGTTGGCGGCAGCATCGGTGATGAGCGACGGGAAGGGCAAAGCCTCTGTGAAAGGTCGGCCCACAATGGAGGCAGGGTTGAGCTGCAAAATTTCACCAGCCGTGGGGTTGACATGATTGATGATGCCATTTTCGTTCCAGGAGATGATGCCCTCGGAAATGGCGCTCAGAATGGTTCGTACTTCGGTCAGATGCCTGTTAGCTTCTTCCACAAACCAATCTGTCTGTAACTGGTTGCTGATGGCGCGAGCGGCAGTCATCACCAGACCCAGGGTGTGTGAGCTGGCATTCTGCACAGAACCGACGATGCCTAGAATGCCAACGAGCGCAATGCGCCCGCGTACGTCGTGAATGGGAGCCGCGGTTGTGGTCAGCTCATGGTTGGCCTGGAAATAATGTTCAGCTCCTACCACCTGCATAGGCATGGCCGTGATGCGGACCACACCAAGGGCGTTGGTTCCCAACTGTCCTTCGGACCAGTAGGCACCCTGACCCAGCCCACGCTGTTGTAGAGAGTGCACACGCTGGGGGTCGCCGACGACGTCGAGGACGCAGGCTGAAGCGTCCGCCAACAGAATGGCGCAATCAGAGCCTTCAATAAATTGGTGGATATCTTCCATAAGTGGGGCTGCCACCCCGATTAGCGTGCTATGGGCGCGCAGGACCCGCTCCAGGGACGCTTTTTTCAGGCTTTTGGAGTGTGGTTCTGCCTCGTAATCGAGCCGCGGCAGGCAGCGCCGCCACGATTGCAAAACGGCGGGATCCAGGAATTTGCTTTCTTCAGAGTTGAGCTGTCCGGTTTCGACAAAGGAACGCCAGACCTCACTCAGGCGCTCCCATTGCACAGGATACGCGTCTGGTTGCATACGCTGATGATACTGAGCGAGGGGCGTTTGTCAAAACGTTTGTACGACCAGTTGGTAACTGGCTAAGCGATTCACCAAATCGCTTTACGTGCCGGATGCTTCTTGCCGGCAGCCCACGGGCAACTCCCGGTTGCGCTCAAAAACAACATCCATGCCCAGATAGGGAGAGGGATCGACGGTATTGCCAAAGATCAATTCGTTGAGATAGTTGCCGTCACCATCGTCAAGAACTATCGAGAAGTGGAGGTGTGTCCAGACAGAGCGTACGGGCGAGCCACTGTAATCCCCTGTGTAGCCCAGGAGGGTACCTTGCTCGACGAAAAACTCGCGTGTTCCCGGTGCGAAGGCAGGCTCGATAAAGTCATTCTTGCCCGATTTGTCAGCCATATGCGTGTAATAGAGCCAGATCTGGCGCTGCGGATTGAGGGGATCCTGGGGGACGCGCTGGATGAGTGTGCTTTTCCAAGTCGGCTCGCGGGTGATGTAACCGTCATAAGCAGCATAGACGGGCGTGACGCCCGGTTCGCCGTCGCTAAAGATATCTATGCCCTGATGGGGCTGTTCTTCTGAGTAGGGGCCGCCCGGATCGGCGTAGAATAAGCCGATGAAACCGTCAGCGGGCAAGATAAAGGGAGCGCCAGGGCATGCCTCCCGTTGCACGGTCATCAAGGATTGGCGCACCGCTTCATCACCGCGCCACCAGCGAAGCAGGGTCTGGCTGCCGGGGCTGTTTAGCCAACGCCAGGCCAACGAGATGAGCACAGCGGCGCCGGCCATGATTGCCAACAAGAGCAGCAAGATTTTCTGCCGTTGGCTCATTCAAGCTCCCCGAGATGGATGTGGGCATATTCATTCTCGCAAGGCGGACCATCGCTGACCAACATCGACGCTTCATGGAGGTCGATGACGATACTGGTGACCGTCTCGTACTGTTCGTCAACGGGCGCGGAACGGTCCACGTGACGACAAATCGAACGGGGGGGATTGGCATGGTCGCGCAGGGCGTCGAGAATGTTAGCGACGCTAATCCGTTCATGCTGCTCGAGTTGTGCTTCCATGCGTTCTTGCCGCAGGCATGAGTAGCCACGTATTTCATCTGAAGGTTCCTGGATGCCCAGTTGGTCTGGATCGATGAAATGGTTGGTGTGCACGAGGCAGCCATTTTGCCAGCCGAGCTGATTGGCGGCGCCTGGGGCGGCTTCGACGTCAATGGCCTGATCGGGCAGCGCTGCGATGAGGAAGTTGGCCGAACAAGAGATATCACCGCCGCTCGCGGCGCGCACAGCGTCGTCTAATGACTGCTGCTGCAGAATTTCGTAACAGCGAAGATGGAACGGCCGGCCCAGGCGCGCCCAGTCGTCCTCAGTGGTCGTAATGCCGTTGATGGCCAGGCCCACTCCTGCACTATTAAAACCGATCTTGCCGCCGAAGATGCCCGCCTCGGTGAAAGATAAGACTTGATGCCCCTCCGGCGTTTTTGTGTGCAAGAGCGCTCCTGCGACGTCAGGAATCCAGTCCCAGTTCTGCCCAAGGAGGAGGTGGCCATTCTCGGAACGGGCAGGGGCAACGGCAAAGGCTGTGCAGCCGTCCTGGGCTGCCATTTCTCTAACGGCAAATTGGTAATAGAGGATTTCATAGCGCACATTGAGCGCTACGATTTCCTCAAAACTCAATTCTGCACCCTCGGCAATGCCGCGCATGCCATCTTCATAGTCGCTGTTTTGTTCCTTTATTGCAGCGGCATAACGCCGAGCGCGCTGCAGCACTTCGTCCCTCGTCAGCGCGCCTTCCTGTAGGAAACGGTCGAAGTAGACCTCGATATTGTGGTGGATGCGCTGCCGCAGTTGCTGACCATGTTGCAGACCCTGTTCATAGGCAGAGCCGCTAAGATGAACGATTGGAAGTGTCATCGGTTCCCTTCACTACCATCCTGGATGGGTAAATGGCCGCCGGAAGCGGCGGCCCGCAACCACGCTCGTTCAGAAACTTCCGAACGGGTACGGCGCGGGCCACGGGCTTCACGGTGGTGTGACTCTCATTTGTCTTTAGCATAGCGCGATCAGACAGATCGTTCCAAGTTTCAGGGACCACCAGCTAGACAGGTGAGACGACTCTCTCAGAATCAGGCTCTTCAGCCTCTGCCTCGTCCCCGTCGTTGACTTCCTTCATGTAATCAAGAGCGGCCGGCAGTGGCTTGAAGCCGAGTTGCAGGTTTAGCTGGAACATCGGATTGTTCTCTTCGTTATCGGTCACGATCGCGGCGTTGCCATACTCTTGGGCGTAACGAATGGCATGCACCTTCAGCGCGGTTGCGATACCGCGGCGGCGGTGGCTGCGCGCCACACCGGTAAGCCCTGTTTCCAGCAACTTGCTGTTAGACAGGTTACGCCAGAGGACGCTCAGGCCGACATATTTGTCGCCGTCGAGGGCTACAAACCAGGCATCGGGTAGCAAGTTTGGACTACCCAGCGTCTGTTTTTCAAACTGTTCGAAGGGTCGCTTCGTCAGCGTGTCCGGCGTCGGCACGTCCTGCACCAGTTCCCACTCCAGTTCGTATAGCTTCCGTTTCCATTCGGGATCTTCCTCCCTGAGCTGGGCCATCGTCTTGATGGCAATGCCCGAATTGGCTACACGTTCCAGCTTCTCAGCAAAGCGCTCGGCATCGAAAGTCGCCGATTCCAGGCGCGAAACGGGGACGCGCATGACCTTCTTGTAACCCCGGTTCTCCAGGAAGTGGATGGCATCGGTGAAATGCTCTCTCGTGAAGCTGATCAGGAGGCGCGGTTCTCTCGGCTCCAGCTGTTCAAGGATGAAATCATACAAGGTGTTGCCAAAGCCCTGGCGTTGCGCTTTGGGATGGACCATCACGCGCACAAAGTATTTGTCTGGTTTGAAGGACCATGTTGTATGCCCGTACATACCTACGGCGACGACTTCACCCTCATACTCACCGAGAAGGCGTTGGTGAAGGTACTTTGCATCGCGACTGCGATCGTAGTGCTTCCAGCCGGTTACTGACGAGGGGATGTCTGGCTCAAGCGCATTGGCGATGGCAACCAGCGCCTCGTAGTCTTTATCGCTTTCGAAATCAAACGGTCTAATCTTCATTTCTTTCTCTCTCGACTTCAGTTCAAGCGTGCTGTTCTTACGTTTACTATTCAGCTTTGCGTTCATTACGGCCTTCCTCCATTGCCATTTCTGTCTTATCTGGCCTCACCCCAAGGGCAGCCAGTTCGGACACCACATCTACACCTGCCTGATAATGAATTGCGGACATACCTACCTCCTTTGCTGCCCTGACGTTGGCTTCGTTATCGTCGATAAACACTGCTTCTTCGGGTTTGCGGCCCAGTCGCTCCAGCGTCAGCTCATATATTTCGGGAGCCGGTTTCATTACGCGCTCCTCGGCGGAACAGACAATCAGATCGAAGGCATCGGCAATCGGATAGTCATTGTCTAACGTGAGGCGCAGCCGGTCGGTGGCGTTGCTGATGATTGCCGTCTGGTACCGGGGGCGCAGGGAGCGAATGTAGCGCATCAGCTCTTCGTCCAGGACGTCTCCGGCCCAGAAGTCGGTGCGGAACTGTTCCAGATCGTGTTGGGATAGCCGGAGCTGGTTACCAACCCAGGTCCAGAGCTCCTGGTCTGTGATGGCGCCCGATTGGGCCTTGGTGCCCATATCGTCGGCAATACCAAAGACGATTCTTTCCGATTCCCATTCGTCCAGACCGAGCCGCTTTTCCCAATCGCGCCGGTAGTTGTGATTATGAGTGCGTATCAGGACGCCGCCGACATCGAAGATAACTGCCTTGATCATGATTCCTCCAGTGATAAATTCGTGTTCGGAAACAAAAAAAGGACGTGAACACCTACACCGGTGTTCACGTCCTTTTGGGGTGGAAGGTCGCCTGTGGTTGGGCGACAGACAACAAAAAAGGCCGCAGACACCGGGTGGTGCGCTGCGGCCTTTTTGAGTTCTACTTTATGTTAACAGGCCATAGACGCACCACGAGATGGATCGGAGTATCCTCCGCCACCTGGCCGAGTCAGTTGAGCGATGACAGTCATTATCTTGTGCATGCTCGCCTCCTGGTGCATCTAAGTAAGGCCAATAATCAATGGGCGCTTCACACGAAGCGCACCGTTGGATACTCTACCATAGCTGTAAGACCGCTGTCAAGGGGGTTACTAGGGCTTTTCCAAAGTCCGAATTATAGCTCGCTCTGGCCGGTCTCCCGACCGTGCCAGTTGCCATCAACTCGAGACGGGTCGCGCGGTCGGGAGACCGGCGACAGCATCGTTTATGAGAATGGAAAAGCCCTGAGGGGGTTACGTTCGTGTTTTTTGTTTGATTCCCGTTGTGCTAATTGACAGTGACAGGGCGCTCGGCTATAGTCACTTTTACAAGACGTTGTAAGTTCTGCCACGGAACACGCTACCGCTCAGATCTACATGTCCGGGCGGTTTTTTTATTTTTACTTGCAACGTGCTTGTGCTTAAAAGAAGAAGCTCGACGAACAAGCTGGCGTAGAGGCGCATGAGCAAGCCTTGTAGAGCGATTTGGCAAATCGCCTTGCATGACAGTGCTGAGATGGCAGGTTGTTTGTAAATCTCGGAAAAAGAAGTCTTCAGCAAGGAGTAAAACGAATGACGAGTGATAAGGCGCAAATGACAGTTCAGGATGATATGGTAGTCAGCCTTGACTATACTTTGAGACTTGACGACGGTGAAGTAATTGACTCTTCGGATGGTCGCGAACCGCTGGAGTACCTGCAGGGTCACGGGCAGATCATTCCTGGTCTGGAAAATGAGCTTTATGGTATGGCCGTGGGGGAAGAGAAGAGTGTGACCGTGTCGCCTGGAGATGGCTATGGCGATTATGACGATAGCCGTCTGCAGCAAGTTCCGCTTGATGCTTTCCCTGAAGGAATGGAGCTGGAAGAAGGAATGAGCGTCCGCATGCGCGATTCCAACAGTGGGCAGCTATTCGATGCCTATATTGATGAAATTGGAGATGACGCCGTTACCCTGGACTTCAACCACCCGCTGGCCGGTGAGACACTCTACTTCGAGGTGAAGATCGCCAATCTGCGCCAGGCGTCACCCGAAGAGCTGAGCCACGGGCACGCACACTAAGCTTAAAGCGGCGTTGCAGAGGGTCGAAATGCCCTCATCTGACAGGCAAAAGTTGGTCTGATTAGGCCTGGTTACGTCTGGTTAGACCTGATCACGCCTGATCATTCGTCGAG
This sequence comes from uncultured Ardenticatenaceae bacterium, assembly GCA_964602995.1. GTDB lineage: Bacteria > Chloroflexota > Anaerolineae > Promineifilales > Promineifilaceae > JAAYYY01. Next base: position 65,683 of record CAZRTM010000003.1, read on the forward strand.
AAGAATAACCGGTTCCTGGTAGTAACGAAGACGGCTACGCGCCAGCTTTTCGGCCAGGAACTGGTTAAACCATACGCGTTTGGCTGCCAGCGGTTCATCCGCCTTTAGCCGTTCCAGATCGGCATTGAGGCGCAGGATGCGCCCGGGAATTACGAAGCGCGTAAGCCCTGCCGGCAACAGTTTGCTCTGACTGGCCTGTTCGAAGACAACCTCAGGCTCGAATTGCGGAAAGACTGCCAGTGCTTTCAGGTCGGGAAATTGTCCCTGTAAACGGGAAAGCTCAGTAAGCAACGTTCTCTCTACCGTTCCCCATTTTGTATAACAACTGACAAGCTGATTCATCAGCCGCAAGCGTTTGTGCCTATCTTCCACTTCAATGAGCGTGGCATTGCCGTCACAATCTAAGAGGTAACAGAGAGCGCCGCTTTCGCGGAACACAGATTGCACATCTTCGGCGGGAAGGGCGGTGAACCTCAACCCTTCTATCGTTTGTAGATGGGCAAACAGCTCTTCGACCGGCTTATCACTGGAAATCACGTGGTACCAGGTGTGCAGGTCAAAGTCGTCGCGGTGGGGATCGACGACCTGGACGATGATGTGTGGGTAGCCCAGGCGCTTGAGGGCTGTAAAGCGAGTAGCGCCATCGAGGATGATGTACTTGTCGTCCCAGCGCGTGACGATAGGTGGATTGATCAGTTTGGCTTCATTTTGCAGCCGTTCCATCAGCCGCGTAACTCGCTTCTCGTCAATCTCCTCGTGCGGCATCACCTGTTCTATGGGCACCAGCTCCAGCGAGAGCGTTTCGCTGGGCCGTTTCACCCGCAACCACCTGAGCACCTGCTGCGCTATGGAAATGGATGCCTCGCGACGGTGGTCGCCGATAATGACCGTCGCGTGGGGAGCCACAATTACGCGCTTGTGCTGGCGAACGAGGTCAGATTCCTCGCTACGTAGACGTTCGATCTGGTTCGGATATTCAGGAACGGCGGCGCCCGCCAACCATCCCTCATTCAGCGCCTGTAGGAGGGCTGAGTCATCGACCAGGTCGGTATGGCCGGTGTTGATCAGGTAAGCTGACGGCTTCATCTCCCGCAGCTCGGCCTCTCCGATCAACGTTTCTGTTTCTGCTTTAAACGGTACGTGAAGGCTGACGAAATCAGCGCGTCGCAACAACTCTACGAAATCGGTTGCGGTGACGCCAGCGTCCAGAGCCAGTTCGGGCGTGAGGCGTGGCTGGTTGACAATGACGTTCATATCAAAGGCCAGCGCCCGGCGCGCGACCTGGCGGCCAATGAGACCAAAGCCGATGATGCCCAGCGTCTGGCCCGAAAGGCGTCGCGCCCCAGCCCCTTGCATTGTCAGGCGCAACATGAGGGTCAGAGTGTGTTCGGCAATGGCTACGGCGTTACTGCCCGGGCTGTTACGGACCTCAATGCCCATAGCGCGCGCGGTTGTGACGTCTATGTTGTCGAGGCGCGGGCCGGCGCACCCAATAACGCGCAGGTTTAAGCCTTCCTCGATAATATCGTGTGTAATTCGACGCCGTGGTCCAACGACAAGGCCGTGATAGCCGCCAATTCGTTCCTGTATCTCACGTGTCGTGAGTTCTGGTAGCAGGTCAACGTCAGCTTTTTGCCGGAGGATCTCTATACCGTCTGGATGTATCGAATCGCAGATAAGGACACGAGGACGATCTGTCATCACGTATTCTCAAAAACAAAATTTTCTACCAGGGGGCAAGGCTGCGATGCTAATCAGCTGCGATGTTAATCAATCTGGGGCAATTGTATCTTCAGGAGATCTACATTGCCGCCGCTGAGGAGGACGCCAACCCGTTTGCCGCTGACCGGATAGCGGCCCAGAAGAGCGGGAGCGAGCGCCACAGCGGCACTCGGTTCTACCACAATCTTCATACGCTGCCATATAAATTGCAGTGTCTCTGCAATATCGCGCTCACTGACCGTGATCATATCATGAACGTACTTCTGCATCACGGCGAGATTGCGCCGGCCAATGAAGCGGGTCCGCAGCCCATCGGCGATGGTGTCGGGGACGGCGTCTAGCTCCACAATGCGACTCAAACGCCAGGAGCGGCTGGCGTCGTCGGCCGTTTCAGGCTCCACGCCGATGACATGGCAACCGGGCGCGCGCAGGGCGGCAGCAAGGGCGCTGCCGCTGATCAAGCCCCCGCCGCCAACAGGGACAAAAAGGAGGTCAAGCTCTCCGGCTTCGTCAATCAGCTCAAGCGCTGCTGTTCCCTGCCCGGCGATAATGTGGTCGTTGTCGTAGGGGTGAATAAGTGTGTAGCCATGTTCGGCGACTAGCTGTGCGGCCACTGCCTCACGTTCGGCCGCTGCGCAGGAGATGATTTCGGCGCCGTAGCCTGCGGTGGCATCGCGCTTAATCTGCGGGGCATCGGCGGGCATGACGACCACCGCGCGGACATCGAGTAGCGCGGCTGCCAGAGCCACCCCCTGTGCGTGGTTGCCGCTGGAGTGGGTGATGACGCCGGCAGCTCGCTGGGGTGCGCTTAACCTGCTGATGGCGTTGTAGGCGCCGCGAAACTTGAACGCTCCAACCCGTTGGAAGTTTTCACATTTGAGGAATACGCGGGCGCCACTCTGCCTGTCGAGCGTGCGCGATGTCATGACCGGCGTGCGGTTGGCTACGCCTCGCAAGCGGTCAGCGGCCTGCAAGACGATTTCAGGACTAAGCGTAACAGTAGACATTTCAGACATTTTCAGATATTTCGCCTTTGTGCCAGCCTGTCATATCTTTGACCATTTCCACCCGTCGGAAGGCGTCAAAGTAGCCTGCCTGTTGGAAGCCAGACCAGCGTGGATCACCATCAGGCACATTCTCGGCGATGGCGTCCTGAGTCGGGTAATATTCGTGTAGTGATTGGAGGATTGTCTTTGTGACTCGCGCCGGTTCCCCTTCCAGCACACAAACAACGATGCGCGACAGGCGCAGGAGGCTGGATTTATACGTCACCCAACCGCGTCCACCATCCTCCGTTTCGACCAACAAGGAGGACAGCTCGGGAACATTGCAGAGTGACTCGGTCTGGTTTAGCCAGTTTGGCTGGTCATTGCGGTTGGCCAATAGTTTGAGCGTTGCCTCATAGCCCAGGGTGCGCACATCAGCTACTTGCGGACGTACACTATGCTCGCCGGGTTTGAAGGCGCGGAAGGTAGGGGGGCGACGGGCAACGATCAGCTCGCGAGTTTTCTGGAAACCCAGGTTCAGGAAAAGTTCGTGAGCAGGGCCATTGCCTTCAATCACTTCCAGCCAGACCACGGGCAGCTCTTTGCAAGCGGCGGCATCGAGCAGGAAATGCATGATGCGGCTGCCCACTCCCTGCCGGCGGCCCGAGGGTAGAACACCTAGCCGCGTAATCCAACCCCGCCCTTTGCGCACACCGAGCATGCCAATTCCCAGAATTTCCCCGTCGCGCACGGCGGCACAGGAACAGGAGAGGTCTACATCATAGACGTGGATGTAGCTACGAAGCCGTTCCACAGTCATAGGCATGGGCACGATATAATCAATTCGGGTTTCGTTGTAGGCCTCAGCTAGCTCTTCCAGGCTAAATTCTGTGGCTCGAATCAGCTCCATGTTCATTGTTCATTGTTCGGATGCATGCGTGATGACTGAACTGAGCGATTGGCTACAGCGCCGGTGTTAAGTACCGGGCGATCTGTTTCGGGAAATTGCGGACGCTGATTGGCTTAATGATAATGCCGTCGTAACCATACTTTTCACACATTTCACGTGCGATGTCTGCCGGCCAGGCGGTGATTGCCACCAGGGGAACATCCTCCAATTCAGGAACTTGTTGCAGCAAGGTGACAACGGTATGACCATCGATGTCTGGAAGCCCGATATCAATAAGAACCAAGTCTGGCGCGGTTTCGACAGCTAACTGAATACCCGATTCCCCATCGGGAGCATGCACAATCTCGTAACCGCTGGCCTGTAGGACGCGTTCTACGAGAATGACATTTTCAAGGCTGTCTTCGATGAGCAGGATTGTTTTCATGGTAGTAGGCGCTCACTTTATGGTATCTGGAACATACCAGAAGGGCTGAGCGCAAGCAACCGGGAAAAGGTACCAACAAGCGATTGATCTATCTCTGACTGTTACGATATATTTAGGTGAAATGATTGCCAGAGGAGAACATCACGCGCAGCGGGGAGAACAAACGGAAAAGCAAGTAATAACGAAGGCTGCATGGTTGCCGCTATTGGCTGCCACTGCCGCCGTTCTCCTGTTGTCACTGGGGCAGTGGGCTGTCAGCAAACCACGTTTGACTGGGTGGGGCGTGACCGCGTTCGTTTTGGGAACCGTGCTTTTCTTTGCTCCGCCACTACGAGCGGGCGCTGTTGCTTTGCCGCGGCGGCCTCAGGAGGATAAGGGTGGCCAGGACTCCCGGCAATGGCTCGTCACTTTACCAAAATGGCGCAAAGTTTTTGGCGCCAGCGCTTTGGTGTTAGCTGCCGTAGCCTATATCCAATTTTCGGGAAACCAGTTGGATGGCGGATTTTGGTTCTGGATTGGAGGTATTTTCTACTTTCTGGCAAGCGTGATGGAACGGCCCCAATTGAACCGGCAGGCATTGGCGAAAACGCTCCGCTCGCGCCAGACCAGGCAGTTACTTGTTGCAATACTGCTCGTTACGTTCATTGGTATCTTCTTCCGCACCTACCGTCTGGCAGCCGTGCCAGCAGAGATGACCAGCGATCACGCGGAGAAGCTGCTAGACGTGAATGACGTGCTCAACGGGCTGCGGCCGATTTTCTTCCCGCGCAATACGGGTCGTGAGGGGTTTCAGTTCTACCTGACGGCAGCGCTGATATCTCTGACGCCGCTGACGATCAGCCATCTGGCCTTGAAGGCCGGAACGGCGCTCTTCGGCATCATCACGGTGCCGCTGACCTATTTGTTAGGCCGGGAGCTGTATGGGCGTCACGTTGGTTTGTTGGCGGCATTCTTTCTGGCCATTTCACACTGGCACGTAGCGATTACCCGTGTGGGGTTGCGCTTCCCGTTTACAGCAGCGTTTGCCACGCCGGCGCTCTTTTTCCTATTCCGGGCCATGCGCTCGAACCGGCGTAATGACTGGCTGGCGTCAGGCCTGTGTCTGGGATTAGGCCTGCACACCTATACGGCCATGCGCATTGTTCCTGTCCTCTTTTTGCTCCTGATCCTGGTGAAATGTGGCTTTGACCTTATGGCGCGCCGGCGGGGAGGCGGGTTACGAGATGGGGAAGCGACGGCTTTGACCTGGTCATTCTGGCAGAACGGATTGTCAGGAGCCACTGCCTCTCTGCTGGTGTTTCTACCGCTGCTGCGCTATATGCAGGATGAGCCTGATTCGTTCTGGTATCGGGCCGCCAGCCGCGCCCAAGGCTCTCTCTCAGCAGGGGAGCAGTGGCGCACGTTGTGGAACAACACGATAGACGCGCTGCTGATGTTCAACTACCGCGGCGACGTCGTGCCCGCGAACACCATTCCTGAAGCGCCTGTGTTAGGCCTGGTTTCGGGCGGCCTGTTCATAGCCGGGTGCGCCTATCTGCTGTGGCGTTTACTGGCTCGTAGTGAGCGGCAGGCTGCCTACGTGCTGGTCTCGATATTTGTCTTGCTAACCCCTTCGATTCTCAGTCTGGCATACCCGGCAGAGAACCCCAGCGTGGTGCGGACTGGCGGTGCGCCACCGTTTGTGATGATTGCTGTCGCTATGCCACTGGTGGTGGCCGGTAAGCGATTGTTAGAACTGCTCGGCCAGCAAATTCTGACGCCGCTCCTGGTGGGTGGGCTACTCCTGGGGCTGGTCGCTACTGCCGATAATTATCACTGGTACTTTGTGGACTATGATGCCCATATCCGGGCGTCGGCGTGGAATGCCAGCGAGATAGGGGCCGTCGTACGGCAATATGTGGACAACGGGGGAGCGTTTGAGGAGGTTTATCACATACCCTACCCGCACTGGGTAGATACGAGGAATATCGCCATAACGGCGGGCAACATTGGGTGGCAGAACGCGGTGCTCGACCTCTCTGAGCTGGAGGAGCACGTTACACAGCCAGGACGCAAACTATATATTGTGCATCCCTCGCACCGTGTGGCGTTGGAGCTGTTGCACTCACTCTATCCAGATGGGGAATTGACCCGGCGCACATCGGAGCGGCCGGGGAAGGAGTTCATGCTTTTTTACGTCCCAGGGGCGCCAGAAGAGTAATCTGGGTCTTGTCGTGGGAGCGGATGTGGGGAGTGGGGCTTGCCCCGTCGCTTATTCAGCAGGCGGCGGTACCGGTAGTTCGTCCTCCGGCACGTCTTTCCACTTTTCGCCTTCTTCGATCAGCATGACAGGAATGCCATCGCGAATGGGATATTTCAGCCCTGAGTCGTCGGACACCAGCCAGCTATTTTTAACCAGGCGCAGCCGGCCGGGATCATCACCATATTCATCTGACTGGACTGCTTTGGGACAGCGCAGAATTTCAAGAAGCTCTGGGCTTACGGCAAGCCCTTCGTTTTCTGCAGCGTTCATATTCTCTTCAGTCATTTAACAGGCCTCCTTGCATACTGTTCCCTCACCAGGCGATGATAATACGCACAACCGCCGTGCGAGGCAAGTTGCATCACAAGCTGACTCGGCGCTGTGTCTGGCTTACTCAATCGGCTCAATCAGAATGGAGCCTGCGACCTTATGGCCGATAACGATTTCTTCGTTGTCGAGGCGGAGTGTCAGGGGACCATCGAACGGTTCCATATTCAGGACTTCAAAATCAGTCCCGGGTTTCAGGCCCAGCGCGGCCAGGTAGCGGAGCATTTCACTGTTGGTGTCATCGACGACGCGCACCACGCGGCCACGTTGCCCTTCGGTGAGGGTTGATAGGGCCTGAACTTCCAATATTTCCACCGTCCCGTCCCGTGCTGGAATGGGGTCGCCATGAGGATCGATGGTCGGGTGATTGAGGGCCGCTGCGATGCGTTCCTCTAATTTTTCGCTGATAACGTGTTCCAGGATATCGGCCTGTTCGTGAACCTCATCCCAACTGAATCCCAGCGCCTCCATCAGGTAGAGTTCGATAAGCCGGTGGTGGCGCAAGACCTCAAGCGCAATCCGGCGTCCGCTTTCAGTTAATGTGACGCCGCTATGTTTCTCATAGCTGACCAGGTTCAGATTGGCCAAGCGCTGCATCATGTTGGTTACGGAAGCAGGTTTGACATCGCGGGCTTCGGCAATTCGGGACGTGCTGACTGGACCTTCTTCCTCTTCAGCCAGCGCGTAGATCGTCTTCAGATAATCCTCAATGGCCTGGTGGGTCAGGCTGTTGCGCTGTGTGGAGGAGCCATCCGGCAGATTGTCGATTCGTGGCGACATATCATTCCTTCAATCACTGGCGACACCCGGTGGCGGCGAGCGCTCGCGTGTCGTTAACTCATTTCTACCTTCATTATACCTGAAAGCGGCGCGTTTCGAGGCATGCCCTGGCGCCCTTCTTATTCTTTGCGTATGCTGGCTGCTTTGCGTGTTAGAGAGCTTTTGTACAAAATGGTGTCGATCTAAACAAAAGGAGGACGTTGCCAACCTTTGATACAAATTTGGGTTTCGAAGACCGGCGGCCCCGCCGTGTTGCAGCCGCGAGAGGCTCCTGACCCCACTCCGCGTAGCGGTGAGGTGCGGATTCGGGTGGAAGCAAGCGGCGTGAATTATGTGGACGTTCTTGGCCGGGCCGGATTGGATTTCAATATTGCCCGCGCCCCCTTTGTGCCCGGTTTTGAAGTGGCAGGCACGATAGATATGGTGGCGCAGGGCGTCACTGGCTTCAAAGAAGGAGACTCCGTGCTGGCCTTCACACACCTGGGCGGCTATACGGATCTGATCTGCGTTCCTTACCGGCAGGTGTTTCGGCGGCTGGATTGGATGAGCGCCGAGGATGGCGCGGCGTTGCCGGTGGATTATCTAACCGCGTATGTGGCGCTGGTCGTCATGGGCTCTGTGCGCAAAGAAGACAGGGTATTGATTCATGCTGCTGAAAGCGGCGTTGGTCTGGCGGCGATACATATTTGTCGCATCCTGGGTGTGGAGACATTCGGAACGGCTGCCGCAGCGCGCCATGAATTTCTAAGGTCGCATGGTCTCAACCATGCCATTGACCACGCCAATGTGGATTATGAAGAAGCGGTGCGAGAGCTGACCGGTGGGCAGGGAGTAGCCTTGATATTGAATCCCTACGGTGGGGTGCACCGCATGAAGAATTTCCGGCTTCTGAAACCGACCGGGCGTCTGGTTTACTTTGGGCACCATAACCCGTTCACCAGCGGCCCCAGCCGCTTACCAGGTTGGCTGCTGCGCTTCACCTCCGATGCCGTTTACACCGCAGAAGATTTGATGAATGCTAACAAGGGGATTCTTGGCCTACGCTTCGACCGGCTGTGGAACGAGCCTGAGGTGTTACAGCGCCCGATGCAGCAGATTATCGAATGGTACGACGAGGCGCTGTTCCGGCCAGCCATCGAGCGCACTTACCCTCTGACCCGGGCCGCCGAGGCTCATTTCTACCTGCAAAATGGAGACAATGAAGGGAAGTTGCTGCTGACGCCTTAGCTCGAGCGCCCACTACTCACTAGTCCATGTGGCCTTGAGCAAGGCCGGAAGAACCTCCCCGGCCGGGCCGCGCAAGACGTAGTCCATCCACTGTGAAAGGGCGGTCACCTGGGGATTGATTTCCACTGTGAGCGCCCCTCGTTCGGCAGCAAGCAGTGGCAGTGATGCAGCAGGATGTACCAACCCTGATGTGCCGATGCAGAGCAGCATCTGGCACTCCTCTACGGCTCTCATAGCCGCGCTTAGCTCACCCTCGGGCAGCGCCTCGCCAAACCAGACCACGTCCGGGCGAAGGTAGTCACCACAGTGCGGGCAGCGTGGCGGTCCGACCCCATCGCCTGGCTCCTCATCCCCGGCCGCGATGACCGTCTCTTCGCTGAAGCATTTATTGCGCATGATGTTACCGTGAAGCTCGAGCACATTACGGCTGCCTGCCTGGCGGTGTAGCCCATCGACATTTTGTGTGACGAGCGTGAAGTGTGGAACCTTCTGCTCCATCTCAGCCAGCGCTCTGTGGCCGGGGTTGGGTGCGGCCTGGGCAACGAGGGAACGGCGCCATTCATACCAATCCCAGACCAGAGCCGGGTTACGGCGGAACGCGGCGGCAGTGGCCAGCTCTTGTGGGTCGTACTGTGCCCACAACCCGCTTTGTGCATCGCGAAAGGTGGGCACGCCACTCTCGGCGGAGATGCCGGCGCCTGTGAGAGCGACCACGTGCGTGGCGCGGCGCAGGTATGTAATCAGCTCAGGAGGAATGTGTGCAGGCATAGGCTTGTCTCGCTTATTAGAGGCCGAGGACCAGCCTGGCGATCAGAAAATAGATCAGCAGGGCTGAGGCGTCGACAATGGTCGTGATCATAGGAGCGCTGATTACAGTGGGATCGATATTCAGCCGCTCGGCGGCCATTGGTACCAGTGTGGCGATGGTGTTGGACCAGATAACGACAAGGGGCAGAGTGAGGCCTACGACAATCCCGATTATTAAATCGCCGCCCAGCAGAGCAGCAACAACGAGACCGACCAAACCCAAGAAGAGGCCAAGAATCAGGCCAACCGAGACCTCCCGTCGCCAGGCACGGCCGACGTCATTGGGCCTGACTTCGTCTACGGCAATGGCGCGGATGACGGTGGTGACCGTTTGGGAACCGGCGTTGCCGCCCGTGCCGGTGATGAGGGGAATGAAGGCGTTGAGAATGACGAAGGAGGTGAGGAGCATTTCGAAAGAGCGAATGACGGTGCTGGTGAGCAGGGAGGCTACGAAGAGGAGCAGCAGCCAGACTGCGCGCTTGCGCACCATCTGGAAGACGGAGACGGCGAAGTAGGGATTGGCCAGAGGCTCTGAACCACCAAGCCGTTGAATATCCTCGGTAGCTTCTTCTGCCAGAACGTCCAATGCGTCGTCAACGGTAACGACGCCAAGGAGGTGGTTCTGTTCATCGACGATGGGCATGGCTACAAAGTCGTAACGCGAGATGAATTCGGCCAGTTCCTCCTGGTCGGCGGTCACCGGCACAGAGACCACGTCGGGCATCATAATGCTGTCGATGGTTGCTTCCGGCTTGGCGACAATGAGGCTGCGGATGGGCACAACGCCAATGAGATGATTGTCGCGGTCGACGACGTAGAGATAATGGAGCGTTTCCGCTTCTTCGAGCGAACGTAGATAGTCAATCGCTTCCGCGGCCGTCCATTGGCGGCGCAAGGCAGCGATTTGAGTGGTCATGATACGACCGGCTGTCTCATCCGCATATTGTAATAGCTCGCGGACATCCTCAGCCTCAGAGGGTTCCATCAACTCCAGCAAGCGATCTGCTGTCGGTTCTGGTAGGTCCTCCAGGAATTCCGCCGCGTCGTCCATGGGCAGCTCGTCCAGCAAGTCGGCGAGCCGTTCATCATCTACTTTTTCCAGCAGCTCCTGGCGCACAAGGGTCCCGGTTTCGTCGAGGACCTCACTCGCCGTTTCAACGCTGAGAAGGTTGAACAAAACGACTGCTTCTTCTGGTTGCAGGTCATCAAGCAGGTCAGCAATGTCCGCCGGATGGATTTCTGCCAGGCGAGCGGCAAGCTCAGGCAGGTCTCGCTGCTGGATCAAAGCACGAAGTTCCGCAATAAATTCACCGGCAGTTGGTTGTTCGGGTATGCTCATACTGCCTCCCATTACCTAACGATTCTACGACAGGTATAGGTTGCCGTTGAATTCGTAGTATGATTTATGTACCTATGATTCATGACCTCAGCGTGGAGGCAGGAGAGAAAAACCACGCTGAGTAACCGGGTGAATTATAGCGGAGTGTGCTAGGATAAGATAGCAGTTTTTTTCCAGGCCCGGCCAAGTAGGGGGGCGTGCGGTGCAATGGATAGACGAAATCGTCGTATCGGACAGCAAGGAGAATAGAGGTGCATTATTTTCTGTACGGCCTGAACAGCCTGCTTATGATCTTTCTACCATTGCTCATTGCCAATGCAATTCACCGGCGCTACCGACCGAGCTGGGGGCTGTTCGGTATTGGCGCGGTGACGTTCATTGCGTCGCAGGTGCTCCATATTCCGTTCAACGCAGCTGTGGAAAGAAGCGGCGTGTTACCAGACCCCATGGCTGGAACCGTAAGCCTTCTGTTGGTTGCCCTTTTCTATGGCCTATCGGCCGGCGTTTTCGAGGAAGTGGCGCGTTATCTTACCATGCGCTTTTGGGCAAAGGATGCCCGTTCGCCGCGCCATGCGCTCATGCTGGGCGCCGGACATGGCGGCATTGAGGCAATTCTGCTCGGACTTATCACTCTGGTGAATATGAGCGTTCTGTTTGGCATCAATCTCGGCTACTTTACGTCGCTGATTCCACCCGAGGCGCTGACTGAGGTACAGGAGCAGGCGTCAATCCTGCTTAGTGCGCCTTTGTGGACCACGCTGTTGGGGGCGCTAGAGCGGCTGTTTGCCATTACGGCCCATATTGCAATGTCCCTTATGGTGTTGAAAGCGGTTCGAGGTCGCGTTTACTGGTTGGGTATTGCCATCCTGTGGCATACACTGCTCAACGCCAGCGCTGTTTTTGTTCAGGTGCGGTTCGGTGGGGTGTCTGCGGAGATCCCCATTGCTATTATGGCCGTACTGAGCGCTCTTCTAATATGGCGTTGGGTTCAGGAGGAGGAAGCGCCCGCCGACGAAGCGCCAGAACCGATTGAGCTTCCCGATCCTGGCCGGGTGGAGCCTGAGGTGACAGCCGAGAAGGTGGATGATAGCCGCTACCAGTAGTAATTTCTATGAAGCCGTATATTCAGGATGAACGAGATTAGAAATGATCCATGCCGAAAATTTGACTAAGGAGTTTGATGGACATGTAGCGGTCGAGCGGCTTTCGCTGGATATCCCGGCAGGTGAAGTGTTCGGGTTCCTGGGGCCGAATGGGGCAGGTAAGACAACGACGGTACGTATGTTGGTCAGCCTTATCGCTCCCACCAGTGGCACAGCAACTGTCGCCGGTTATCGCCTGGGGGAGGACGATCGCGAGATCCGGCGCCACGTGGGAATCCTGACCGAAGCGCCGGGATTGTATGAACGGTTGAGCGCCGAGCGCAATCTGCAAATCTATGCCCATCTCTATGAAGTGGAGGATGTGGCGGGGCAGGTTGAGAAGTATCTGCGTACGCTTGGCCTCTGGGAGCGGCGGACTGATGCAGCGGGGACGTTTAGCAAGGGGATGAAACAGAAGCTGAGTATTGCTCGGGCGCTTTTGCATGAACCGGCTGTTATGTTTCTTGACGAGCCAACCTCGGGATTGGATCCGGAAGCGGCCAAGCTGGTTCGTGATTTTGTGAGCGATCTGCGCGACCAGGGGCGGACGATTTTTATGTGCACGCACAACCTTGACGAGGCGGAAAGATTGTGTGATCGCATTGCAGTCTTTAATAGAACATTGCGGGTGGTAGACACACCTGCTGGTCTGAGGCGGCGACTTTACGGAAGGCAGGTTGTCTTTCACCTTGCTGATCCAGCACAACCTTTCCTGGGAGAGCTGCAAGAGCTGGTGTATGTCAAAGAAGTGCAGGCGCTGGATAATAAGCTCATCGTTGCCCTGGATGAGCCGGAAGTGCATAACCCGGAGATGATTCGCATTCTGGTTGGAGCGGGCGCGAATATTCAGTTTGTGGGCGAGATCAGACATTCCCTGGAAGACATCTACCTGCAACTGGTTGGGACCTGAGGTGTATAGATGGACAAGGTGAAGACGATTATCTGGAAGGAGTGGGCGGAGGTATTTAAGAACCGCCTGGTGCTGTTTAGCGTGGGTTTTTTGCCCCTGCTGTTTGTGGCCTTGCCGGTTATCACCTTGCTGGTGGGCGGAGATCCTGGCGCTGCTCCCAGTGGGATGGAAGAGACGCTGCCGGGCACTGAAGCGCTCTGCGAAGGGCTGACTGCGGCTGAATGTACTCAGATTTACTTACTAAACCTCTACGCGTTTATGTTCATGATCTTGCCGGTGGCGATACCAGTCACAATCGCCGCCTATAGCATCGTGGGCGAGAAGACGACGCGCAGCCTGGAACCTCTGCTGGCGACGCCGATTACGACAGAAGAGTTGTTGGCCGGCAAGGCGCTGGCGGCGATTATTCCGGCGCTGGTTGCTACCTGGCTGAGCTATGGCCTGTATGTCGCTGCAACTGCCTTCATCGTTGGAGAGAACGGAGTGCGCTTTTTGCTCGAACCGCTCTGGTTGCTGGCGATCTTCGTTGTTGGCCCTCTGCTGACCTTGTTGGCGGTGAGCATTGCCATGATGGTCTCATCGCGTGTCTCTGACCCGCGGGTGGCGGAACAGTTGTCGATGTTTATCATCCTGCCGGTGATAGTGGGTATCATTGGCCAGTCGGTGGGGCTGGTGCTCATTGACCGCGAAATCGTGTTGATTGTGGCCGTTGTTGTGGCTGTTATTGACGTTATCTTGCTTTTCATTGGTGTCAGAGCATTTCAACGAGAGACGATTCTAACGCGGTGGAAATAGGCGTTTGCGTCTTTTTTCACGTAAGTTATAATTACAATGTTGTCTATTTGTCGACAACGAAAACACACATGCTTGGACCAGCCTGGGTGTGCTTACATCGTATCGCTTGAACCGTCCACAGGTCACCCCCCGGACGGGTAAAGCGGATACGCAGGCCGTGTAAGTTCTGGGCCGGGATGAAGAGCATGGAAGCCTAAAACAATAAAAGGAGAATAAACCCCATGGCCGTAGTTTCAATGAAAGCACTGCTGGAAACCGGCGTGCATTTTGGACACAGAACGCGCCGTTGGAACCCGAAGATGAAACCTTACATCTTCACGGAGCGCAACGGCATTCACATTTTAGACCTACAACAGACCCTCTATATGATAGAGGAAGCGTATAATCTGGTGCGCGACACCGTCGCCGACGGCGGAACGGTCCTGTTTGTTGGCACCAAGCGCCAGGCTCAGGACACCATTGCTCGCGAAGCAACACGGGCGCGCCAGCCATACGTCAACCAGCGCTGGCTGGGTGGGACGCTGACCAACTGGCAGACAATTCGCCAGCGTATTAAGTATCTGGACGAGTTGGAGCAGCGCCGCAACGAAGGTGAGTTTGATCGCCTGAAGAAGAAAGAGCGCCTGATGTTGGAGCGCGAAATCGAAAAGCTGTTGCTGCGCCTGGGTGGTATCCGCGAGATGTCGAGCCTTCCTGATCTGCTGTTCGTTATCGATGTTAATAACGAAGAGACGGCAGTTCGAGAAGCCAACATTCTGGGCATTCCGGTTATTGCCATGGTCGATACCAACTGCGATCCGGACGTGATCGATTATATTATTCCCTCCAATGATGATGCGATTCGGGCCATCAAGCTGATCACCAGCAAGATGGCTGATGCCGCTTTGGAAGGGCTTGCGATGCGCGAAGAGTCGCTGGTGGATGAGGTTCGCGGCTACGATTACGACGAAGATGAAGACGTCGTCTACGGTGACGATTACGATGAAGATTTGACCGATGAAGAGCTGTTGGGCGCCGCCACGCTGGCCAAGATTCGCGAGGCCGAGGAAGCAGCCACTACAGCATCTGCAGCGGAAGAGGATCTGGACGAAGAAGAGTAGTCAACGCGCCTTTGTTATGGGGCGCGCTCGGACATAGGTAAGCAATGTATGCTGGACGGGATGTCTGGCATTAACAAGTGGCCGGTGTCCTTATCAGACGCCGGTCACTTATTGTAAGCAGGGAGATAGGATTATATGGCTATTACAGTTGAGATGATTCGTAAATTGCGTGAGGTCACCGGCGCCGGTGTCCTGGACGCTAAGAAGGCATTGGAAGCAAGCGCAGGGGATTTCGAAAAGGCGGTTGACGCCTTGCGCGAGAAAGGGTTGGCTCGGGCCGAGAAGCGTTCCGACCGGGCGGCAAACGAGGGCCTCATTGAGATGTACTCGCACCTGGCCAATCGTGTAGGCGTTATGGTCGAGGTCAATTGTGAGACTGACTTCGTGGCGCGTAACGAGCAGTTTAAAGAGCTGGCCCATGACATTGCTCTGCATATTGCGGCGGCGGATCCCAAGTATCTTTCTCGTGAAGACGTGCCCCAGGCTGACCTGGACCGTGAGGCTGAGGTGTTACGCGCGCAGGCCAGGGCAGAGGGAAAGCCTGAAGATGTCGTGGAAAAGGTTGTCCAGGGCCGTTTAAACAAGTTTTACAAAGACTTCGTCTTGCTTGAGCAACCATTTATTAAAGATGAAAGCGTGACGGTGGGAGACCTGGTCAACAATGCCATCGCCGTCATCGGCGAGAACATTATCGTGCGCCGCTTCGTTCGCTATGAACTGGGCGAGGCCATTGACTGAGTTAGTTAAGAGGGGCGTTATAATAAACGCCCCTTCTTTTTGTCCCGTTTTCTCACATTGTAACAGTTGATTGGACCAACGTTACATCCTCAACAGACGTTCCCTGGTCCGCTACGGAGTTATATTTCATGCCAGAGCCTATCTATAACCGCATCCTGTTGAAGCTTGGAGGGGAAGCCCTTGCCGGTCCGGAAGGATTTGGCATTGATCCGGCTCGCGCTGCCGCGGTTGCCCAGATTGTGAAGGACGTCTATGATCTGGGTGTTGAGGTCGCGATCGTTATCGGCGGCGGTAATTTGTGGCGTGGCACCATCGGCCTGGAATATGGTATGGAGCAATCGACTTCCGATCATATCGGGATGATTGCCACGATCATGAATGCGCTGACCTTGCAAGATGCTCTGGAACGTAAGGGTATCGTGACACGGGTACAGACGGCCGTAGAGATGAAAACGATCGCCGAGCCTTACATTCGCTTGCGTGCCATTCGGCATTTGCAAAAGGAACGCATTGTGATCATCGGCGGAGGCACGGGCAACCCATATTTCACAACTGACACAGCAGGCGCCCTGCGAGCTATGGAGATTGGCGCTGATGTGCTGATTAAAGCGACGAAAGTTGATGCTATCTATGACGCGGACCCCATGCAACATCCCGATGCCAGGCGTTTCGATCGTCTTTCCTACATTGATGCCCTGAACTTCCGCTTGCGTGTGATGGATAGTACGGCAATCTCGCTTTGTATGGAAAATAATCTGCCGATCGTTGTGCTCAATCTCTGGCAGGAGGATAGTGTGAAGCGTCTGATTCTGGGTGAGTCGGTGGGCACGACCATTGGCAACTTCGAGGAGGCGTAGGGAGCATAACCTCGCTATAATGCCTGGACTTTGGCGCGTAGCGAGGCTGCGGATTCGTTGTTGACGAAGGAGGCTTCAATGATTCGAGAACTGCTGCAAGATGCTGAAGGACGTATGAAGGGAGCGATCCAGGCTTTGGAAACGGATCTGGCTACGTTTCGTACGGGACGAGCCTCACCAAATCTGCTGGATCGCGTGATGGTGGAAGCGTACGGTTCCGAAGTGAATTTGAAGCAGGTGGCATTGATTTCCGTTCCCGAGCCGCAGCAGCTTGCAATCCGGCCTTATGATGCCAGCATTCTACCCCAGATTGAGAAAGCAATACTCAGATCAGACATTGGAATTACGCCGAACAATGATGGCAAAGTGATACGGCTCATTATGCCGCGGTTGACAGAGGAGCGGCGGCGCGATCTGGTGCGACAAGTCGGGCGCCGTATTGAGGAAGCCAAGGTTGCTGTGCGCAACGTACGTCGCGATACGCTTCAGGATCTACGCGATTTTGAGAAAGAGAAACTGATTGCCGAAGACGACTTTTATGGCGGTCAGGATGATCTTCAGGAATTGACCGACCGCTATATCGGTGAGATTGACAAAATTGGCCGGCAGAAAGAAGTCGAAATAATGGAAGTATAATGACGGAAAAGAATACATCGCTCGATCTGTCGGCGATTCGTGTGCCCAGGCACGTGGCCATCATTATGGATGGCAATGGCCGTTGGGCGAAGAAGCGAAATCTTCCGCGTGTGGCAGGCCATCGAGCTGGCGCCGAGAATCTAAGGCGCATTATCAACGCCTGCGTGGAATTTGGCATTAAGATCTTAACAATCTACGCCTTTTCTACTGAGAACTGGGAGCGCCCAGAGCGGGAGATCCGCGGACTGATGAAGATATTTACCCGTGTGCTGGACCAGGAACTGTCTGAGCTTCATGCACAAGGCGTCTGTCTTCATCACCTGGGTGATCTCAACGGCATTGAGCCTGAGCTGCAACAGAAAGTGCTGGATGCCCTTGAGCTTACCAAAGACAATGACCGCCTGATTTTGAATGTCGCGTTTAATTATGGTGGTCGCGCAGAGATTCTACATGCTGTGCAGCAAATGCTTGCTGATGGCATTTCGCCTGATGAGTTGGACGAGGAGCTTTTCAGTTCATACTTGTTTACGGCCGGGCTGCCTGATCCTGACCTCGTGATTCGCACGAGTGGTGAGCTTCGGATCAGCAACTTTTTGATCTGGCAGGCGGCTTATGCTGAATATTATGCAACCCCGTGTTATTGGCCGGATTTCGGCCGGGAGGAGCTATACGAGGCATTGGTTGCATTTAGCCAGCGGGAGCGGAGGTTCGGTGGTTTACCAGAAGAAGGTGGATAAAGCAGACGCTCCGTCAGGTTCTAAGTTCGTGCAACGTTTTCTCACAACGTTCACGTTTGGCCCCCTTGCTCTCTATCTGGTTTATCTAGGAGGGTGGTATTACTTTATACCAGTCACGTTGCTAATCATTCTGGCATCGATTGAGTATGCCTCGCTTCTGAACAATCTCGGGTGGAGGTTACCACTCTGGTTGCTCATCCCGGCTGTGCTGTTGCAATTGGTGGCTGCGCAATGGCCTGCGCTTAATCTGCTTGCACCGGCCTTCGCTGCCACTCTGTTTGTAGCGATGCTCTATGCCTTGTGGCTTTATGAGCGGCAGGTGACGGCGGTTCCAGCGAGCTGGGCTGGGATGGCAATGGGGATTGTGCTGTTGGGTTGGATTAGCGGCCACTTTTTCAGGCTACGTGGGCTTGATGATCTGGCCGTCCAATGGACCATTCTGGCAATTGTCAGTACCTGGCTGGCTGATTCGGCGGCCTACGTCTTTGGGACGTTAATTGGCAGGCGCAAGCTGGCCCCTCGTCTGAGTCCCAATAAGACAGTTGAAGGTTACGTGGCGGGGATCATTCTCGGTACATTGCTAACGGTAGTGCTGGGCGCAATTATGAACCTGCCCTGGACCATTGCCTTGATGCTAGGTCTTCTGATTTCTATTCTCAGCCCGGCTGGCGACTTAGGGATGTCGCTGTTCAAGCGCGAAGCAGGGGTCAAGGATTCGGGTAATCTATTGCCCGGCCACGGGGGCGCGCTGGATCGAATTGACAGCCTTATCTGGTCCGTTACCATTGCTTACTATGTGCTCGCTTATCTGGTGTAGCTTCTCAAAGAGAATATAGCAGAATAGTATAACCATTACCGGACGTCATATTTCAGGCTTCTGGTTTTCGTGCAACCACATTTCCCATATATACCCACATACCCACTGAGCCTGTGTTATAAGGAGGCGTAAATGACAAGGCCGAGGACTGAAAAGATTGTTACGATTGATCGCTTCATCCTGGAGAATCAACCACAGGAGGCGCGCGGTGAGTTCACGAACCTTCTCTACGATATCGCGCTGGCCGCCAAGGCAATCGCCCATAAGACGAATCGTGCTGGTTTACTCGACATATTGGGACGCGCCGGTAATACCAACATCCAGGGAGAGGAGCAGCAGAAGTTAGACGTCTACGCTGACACAATCATTTATCGTCTATGCGACCATACCGGCCGTCTGTGTGCGATGGCATCGGAAGAGCAAGAAGATATCGTGCATATTCCGCCCCATTACGAGAAGGGTAGCTACGTGCTGATCTACGATCCACTGGACGGGTCGTCGAACATCGATGTCAATGTGAGCATTGGTACGATCTTCGCTATTTTCCGCTGCGTAGATTGGGAGAAGCGTGGCCGGCTGGAGGATGTTCTGCAGCCCGGGAACAGAATGGTTGCGGCAGGCTATATTCTCTATGGAGCGAGCACGATGCTGGTCTATAGTACCGGCGCCGGCGTCCACGGTTTCACACTTGATCCCGAACTCGGTGAATTTCTGCTGACGAACGAGCAGTTGAGGGTACCCGAACCGCCACAATATTACAGCGTGAACCATGCCTACTTTGGCCGTTGGTCGCCGGGGATGCAGCAGTACGTCCGCTGGCTGGGTGGTCGCGATGGAGAAGATGTTCCGGCTTTATCACACCGCTATATCGGTTCGCTGGTAGCGGACTTCCACCGTAACCTGTTGCGTGGTGGTGTCTTTGTGTATCCCGCGGAGACCAACAAGCCGCATGGAAAGCTGCGTGTGCTTTACGAGGCAGCCCCGCTCGCTTTTTTGATAGAACAGGCTGGTGGTTACGCTTCAGACGGAAGGCGACCGATCCTGGATATTGTACCGGAATCGCTGCATCAGCGAACGCCGTTGATTATTGGTAATCGTTCGCTTGTTGAAAAGGCTGAGCAGTTTCTTGCCGAAGAGCAGGTTGCTGTGGCATGATTGTATGATATATTAAGGGAGGCAGACAGGGGAGCTGCCTCCCTTTTAAAGGAGGAGAGGAGTCTATAGGAAGAGTGTAAGATAGAATTGACGCCATATCAACGGCGTGTTATACTTTTTTACGCCTGTTAAAATTTCCCGTTTAGCTTTCCTCAAGTGGCCAAAGTCGGAAGATGAGCGAATAGAACCGTAGCTCGTGACCGCCTTTTCGCCTCCCCGCTTTAAAAGTATTCAGAGAAACTATCTCGCGAACTTACTCGTAAAGTGGCACAGATATTTTGGCTAGCTGAATAAGGGCGTCACTGGTTGTGGTGATTGATGAGGAGCAGTCACTGAAACTGGTGTATCCAATTGGGGCTATCAAATACCCTTTTTGCCTTCGCATGAAGTCACCCACATTTTTAAGAGTAACGAGAAATGATTGCGCCTTCCGAGACGACGGGGGTACCACCGCGCAATAGAAGTATTCATTCGCGCGAATGGAAGGCGTTTCGCAGGCAGGTACCCAAATCTGGAGAAATATCGATGGATATTGCAGAACTTGAATCAAAAAGATTAGCTGAACTCCGTGAGATTGCGCGAGACATTGATTTGAACGGCTTCAGCACCATGAAGAAGCAGGAGCTGGTTTACGAAATCATGCGCGCAGAAGCTCGGAAGAAGGGGTTTGAGTTCCGCGGCGGCGTTCTGGAGACGATCCACGACGATAAGCAGCCGATGGGGTTCCTACGTACGGACCGTAATTATCATCCCAGCCCAGATGATATCTACGTGTCTAATTCGCAGATACGGCGCCTTGGCCTGCGCACCGGCGACATGATTATTGGACAGGTGCGCGAGCCGAAGGAAAATGAGAAGTATCATAGCCTGTTGCGCGTAGAGGCCGTAAATGGCCTGGACCCTGAAACCGCTCGTAAGCGCCCTCGCTTCGAATCCCTGACCCCCATCTTCCCTGACCACAAGATTAAATTAGAAACGAAGCCACATATCCTTTCCACCCGTATGCTGGACCTTGTCGCTCCAATTGGGCGTGGCCAGCGTGGTCTCATTGTTTCGCCCCCGAAAGCGGGTAAGACGACCGTGCTCAAGGATATTGCCAACGGCATCTCTGAGAATCACACAGATATTTACATGATTGTGGCTCTCATCGGCGAGCGACCGGAAGAGGTGACCGACATGGAGCGCTCTGTTGAGGGTGAAGTGGTTAGCTCGACATTTGACGAGCCGGTGAAGAACCACTGTCTGGTGGCGGAAATGGCCCTGGAGCGCGCCAAGCGCCTGGTGGAGTCGGGCCGTGACGTTGTCATTCTGTTGGACTCTATCACGCGTCTGGCCCGCGCCTATAACCTGACCGTTCCACCCAGCGGCCGCACGCTTTCTGGTGGTCTTGATCCCACAGCACTCTATCCGCCCAAGCGCTTCTTTGGTGCGGCGCGTAATATCGAAGAAGGCGGCAGCCTGACGATTATGGCTACCTGTCTCGTCGATACCGGCAGCCGTATGGATGACGTCATCTACGAAGAGTTCAAGGGCACTGGTAATATGGAGCTTGTCCTCAGCCGTCGCTTGCAAGAACGCCGTATCTTCCCGGCCTTCGACATCGAGCGTTCCAGCACCCGCCGCGAGGAACTGTTGCTGTCCGGCGATGAGCTACAGCGTGTTTACACCATGCGCCGTATGCTGGGCCATCTCATGGATACACCCGGTTACGATCTGAGCAGCGCGACGAATGCCGTGCTGCAGCGCATGCGTGCTACCGAGACCAACTACGAATTCCTGGAAACGCTGACCAAAGATATGGCCTAAGGGGAGCTGCTCTCCCAGACAGCTATATTAATGGCGGTTAAATAAGGGGTCTCGACTGACGAGACCCCTTTTTGCTCTCTTCTGCCTTTCTGTTAGCATACGCGCCTGGAAGAGGGCCTATGCAGAACAACAATAACAATTTCATCCACCGCTATGGGGGCCACCTGGTCCTGGCAGCTGTTGCCATTCTGTTATTCCTCGGCAGCAAGGCAACCGGATTAGCCACTATTTTTGCCACCGGAGTAGAACAAGAGCGAATTGAGATAGAAGCGCAAACGGCCTCTACCTTTGGTACAGGGGGCGGCTCTTCTCTGGAACCGCTGCCTACACCGGAGTACGCTCTCTCTGAGCTGCCGGTTATGGCTGACACCAGCCTTTCGCCGGACCTCGTCCCCGTTACTTATAAACCGGGCCAACCTGAGCATGAGTTTACTACCTACACCGTGCAGCCTGGCGACACGGCGATTAAGATTGCCGAGCGTTTTGGCATTCGGGAAGAGACGATCCTGGGTGGTAATGCGTTCCTGAGTACCGATGCAGGGATGTTGATGGCAGGCACGACGATTACGATTTTGCCTGTTGATGGCGTGCTGCACGATGTTGTGGAAGGGGACACTATTGAAGGCCTGTCCCAGTTGTATGGCGTGCCGATTGAAGAGATTGTGGCCTACGAGCCAAATAACCTGGAGTTTCCGTACCGCCTTTATGCTGGCACTCAAATTCTTGTGCCTGGTGCGGTGCGCGAAGTCTTTGTCTGGGAACCGCCAACGTTGGCGGTTGCAACTGAGAGCAGCTCTTCTTCTGGTTCCTCCGGTTCAAGCTCGGCGGTTACGGTAGCTGTACCCGGCACCGGGACGTTTGTGTGGCCGGTCGATGCCCGCCGCATTACGCAACATTCCTGGTATGCGCACACGGCCATTGATGTCGGGTTGGTGACTGGTTCACCTGCTTACGCATCGGACACGGGTACCGTTACCTATGCGGCGTGGAGCCCGCACTGCTATGGCAACCTGGTGGTTATCAACCACGGCAACGGTTATGAGACCTATTATGCGCACCTGGATGGATTCAATGTGTCCGTGGGCCAGACGGTCTATCAGGGTGGCCTGATTGGCTGGACGGGCAATACCGGTTGCTCCTCCGGCCCGCACATCCACTTTGAGATCCGCTATAACAAAGCTCGCTACAATCCGTTGGAATATCTACCATAAGGGTGAGCGCAACATGCCTGATGCTGCGCTCCTGCTACTTGCGTCAGGCCTGCGCTGCTCGCTCGGCCACAATCCGGTCGCGTAGCTGGCCGCAACCGGCCTGGATGTCGATGCCGCGGCGCACACGGACGGTGCTGCTGACGCCGTGACGGGCCAGTTCTTCCTGGAAGGCGTCAACACGCTCGCGAGAGGAGGGAGTGCCAGCGTAACCTTCCGTTGGATTCAGGGGGATGAGGTTGACGTGCACAAGCATCCCCTGCAGCAGTTCGCCTAACTTTTGCGCCTGCTCCAGGGTGTCATTTTCGCCGTTAATTAAAGCCCATTCGATGGTGACGCGCCGTCCGGTCTTTTCAATGTAATAGCGCATGGTATCCATCAGTTCGGAGATGGGCCAACGGCGATTAATGGGAATGAGTTTGTCGCGCTCTTCGTCGGTCGCAGCGTGGAGGGAGACGGCCAGGGGTGTCTGCCTTTGCTCGTCGGCATAGCGGCGGATGGCTGGAACGAGGCCAACGGTTGAGATGGTGATTTTACGCGCGCCAAGGTTAAAGCCGTTTTCGGCCGTCATGCGGTCAATGGCTTCCAACGTGTTGTCGTAATTGTGAAGCGGCTCACCCATGCCCATCAACACAATATTGGTGACGTGCTGGCCCTCGGCGGCCAGGCGGCGAGCGAAGAAGATGACCTGGGCCACAATTTCACCGGCGCTGAGATGGCGGAAGAAGCCCATCTGGCCCGTGGCGCAGAAGACGCAGCCCATGGCGCAACCGGCCTGAGTGCTGATGCAAAGCGTGTGTCGCTTTTCGTAATCCATGCGCACCGTCTCGACCAGTTGTCCGTCCGCCAACTGCGCCAGCATCTTTGTTGTCTGCCCGTCGCTGGAATGCAGCTCGGATACCGGTTGGAGGACGTCAAGGGTGGCGCGTTCTGCCAACTGCTGGCGCAGGGGTCTGGGCAGGTTGGTCATGCTCTCAAAGCTGGCGGCGTAATGCTGGTACATCCACTCCCAGATTTGCTGCGCGCGGAATTCAGGTTGGCCTAACTCCTTTACGAGGGTACGAAGCTCGTCGAAGCTCAGGTCATATAGATTCTGTCTGGCGGCTTCCGTTCGGTTTTTGCTCATCGGCCTCCCTGCCTACCGTTTTCGCCCGGCGCAGCAACCGTCGCAGCCTGCGGCTGTTCTCTGAGAAAAGCGGTGAGCGCGCGAAGATCTTCAAAGGTCAGGTCCGGTTGAATGTTGCTATTCTCGGCTTTGCTGCGGCTGGTGACGCCTGAGAGCAAAAGGATGGTGTTGATACCGGCCGCGTGGGCGCCGGCGATGTCCGTTTCCAACCGGTCACCGACCATAGCGGTGTTACTGGGGGTCCCTTGCAGTCGTTCAAGCGCCTCTTCAAAAATGCCACGACCGGGTTTGCCAATTACCTCTGGCTTTTTTCCAGTGGCAGCCTGTAGGAAGGCCAGAATGGCGCCGGCGCCGGGCAGCAGCCCGTATTCGCTGGGGAAGGTCACATCGGGGTTGGTGCCCACGAAGTGCGCGCCGTGGTTGATCAGGTGGACAGCGCTGGCCAACTGTGGATAGCAGAGGTGGCGCGTGAAGCCTACCACCACCACATCGCACCTTGTGTCTGTGCCCACAAAGCCATCTGATTCCAGCAGGTCGAAACCTTTGTCGCGCATGGCGGTTTGCAACCCGCTTTCACCAACTACGTAGACCAACGCGCCATTTTCATAGCGGTCTTCCAGATGAGCCGCCGTTGCTTCAGCCGAGGTGAGAATGGCTTCTGGCTCAACATCGACGCCGAAGCGAGCAAGCTTTTCTGTGTATTGGGTAGCCACTTTGGTGGCGTTGTTGGTCGCCAGGACGAAGTTGATGTCCAAGGCTCTAAGTGTCTCAAAAAATTCGGCCAATCCGGGCACCGGCGTATCACCATGCCACAGGACGCCGTCCATATCAAGGATCAGGTTGTCAAATCGAAAGTCATTTTGCATAGTGCTATTATCTACTTTTGCTATCAGAATAGGATAAACAGGCTCGACCGCAGCTTGCGCTCGGGCGGCCGGCGGGTGGGACAATTATACCGTACTCATCTATAGAGATCCTTCACTCCGCAGACTCCGCTCAGGATGACG
>CAZRTM010000004.1:0-19294 GCA_964602995.1 uncultured Ardenticatenaceae bacterium
ATATCCTCGCGGTTGAGACCGGCATCTACCAGATCTTCCACCACGTCGCGAGCATCTTCAATATTGTCATATAGACTGACTACGGTTTTCATTGTTATTCCTCCATTACTAACGTTTCGTTCCTGGAATGACTCTGGAGAGCCACTGCTATCGAGTGAGGTATCCGGGCGGCATGACATTAGATAAGTAGTAACAAGGCCATTGCTACCAGCACTATCAGTGCAATGATTGCTGCGACCGCCAATATCGTTGGTGTCAGACCAACCCCTTCAGGCTGGTCATAGACACCAACTCTGTCCTGAGAGTAGGCATCATCCCTGGCGGCATCCGGATACTCATGGTTGTATTGATGCTGCTTCTGTTCCGGGAACGCATCGCTCATTCTTTTTTCTCCTCAAACGGCTCGAGCAGAACAGGCAACTATTCACCTTCATCATAGGGCAGGGATAGCACACTCACAATGGGGGAATTCACTACCTTAAAGAGAGAAACGACCCCATTGTTCTCAGGGAGGAGGGAAGAGCAGCAAAATGGAAGTGAAATCGACTGTAGTCAGGTTGACAATTCTATGAACTATTGCCATAATGGTAACTGGCTCCCCCCCTCGAGGTGTCGCCGTAGCCGCCCGGTTGCGGGACACCTCACTTTTTCACTCCCCGCCCACTTCTTACCGTTCCTTAGCGAAGGCCTGTCAGGTTGCGCGCAATCACCATACGCTGGATCTCACTGGTTCCTTCGTAAATCTCCGTAATCTTGGCATCACGGAAATAACGTTCCACCGGCAATTCCTTGCTATAGCCCATACCGCCGTGAATCTGAATGGCCTGTGTGGTCACCCACATCGCCGTTTCGCTGGCGTACAGTTTGGCCATGCTCGCTTCCATCGAGTAGCGCTCCCCGGTGCTGGCCGACGCCATCTTGGCCAGAGCCGCCTGATAGATTAAAAGGCGGCTGGCTTCCACACGAACTTTCATGTCGGCCAGCTTCTGCTGAATCATCTGGAACTGGCCGATCTTCTGGCCAAACGCTTCCCGCTCTTTGGCGTAACTGATACTGGCTTCCATCGCTGCTTCGGCAATCCCCAGCGCCTGGGATGCAATGCCGATACGGCCGGCATCCAGCACAGTCATGGCGATCTTAAACCCTTCCCCTTCTGCACCCAGCCGGTTTTCTACAGGACACTCGTAATTATCGAACGTAATTTCGCTGGTGGCGCTGGCCCGAATGCCCAGCTTCGGCTCTTTCTTACCGCGCTCAAAACCAGGGCGGCTGGTGTCGATGATAAAAGCCGAAATACCGCGGTGGGCCTGCTCTGGAGCGGTCATTGTAAAGAGGATGATGACATCAGCAACCGGAGCCGACGTAACCCACGACTTGCGCCCGTTGATGATGTAATGGGTACCTGCATCGTTCAGAACGGCGCGGCTGCGCATGGTGCCGGCGTCGCTACCGCTCATTGGCTCTGTCAGGCTATAGGCTCCGATCATCTCGCCGCTGGCAACCGGGACCAGATAGGCCTGCTTCTGCTCCTCCGTGCCAAATTTCAGCAGCCCGTGGCACACCAGCGAATTGTTGACGGACATAATCGTCCCATGACTGGCATCAACCTTGCTGATTTCCTCCAGCGCCAGCGCGTAGGCCAGCGTGTCCATTCCCACACCGCCATACTCCTCAGGCACCTCGATGCCCATAAAACCGAGCTGGCCCATCTGGCGCACCGTCTCCAGAGGGAACTCACCACTTTCGTCATACTCTGCGGCAATTGGCGCAATGGCATTTTGCGCAAAATCACGCGCCGCCTCCTGAATCATCTTGTGTTCCTCAGTAATGAAGTCAAACATGGGATCTCCTCCGTGCGCTTACGATTCCCGCGCCAGTTCTGTGGTCTGCAAAAAACGTGCAAAGTCGTCAGCCGTCAGCTCCACCCCTTCTCGCCAGCGATTGCGCTCGGCCAGCCAAAATTTCCCTGTCTTGCTGGCAATCAATTCGGGCGGTAGCTCCGGCCGTTTCGGCACGCCAAAACGGGCGCTCACCGATGTCTCGTAGACCTCAGTGGGGTCGAGCTGAACGAACTCGTAATCATCCGCGAGCAACGCCTGCAGCCGCCTGGGCGGCAGATAACTGTAGATGACAATGCGCCTGACGTTATCTTCTCCATCCTGTTGTAGCTGTCCTCCGGCGCAATACCAGCTTTTGGGCATGCGCCGTTCGCGCCCGCCTCGCGGATAGGCGCCCAGCTCAAAGTACCACCACAATTGGTTCAGCCCTCGGTTTCTATCCAGCTCAACAGCCTTCTCCTCGTCTTGCAGCTCCAGACGGATACTCTCCTGCCCCACAACCACACGCCGCCCGCTGTGCCAGGTCATCTTCATCACTTTCTCGCCAATGGCCGCGATGGCCAGGCTGATGGGAACAGCGCCGAGACAGGCCACAATGGCCACCGTGTTGAAATCGGGCAAGGCCACTCGCAGCAGCGAACGGAGAATGAAGAAGCTGGCAAGGAACAGGATAGCAATGAGGAGCAGGACGGCCAGACGCAGCCCGCTATGTTCCTGGTCGGCGTGGAGAATCAGAGGATTGTGGTCAGACACAGATATTATTTGCTCTCACTGACGTTTGGCAGATGTTAGTCTGCCGGCCCACTTTTGGCAAGTAAGGCGGCGCCCACCTGTTCGGGTTTCACTCGAGCAGGCCAGAAACGCCCCCATTTTGGCCTGCCAATATCCTTGACGTCTCACGCTATCGCCAATATTCTAGCCTCGTTCTACCGTGTCGATCATATTCTGATGTCACCCTATAACTGTCGTCTGGCTACCACCAACTGCTCATGTATGCCGAACTGGTCATCAACATCGAAGCGCCGCTCGAAAGCACCTTCCATTACCACGTGCCCAGCGATCTGCGCCCGAAGCTCTCCATCGGCCACCTGGTGGAGGTGGAGTTTGGCCGTCGCACGGCACAGGGCATCATCGTCGGTTTCGATAACGAAGCGCCGGTGGCCGACACCAAGCCGATTATTGCCATCATCGATCCACTCCCGGTCGTCTTCTCCTGGCAGATAGAACTGGCCCACTGGCTGAGCCAAAACTATCTCGCCCCCCTCAACGCCTGCCTGCGCCTCTTTCTCCCCCCCGGCCTCACCCGTTGGGCCGATGTTACCGTCGACATTAACCCGCGCTGGGACGGCAATGGGCGTCTGACCGAAGTGCAGGAAGCCATTCTGGAGCTATTGCGTGACAAGGGAGATATGCGCGGGCGACAGATCCAACGAGCGCTGCCCAAGAAAGTGCGTAAGCAGTGGAAAAACGCCGTCAACCAGCTGGCCCGGCGCCAGATCGTCACACGCGGCAGCATTCTGGAACCGCCGCGCGTCAAACCTAAGAAGATCCGCACCGTTGAGCTTGCGGCAGGGCCGGCCAAAATATGGGCTGCTGCTCTAGCCTTGGGGCGGGCCAGCAAACATGCGGAGCTGCTCCACTTCCTGGCCCAATGTGACGATCCACTTCCCACAAAGTATAGCGTGCTGGACGCGACCGGCGTCGACGAATCGTACCTCAGCGATCTGGTGCGCGAGGGGCTGGTTCACTGCAATCCGGCAACCACCCTCGTCGTGCCGGCCGTCGGCCAGCAACAGGTTCCCAGCCCGCTTCGTCTCGCGTTTGCCGAGCTGCCCGTCAGCGCGACAGAGTTGGAGCCGCAGTCGCTGGACACGCTCCAATCACAAGAGCTGGTCTACCTTGTCGAGCAGCCTGAAACGGTCAACCTTGCCGTTTCACAGCAGGAGGCGTTGGAGCACATTTTTCGTTTCCGCAATGGCGAGAAATATTTCGCCATCTTGCAGCTACTGAGCCGCGAAGCGCAGCCGGTCGCCCTTTCCGATCTCTACGACCGCACTGATACCAATATCAACCACCTGCGACGGCTGGCAGAGCAAGATCTGGTGCGTTTTGGCACCGAAGAGGTGTGGCGCGATCCCCTTGCTGACCGCGACTTTGTGCCCAGCGAGGCGCCAGACCTCACGATAGACCAGTTGCGAGTCTGGAACCGTATCAAGCAGGTGGTCGAGGGCGCCGAAGCGCGGCAGGAATCGCCAAAACCGTTCCTGCTCTACGGCGTCACCGGCAGCGGCAAGACGGAAATCTACATGAAGGCCATTGAAGTGGCCCTGGAGCGTGGGAAACGGGCCATTGTGCTGGTGCCGGAAATCGCTCTGACCCCGCAAACGGTACGGCGTTTTGCCGCTCGTTTCCCGGGGCGTGTGGCCGTGTTCCACAGCAGGCTGAGTGATGGCGAGCGCTACGATACCTGGCGGCGCGCGCGACAGGGGCAGTTCGACATCGTCGTTGGCCCCCGCAGCGCCCTCTTCACTCCACTGCCCGACCTGGGCGTCATCGTTGTCGACGAGGAACACGACCACAGCTATAAGCAGGAACCGCCCATTCCCCCGCCGTTCTACCACGCGCGAGAGGCGGCCGTGCAGCTTGGTACCATCCTCGGCGCTACGGTAATCATGGGCAGCGCCACGCCCGATCTGGTCACCTACCACCGCGCCCGCGCCAACCAATATCACCTGCTGGAGCTACCCAAGCGGGTGATGGGCCACCGGGTACGGGTAGAGGGACAGGCGGCGCGCCTCAGTGTGAAGAGCCACTATGCCCACGACGAAGGTGACCCGGAGCAGGCGCTCTCCATTCCCCTGCCTCCAGTACAGATTGTCGATCTGCGCCAGGAGTTGCGGGCCGGCAACCGCAGCGTGTTCAGCCGCAGCTTGCAAGATGCCGTAGACGAGACATTGGAGCGCGGCGAGCAGACCATCCTTTTCCTCAACCGGCGCGGCACCAATACCTTCATTTTCTGCCGCGACTGTGGAACCGTTCTCAACTGCCCGCGCTGCGATATCCCCCTCACCTATCACCGGCCTGGCGCTGCGCTCGTCTGCCACCATTGCGGGCGGCAAGAGCCGCCAAAGCGTACCTGTGCCCAATGTGGCTCACAGCGAGTCAAATATTTCGGCCTGGGCACAGAACAGCTAGAGGCGCTGGTCGAACAGCGCTGGCCCGGCGCGCGCATTGTGCGTTGGGACCGGGACACAACCGCCGGGCGCGATAGCCACGAACAGATCCTCTCCAGCTTTATCAACCAGGAAGCAGATATCCTCATCGGGACCCAGATGATTGCCAAGGGGCTTGATTTGCCCCTCGTCACCCTCGTCGGCGTCATCTCTGCCGACGTCTCGCTGGGGCTGCCCGACTACCAGACGGGCGAGCGCACCTTCCAGCTACTGACCCAGGTTGCTGGTCGGGCCGGGCGAGGCCTGCTGGGTGGGCGCGTCATCATCCAGACCTACAAACCGGAGCATTATGCGATCCAGGCTGCAGCCGAACACGATTACGTCAGCTTCTATCTGGACGAAGTTCGCTTCCGCACACAGCATAGCTACCCACCCTTCCGCCGCCTTGCCAAACTACTGTTGGTCGATCCTTCAAATGATCGAGGGCGCCGCCAGGCTGAAAGGCTGGCTAAACAGCTTCAGAGCCACATCCGTGCAGAGGCGCTGGGCGCCACCGAGATTATCGGCCCTGCCCCGCCATTCTTCAACCGCATCGACGGCCGTTACCGCTGGCAGATCCTGGTGCGCTCCCCAGACCCTGTACGCCTGTTCAAAGAGTTCCAGGTGCCCCGCCCCTGGTTGCTGGATATCGATCCCGTTAGCACCCTCTAGGCGCTGGAAGCCTCGTCCAGCTCCGTTGTATCTGCTGGAATCCTCAACGTGATTCGCGTCCCCTCTCCAGGCCTGGAGGCCACCTGGAAATGGCCGCCCAGCAATTCCAGCCGTTCCTGAATGGTGCTGATACCCAACCCGGTGCGGTTGTCCCTGCCCAACAGGATCTCTTCCACCTCAAAGCCGGCCCCTTCATCGGCGACCTCCACAACCAGCCACTCCGGTTCTTCACGGGCCAGCAGCCAGGCCTGTTGCACACCGGCGTGCTTAACCACATTGAACAACAACTCACGAACTGAGCGCACGATCAGTTCGCGACTTGCAGGTTCCTCAATACGACACTCCCCATTTACCTCAACCATCACCTGCAACCCATACTGGTTATTCATAAACTGGGAGAGCCATTGAAAGCTCTCCTCGAGCCGTTCCCGTTGTACCGCCTCCAGTTGCAGCTCTGTACTCAGGCTGCGCGTTGCCTGGATCACAGCAGCGACATGCTGCTGCACCTCCTCCAGCTCCTCCATTCTGCTCCCCTCCAGGTCGTCGCCAAAAACTTGCAATGTGAGCTGAATGCTGTAGAGCATCTGCTGAACATCATCATGCAGAACCTGCGCAATTCGCTGCCTTTCCCGTTGTTCGGCGAGAACCAGCTCGGCAGTCCGCTCTTTCACTCGTTGCTCCAACGTCTGATTGAGCTGTGCCAGCCGCTCTTGTTCCCTGGCTAGCTGGGCTACCAACCGCTCTCGTTCCGCTTCGGCCTCCACGCGGTCGGTGATATCAACCGCGGAACCCAGAGAGCGAAGCGGATTTCCCTCTGCATCTCGAATCAACCGCGCTCGCGCTTCTACCCAACGAATTTCGCCATCCTTTCGCACATACCGCTTGTTGCTGAGGTATTCCTCATCCTCTCCGCGCAAAAGCTGGTCGAAACGCCCGTGGTCCTGGTTGAGGTCTTCGGGATGGGTGACGTCAACATAAGTCATCTGCAACAGCTCTTCCGCTGTATAACCGGTGATCTGGCAAAAGCGGGCATTGACCGAAAGATAGCGCCCGCTGGTCAGATCAAGCTCCGCCAATCCCACCGTTGAAAGTTCAAACATCGCCCGATATCGTTGTTCGCTCTCGCGCAAAGCGCGCTCTGTTTCTTTCTGTGCATCAATATTGGTCGCCGTCCCATACCAGCGCGAGACCTCGCCCTGGGCATCAGTCACAAGCCGCGCCCGGCTCAGATACCAGGAATAGCGCCCATCTTGCTGCAAGATTCGGTGCTCCACCTGGAATGGTACGCCACTCTCCACCGCCTTACTCCAGGCCTGAACCGTGCGCTCCTGGTCCTCTGGGTGCAAAATCCGCTCCCAGGGCCACGAAGTTCCAGGTTGACCTGCACTTTGATTAAAGTAGAAGGCGTGCCAGTTATGATATTCAATCACCCCATCTCTGGTCGCTGTCCAGACCAGATGAGGCATGACGTCGGCCCAGGCCCAAAAATCTGCACGGGGCGGCGCTGGGGCGTATTGCGTGGGCACCGCTGTGATCATAATCCCGATGACAGTTCCCTGTTCATTCCTAAGTGGCGTATAGTGTTCTCTACGGCTCTTGCGTCCCCGTCCCTCATCAGGCTCAAACTCGATTTCCACATTCACGATCGGCTGCCCGGTAGCCAGCACATCGCGCAGTATAGGCTCAATTGTCTCCGCCGCCTCCGGAAGCACATCCCGCACTCGCCTTCCCACGTGTTGGGCAATGGTCAGGCCATTCATTTCTGCGAAGCGTTCGTTGACCTGCAGGTAGCGCAACTGTTCATTCAGAACTGCCAGGCCAACGGCAGTAGACTGTAGAATCGCTTCAATGTTTGTGAGTTCCTCCGGTCTTTGCTCCATAACGAGTGAACCTAACCCGGCGATCTTTGCAACAAACGATCAAGCCGGTCGGACAAAAGCAAAATCACAGGGAGGCGCAAAGCCCCACATCCGTCTGTTGGGCCTGCTACTATGAGACAATGGTGCACAGAGTTGGAAGGCAAGTGTTGTGCATCAGGGTGAGGTGTAATCAGCAAGAACAGTTCCTAACACGAGAAAATCTAGGGCAATAATAACCCACTTTAGGAAGGTGGCAATGCACAAAGCCTGCCCTCACGACGACTGAGCGCATGAGAAGAGTGTGAATCGGGAAGTGCCCCCAGTGCAGCCCAAAGCGACAATTAAATCAAACCAGGTACCCTCGTCCGGACTCGAACCGGAATCGGTCGCTTAGGAGGCGACTGTTCTATCCATTGAACTACAAGGGCTAGAATATCGTCGGCTATTATAACAGTGGCCCTGACCTGCGTCGAACGCCCCTGGAGGCGCCGTAGCCATTCTAACGCGTTTCTACGCTAGCATAGTTGCCTGACACGACAAATAGATTACATTAGAATTAATCGACAACGCTCGCTATTTCCCAACATTGTCGGAGTTGATGTTGATGTGCGGTAGCAGAGCCAGCTACTGAAATTGGGAAACATATGAAACGAATAGGTGTATTGACGAGTGGCGGCGACGCACCCGGCATGAACGCGGCGGTACGCTCCGTCGTGCGGACGGGGCTGGACCTGGGTGTCGAAGTCTTCGCCATCTATGAAGGTTACCAGGGAATGGTCGAAGGTGGGGAGCGCATCCGCCCTATGGCCTGGAATGATGTTGGGGGCATCTTACACCAGGGCGGCACAATTATCGGCAGCGCACGCTCCCCAGCTTTTCACACTCGTGAGGGCCGCCTCCAGGCCGCGTTCAATCTTATAGTAAACCGTATTGAAGGCCTTGTTGTCATTGGCGGCGACGGCAGCCTGGCTGGCGCCAGCGTTTTTCGTCAGGAATGGGCGGGGCTGCTGGCCGAGTTGGTGCAAACAGAAAAGATTACACCGGCAATGGCAGAAGAAGTTCCGCACCTGGCTGTCACCGGCCTCCCCGGCTCAATCGATAACGATATCTTTGGTACGGACGTCAGTATTGGCGCCAACACAGCCCTGCACCGCATCGCCGAAGCAGTTGACGCCATCTCCAGCACAGCGGCCAGCCACCAGCGCAGCTTTGTCGTCGAGGTCATGGGCCGTGACTGTGGCTATCTGGCGCTGATGAGCGCCCTGGCCACCGGCGCCGATTGGGTTCTGATCCCTGAAGCGCCGCCTATGCTCGATGCCTGGGAAGACAAAATGTGCGAAGTGATGCGCCGGGGCCGTGAGCTTGGCCGGCGCGATAGCATCGTCATCGTAGCTGAGGGCGCCCGTGACTGGCATGGTCAGCCCATCACCAGCCAGTATGTAAAGACAGTGATGGAAGAGAAGACGGGCTGGGAAACGCGCCTGACGATCCTGGGCCATGTGCAACGGGGCGGCGCGCCCACGGCGTTTGACCGCAACCTTGCAACATTGCTCGGTGCAGAAGCGGTGCACGTCCTCCTGCGCATGCACCCCGAAGACCCCCTGTTAATGATTGGCATAATGGGCAATCGTATCACTGAGACACCGCTACATGTATGTCTGTCCAAAAACAGAGAGGTACAGCAGGCGCTGGCCAAACAGGATTTCAAGACGGCAATGGCCCTGCGTGGCAAGAATTTCATCGATGCCTTCCAGACGCTGCGTACGCTTGTGCGCGCCGAACCCCATCCCCCTGACCCGGACAGACCCTCTCTGCGCCTGGCCGTGGTCCATTCCGGCGCGCCCGCACCAGGGATGAACACCGCCGTCCGCGCTGTCGTGCGCCTGGGTATCGATCGCGGCCACCGTCTCTTTGGCGTGTACCACGGCTTCCAGGGGCTGATAGACGGAGATATTCGGGAATTCGACTGGATGAGTGTCAATGGCTGGGCCATTCGCGGCGGCGCTGAGCTGGGAACCAACCGCAAACGGCCAAGCGGCAGTGACTACTACGCCATCGCCCGTAACCTGGAGAAGTATGAAATCGACGGCTTGCTGATGGTCGGCGGCTGGTCAGGCTATGAAGTGAGCCTGGACCTTTATAGCCTGCGCCACCAGTTCCCAGCGTTCAACATTCCCATAGTCTGCCTCCCCACCACCATCGATAACGATTTACCGGCCACAGAGCTGAGCGTGGGAGCTGATACGGCTCTCAACAGCATTGTGGATGCCGTGGACAAAATCAAACAGTCGGCCGTAGCTTCCAAACGCGTCTTCGTAGTGGAGGTCATGGGCGGGAAATGCGGCTATCTGGCGCTGATGAGTTCCCTGGCAACCGGCGCTGAGCGTGTCTACCTTGCGGAAGAG
Organism: uncultured Ardenticatenaceae bacterium; assembly: GCA_964602995.1. Lineage (GTDB taxonomy): Bacteria > Chloroflexota > Anaerolineae > Promineifilales > Promineifilaceae > JAAYYY01. The sequence goes on from CAZRTM010000004.1 coordinate 9,987, forward strand.
GGAGTCACGTTGAGGGACCTGCAAGAAGATGTGCAGCAATTGATCCGTGGCTTCAGCGAGGGCAAGCGCCTGGGTCTCATGATCCGCAACGAAATGGCCAACCCTACCTATGGCACCGGTTTCATGTGCGCGCTATTCGAGGAAGAAGGCGGCAATCTGTTCGATGTGCGCCAGTCAATCCTGGGCCATATCCAGCAGGGCGGCAATCCTACTCCCTTCGACCGCAACCTGGCCAGCCGTCTGACATCAGACTGCATCCCCTATTTTGAAGAGCAAGCAAGTAGCGAAGAGCCACAGAGTGCTGCTATCGGATTGCTGGGCAGCGCCATGACATTCACTTCCTTCGACGACCTGCCACGGCTAATGGATCAGAAGGAACGCAGGCCGCGCGACCAGTGGTGGATGTCGCTGCGGTCCATTGCCCGTGTTCTGGCCCAACCGCGCCCCCGCTCCTACGAAAAACCGGCGCTTGAACCAGTTAGCATTCCGTAAGAAGCAAAATGTCTGCTTGACATGATCTCGACAGGAAACATAGAATATTCGAAATGGTATCATTCTACGGAGGGGCCACTCCACCAGGTAGTGCATCCACTTCGACTTCTGGCCGGCACATTAACCATTACCACACCCCGCTCATGCTCGCTTTCTGAAGTAACAAGGAAACATAAATGAGAAATTCCCACCTTCTGCTTTTTGCCAGCCTCTTGCTATTAGTTGGTCTGGCTTGCAACGCTGTTGCCCCTTCCCCTCAATCCACAAATCCTTCAACCGTTGACGATGTAGTAGAATCCGCGGTCGCTACCATTGAGGCCCGCCAGGGTTCGAGAACATCGCAACCTGCCATAAATACCTCGACCAGCGGGATTATCACCACTGATCTTGAGAGTTCCCTGATGGCTCTGTACGAGCGTGCCAATCCCGCCGTCGTCTTTATCACGACCGAGCAAGAGGCGCTGGCGCTGGCCAACGGCAGTGGCTTCCTCTTCGATTCCGAAGGGCATATCGTGACCAACAACCACGTCGTCGCCGAGGGCGATAATTTCGAAGTGCAGTACAGTGACGGCACTCGTAGCCGCGCCGAGCTGGTTGGTAGTGACGTTGACAGTGACCTGGCCGTCCTCAGAGCAGAAACAGTACCAGAGGGCGTGCAGCCGCTTGTGCTCGCAGATTTTGAAACGGTTCGCGTCGGCCAATTTGTGGCTGCCATCGGCAACCCCTTCGCCGAGCAAGGCTCGCTCTCTTTTGGCATTGTCAGCGGGCTGGGGCGCACCATCGCCTCCACCCGCCCGGCCGATAACGGCGGCACCTACTCCCTGCCCGAAGTCATCCAGACCGACGCGCCGATCAACCCCGGCAATTCCGGCGGCCCACTGCTCAACCTTCAGAGCGAAGTGATTGGCGTCAACAGCACCATCCGCTCTACCACCGGCTTCAACAGTGGTGTGGGCTTTGCCATTCCTGTGGCAGCCGTCAGCCGCATTGTGCCGTCGCTCATCGAGAACGGCAGCTACAGCTACCCTTACATGGGTATCGGCAGCAGCCCTCTGCCCATGAGCCTTGACATGCAAGAACAGCTTGAACTCCCCCAGCCCGGTGGCGTCTACGTCACATCAGTCACCCCAGGAAGCCCTGCTGACAATGCAGGAATCGTCCCGGCGCCCAGCGCCATTGCGCCCGGCGGTGATCTAATTATCGGTATTGATGCAGAGGAGGTGCGCGAATTTTCTGACCTGATCAGCTATCTCGTTTTCCAAACAGACGTGGGACAAACTGTAGAGCTGACCATTGTCCGTAATGGTGAGACAGTTACGGTTCCCCTCACGCTCAGTGAGCGTCCGTAAGGCAACGATTGACCAGCGTTTCCGCTGTTGATTTTCAAGCACGAGGAGGAAAGTATGTTCACACAGGAAAACCTGGAAGAGCTGTTGGCGTTTAAATCGGGTGATGACGATGTCATAAGCCTGTATGTTAACGCCGATCCCAGTGAAAATCCGATGGAAACGATTAAGTTACAGGTTCGCGGTCTGCTCAAGGATATTGCAGATAACGGCACTGACGACGCCGACAACATCAGCAAAATTGAGCAGTACTTCGATCTGGTTCATGATTGGCGCAAGCCGGGCGTTGCCATCTTTTCTTGCGCCGCACAAGACTTCTTTCGCGCCCACCAGGTTGCCGTGCCCTTCAATAATCGCATCCGGCGCGGAAGAAAACCATACGTCAAACCTCTCCTGCACTTGATGAAATACTATGCCAACTACGGTGTGATTCTCATCGATCGCGTCGGGGCGCGCTTCTTCGAATTCCACCTCGGTGAACTGCAACGAACGGGCGGCACGATGGGCGAAGACATACGCAAGCTAAAGCACGGGCGCGGCTCCTCTGCCACCGGTATGCGCGGCGGTGTTGGCGGCGCGCGCCAGGAAGACGAACATGCTTCACGCAACATGCGCGAGGCTGCCGAAGAAGCCGCTCACTTTTTTGCAGGTCATGATATTCGCCGTCTTTTCATCGGCGGCACAGCCGAAAACATTGCCCAGTTCCGCGAAATGTTGCCAAAGCAACTGCAAAGCACCCTCGCCGGCACCTTTCCCATGGACATGGACGCCAACGAGCAAGAGGTCCGCGAGCGCTCCTTAGAACTCCTGCATAAGCTCAACGCGGAACGAGAAGAGCGGCTGGTTGAGCAGATGATGACTCTGGCAGCGCGCGGTAGCGCCGTCACCGGGTTAGCCCCTACCTTGCGCATGATTTCGGACGGTCGCGTGGAAACCCTCGTCGTCAGCGATGGTTTTCGCTCGCCCGGCTTTCGCGACCCTGCTTCCGGCTATCTGAGCGCGACGGCCGACAACGAGATGTTTGCCGACGGCCAATCAGAACCTGTTTCCGACGTCGTGGAAGCCGCCGTCACACGAACGATGGAACAGGGCGGCCACGTCGAAGTCATTACCGGCAACAACCAGTTGGAAGCGGCCGGCCGCATTGGCGCGCTCCTTCGCTACTAAGCCGTAAGCTTAAGGCCTTAAGCCTAAGTCACTCTGCCCTGATGGAGAACGCGATCAGCCGTTTCATCGCTAAGCTGGCGACCACCCCCGTCCCGGCTGACATTTTTAACCAGTATGCCATCGGTGCTCCAGGCAACGAGAGGCGTCGCGCCAATCTACGGCGCTACCTACTCCAGATGGCGCGACGCCGTCCCCAAAAACTGCTGGTCGGTGAAGCCGCCGGCTACCGTGGCTGTCGCCTCACCGGCGTTCCATTCACCAGCGAACATATCCTCCTTAGCGGCAGTCCCGGGCATAATCTCTTTGGGCAGAACCGTGGCTACACCTGCAGTGACGAGCGCCAGCGCCCCAGTAAAGAGCAGACCGCCACCATCGTCTGGGACGTTCTCAGCCAACTTTCCCATCCACCACTGCTGTGGAACGCCCTCCCTTTTCACCCACACCAACCAGGGCAACCCTGGAGCAACCGCACCCCGCGCACCAGCGAATTGGCTCTGGGCGAGCCACTCATCAAGGCCTTGCTAAAACTCTATCCTTGCCAGGAAATCATCGCCGTGGGCAACAAAGCCGCAGATTGTCTTGAGCGTTGGGGAATCGCGGCCCGCAAAGTACGCCACCCTTCCCACGGCGGCAAAGCGGCCTTTGCTGAAGGAATTCTTTCATCATCATAACCATTCCATTTCGCCCCAGTCAGCTACAAAATTGCGGGTGAGTACCACTATTGTACCTGCCCTATTTTTAGCAGGTCTGTTACAATGGCGCGGGAAGCGATTGTTGCCAAGGAGATTTCATGACCGTCACGCCAACAGACGTATTGCGTCCACTCCGCGCAGGAGAGATTCTGGATCGGGCTATCCGTCTATACCGTCGCCAATTCCTGCAATATGTCGGTATCGTAGCCCTGATTCAGGTTCCACTGATCACCATCCAGCTACTGGCTGCTTTGCTCATGTTTGGGAACATGTTCAGCCAGTTCGACAATTTGCTGACCAATCCGGCTGCAGCGCCCGACACACCTTTCGAGATATTTGGGCCTGGTTACTTGGCCGGCGCCAGCCTCAATGGGCTGGTTTCCATTCTCACTTTTATTCTGCTTCAAGGCGTCGCTGCCGCGGCCCTCACCCGCGCCGTAGCCCACCATTACCTGGGCCAGGATGAGCCGCGGAGCATACTGGACGCGTACCGTAATATTAAAGATGTCTGGTTCTCTATGGTCGGCGCCGTGCTTCTGGTTGCGGCCATCAGCATCGGTCTCCTCATCTGGTGGCTCGTGCCCTGCGTGGGCTGGTTTACCGCTGGTGGAATGCTCCTCTTCCTCTGGCTGGTCATCCTCCCGCTGCTTGCTCCCGTGATTACTCTGGAAAAAGAGTCACCGACCCACGCCTGGCGACGGGCCTGGAATCTGGCTCGCCGCCGCTTCTGGTGGGTATTGGGCTTCGCCGCCTTGCTCTACGTGTTTAACCTGCTGGTTGTCGCCGGGCCAGCAGCCCTGATTAGTGCAGCAGGCCAGATCCTGGTCACTGATCCATTCGATTTCAGCCAGAGAACCTTCACCATCCAGAGCATCGTCCAGGCCATAGCAACCCTGGTGACCAGCCTCCTCTATCTACCCCTGCAGGTGGCGTGCATGACTGTGCTCTACTTCGATTTGCGCGTGCGCACCGAAGGGTTGGATCTGGCGCTGGCAAGCGGCGAACCGGAAGACGGACATTGGTTGCCCCAGCCGGCAGGCGCTGCTCACAGCAGCGCTCTGATTACCGGTCGCGATTGGCGCAACTTCGTCCTTGTCACCTTCGGCGGAATTGGCGCATTCCTCGTCTTCTACGCAATTCTCTTTGCGATCGTATTCGCCTTCGCCACAGCGCTGTCTTCAGGGATGTAGCAATTAATGCGCTCATACCATCGCCGCTTCACCATCGCCATCACCTTCTTGCTCACCCTGCTGCCCGCTTCGTTAGCAGCACAAGAGGCGACTCTACCTCTGCAGGCATACTGGCAACTGGTGGAAGAAACACGGCTGGCGGTGGAAGATGCGGTGGCGGGAGACGTAGACGACATTCTCGCCTTACAAGACCTTGGTGCACGCTGGCAGACCATTGATCATGTGACCCTCGCGGATGGCACGACAATTCCGGTCGAGCATGAGCTGCTGGTAGAGGAGTTAACCGCCTCAGAGCCAGACCTGGAGCTGCTCCTCTCCCGGCTGCAGGCGGCCGAGGAGTTGCAGCGCCAATGGCCTGCGCCCATCTACGACGCTTCCACGGCGCAGTCCGCCATTGCCAGCCTGAACGAAATCCTTAGCCGCCCCGCCTTTCAGGTGCAGGAGGAGCCACCCTCTTTACTCAACCGCATCTGGCAACGCATCTTACAGTTTTTGTTCGACCTGATACCAGATGGGATTAAGATAGGCGATAATGCTTTCCTCAACTATCTAATCACTGGGCTTGGCCTACTGTTTCTGCTCACCATCCTATTTTTCGTGGCCCGCACCTTCTTACGCAGTTTTTCCGATACGGCTGAAGATGGCGAGGACGGCTCCCACGCTGCCCCCATGAGCGCACAGGCCGCTTTACAAGAAGCAGAAACCTTGTCCCGTGGCGGCGATTATCGCACAGCCGTGCGCTATCTCTATCTCTCCACCCTGTTGCTGTTGGACGAGCGCAACCTGCTGCGCTACGACCCCGCTCAAACCAACCGCGAATATCTAAAACGGCTGGCCGGTCACCCTGAACTGTCAGAGGCGTTGCGCAGCATTGTCGATGTCTTCGACCGCGTCTGGTATGGCCATCACGCACTGGATCAATCGGCTTACGCCAGCTACGAAGCCCAGGTCAGGAAAATACAAGAGCGCCGATGAAACGACTCCCACGCGATACCTGGCTGGTCATTCTCCTGCTCGTTCTGTTGGTGGCGCTGACAGTGCTGGCGGCAATCTGGGAAGCGCGTGGCGGCATAGAACGCCCTGCCCTGGCCTCCGATTCCACCCAACCCAACGGCGCGCACGCGCTGTGGCTGTGGCTGGAAGCGCTTGGCTACCGGCCTGACGCTACGGTTACGTCAACTTTTGCTATTCCCGAACAAGCTGATCTCGCTTTGATACTGGAACCTGAACTGCCGGGGATATCGGAGCTGGAATGGGAACCCATTGACGAGTGGGTCAGCGCCGGCGGCGTCCTCATCGTCGCGGGAGAGGGCTTTGGCACCGTCTTTTCGCTGGCACACTATGATTTCGCCATCAACTATTTAGACGGCGACGACCATGAAACACGATGGGGCACACCGCTGTTCGACTCCCCACCAGTCACACTTGACCATGTTCGTCCGCGTGCCGTCCTCAGCAGTGAGAGGCAAGATTTCACACCACTCATCTTCGTCGAAGGACAGCCGGCCATGGTTGCTTTCAACCAGGGAGAAGGGTTGGTCATTCTCTCAACCCTCACCTTTCCCCTGATGAACGAAGGTCTGCGCCTGGACCAGAATGCACGCTTCGCCCTCAATCTGATCACGCTGGCCGGCGATGGCGGAACGGTGTGGTTCGATGAATGGCATCACGGGCGACGCGGGTTGGGCATAGAAACAGCTCAGGGGCCGTGGAACTGGATACGCCAGACACCGGCCGGGCGCGCTCTGCTATATACTGCGACAGTGGCCTTCATCGCTCTGGTTCTCGGCGGTCGCCTCTTCGGCCGTCCGGTGCCATTGCCCGAAGAACAACAACGGCGCGCCCCCATCGAGCATTTAACCGCCATTGCCAATCTCAACCGTCGTGCGGGACACCGCCGCGTCGTTCTGCAACGATATCACCGCGAGCTAAAGCGGGAGCTTGGCAGTCGCTATGGCGTGCCCGCTTCCTTACCCGATGAGGAGTTTGTCGAGCGGCTGACCACTTACCAGCCCGACCTGGATGGGCTGGCGCTGGCGCAACTGCTCAGCCGCATGCGCGCTACCGATGTCAGCGAAAGAGAGATGCTGCTGCTGGCGCAGCAAGTGACCGAATGGTTAGCAGGAAGGAATAATCAATGAATCCCACCGATGTACAAGAACTTTACCGCAGCTTACGCAACGAAGCCGACAGAGTGCTGGTCGGGCTGGAAGAGCCATTTGAGCTGATGGTCGTGGCCCTGCTCACCGGGGGCCACGTCCTATTGGAAGGCGTTCCCGGCACGGCCAAAACGCTGATGGCCAAGACATTGGCCCATCTGGTGCAGGCTCAATTCACCCGCATCCAATTCACACCTGACCTCATGCCTTCTGACATTCTGGGTACCAGCGTCTTCGATATCAGCAGCGGGCAGTTCTACCTGAAGAAAGGACCGATCTTCACCCAGCTTCTACTCGCCGACGAAATCAACCGTGCCCCGGCCAAGACCCAGGCCGCGCTATTGGAAGCGATGGAAGAGCGGCAGGTAAACCTCGACGGAGAAATGCACCGCCTCGACCCTCCATTTATGGTCCTGGCAACGCAAAACCCGATTGAATACGAAGGCACTTACCCCCTGCCCGAGGCGCAGCTTGACCGCTTCCTCTTCAAAATCAAGGTTCCGTATTCACCACTCGAAGTGGAAGTTGAAGTTTTGCGCCGCTTCCACCACGGTTTCGATCCCCATCGCCTGGCCCAAACTGGATTACAGGCTGTTATTTCGGCCGAGCGCATCATAGAGGCGCGCCAGGCTGTGCAGAAAGTGGTTGTGGAGGATGGCATCTTACACTATATCGCGAACATCGCCACTGCCAGCCGCAACTCGCCCGACCTGATTCTGGGTGCCAGCGCCCGCGCCTCAACACATGTGCTGCTCTCTGCCAAAACCTATGCGGCGCTGCAGGGCCGTGATTTTGTGGTGCCTGACGACATCAAGTTTGTCACGCCCGCGGTCTACCGCCACCGGCTGCTGTTGAAGCCAGAAGCGGAAATTGAAGGGCTGGACAGCGACGCCATCGTGCAACGCCTGTTAGGCCAGGTCGAAGTCCCTCGCTAAACGATGATGTTGACCACGCGCGGCGTCCTGTTATTACTGCTGGCGGCTCCCTTCATTGCCGCTGCCACCTGGTTCCCCGCCTTACAATGGGCGGCGCTCATCTACACCCTGCTTGTCATCGGCCTGCTCGTGATAGATTGGCGCGCCGCCGGAACGGTCGAACAATTCGAAGTCGAGAGAGTCCACGATTCCAAGCTCAGCCTGGGCGCCGATAACCTCATCCGCCTCATTGTGCGCAACCGCAGCAACCGCCCGCTGGCGCTCCAGATGCGAGATGAACCGCCGCCCGCTTTCCAGCTCAACCACCCTGCAGAGGATCAGATCTTCAGACAGGAAGTGGCGGTCCGTGATACGTGGGAAGCATCTTATTATGTGCGCCCTCTGCGGCGCGGCGACTATGCCTTTGGAGACATCAACCTGCGCTGGCCGGGCCCTATGCAACTGGTGGTACGCCAGGGAGCCATCCCCGCCGCTGTGGGCGTGAAGGTCTACCCCAACCTGCTGGATGTGCGGCGCTACGATCTGATGATGCGCCAGAACCGGCTGCAAGAGATCGGCCTGCGCCACACGAGGTTGCCCGGCCAGGGCACAGAATTCGAGCGGCTGCGAGAATACCGCCCGGACGATGAGTACAGGCGCATCGACTGGAAGGCGACAGCGCGCCGTCTGCGCCCCATCACCATTGAATACCAGATAGAGCGCAGCCAGAACATTGTCGCGGTTCTGGACACTGGCCGCATGATGCAAAGCCCCGTAGAGGAGATTGCGAAGCTGGATTACGCCGTCAACGCCGTTTTGCTGCTGGCCTACGTGGCCACCGGCATGGGTGATAAGGTGGGCATGCTCTCCTTCGACGCCGACGTGAGCAATTATCTGCCGCCGCGCCAGGGCCGGGGCCAATTTTACCGCATGTTAGAACGGCTCTACGCCGTCGAGGCCCAACCCGTAGAGCCTGATTACGGCCGCGCCCTGAGCTACCTGGCGCTCAAGCAACGGCGGCGCGCATTAACCATCATCTTCACCGATCTCAGCGGCGGGATGACGATGCAATCACTGGTGGAACACACCAGCACGATGGCGCGCCACAGCCTGCCCCTGGTCGTAACCATCAGCGATCCCGATGTCCATGAGCTTGCTGCCGCCCGCCCTCAAGACACCACTGCTGTCTATCGTCGCGCCGCCGCCATGCAGCTACTTGAAGAGCGGCGCGCCACCCTCGACCATCTACGCCGCCACGGCGTGCTCACCCTGGACGTCCCCGCCAATCAGCTCTCCCTCAGCGTTGTCAACCGCTATCTAGAACTCAAGCGACGAATGCGCCTCTAAT
>CAZRTM010000004.1:19394-66175 GCA_964602995.1 uncultured Ardenticatenaceae bacterium
AGTCCTATCCTCCGTCATCCTGAGCGCAGTCCGCGCAGCGAAGAACCACCCCAATCCGTCATCCTGAGCGCAGTCTTATCCTCCCGTCATCCTGAGCGGAGTCTTCGGAGCGAAGGATCTCGGCCCCAACACGCGACAGATTCTTCGGCATTCGCCTCAGAATGACGGGGATTGGCGTCATCCTGAGCGCAGTCCTACCCCCGTCATCCTGAGCGCAGTCTGCGCAGCGAAGGATCTCAGCATGGATGCGTCGAGATTCTTCGGCTGTCGCCTCAGAATGACGGTTATGGAATCCGTCATCCTGAGCGGAGTCTGCGGAGCGAAGGATCTCGGCCCCAACACGCGACAGATTCTTCGGTTCCCTCAGAATGACAGTAGTAGCCGCCTCAAAACGACGGCTAGCGTTCGCCTCAGAACGACAGTGGTAAAATAGTAGTCAACCGCACACAAAGGAGCTTGTATTGAAAAAAAGGGCAACCGGAATAAAAGCCCGCGCCCGGCACATTACAAACCGGGCCTACACCCACCTATCACGTATCGAGCTGAACTTACTAATCGCACTTGCTCTCTTAATGGGCGCTTTCTGGCTCTTTGCCAACGTGACAGAGGTAGTTTTCGACGAAGAAGGCCCCTATGCCCTCGATCAACGCCTCTTGCTGGCTATGCGCACGCCGGGCGATCCGGGCGATCCTTTAGGCCCACCCTGGGTAGAAGAAGCCATGCGCGACGTAACGGCAATGGGCAGCACAGCCGTGGTAGGCTTCATCACCCTGAGCGCCGCCGCCTACCTGATCATCCGCCGTAACTACCAGACCGCCCTGCTCCTCCTCGTCGCCGTGTTTGGCGCTTACCTCCTCAGCCTCATCCTGAAGTCAACATTTGGCCGGCCCCGGCCGGACCTGGTGCCGCGCGCCACGGCTGTCTTCAACCCCAGCTATCCCAGCGGTCATTCCATGTTGGCCGCCGTCGTTTACCTGACCCTCGGCGCCTTGCTGGCACGGCAGGAAGCGCAGCGGCGGCTCAAACTATTCATCATGGGCCTGGCCATTTCCACTGCCGCCGCAGTCGGCATCAGCCGCATCTACCTCGGCGTGCACTGGCCCACTGATGTGGTCGCCGGCTGGGCTGCCGGAGCCATCTGGGCCATATTGGTCTGGCTGGCCGACCGCTGGTTGCGGCGCCGCAACCAGCGCAAAGCGCTGGCCGCGGCACAGGAAGAAAGGCCAGCCTGACGCCTCCTAACCTTCCTCCTCAATCGTCACAGGACCCGAACCCTGGTCCAGGAAAATGATGATGCGATCCGCATCATTCTCTGCGAACCCTGGAGTCTCCCAGCGTCCTTCACCATCCGCTTCCCCTGCCACCAACTCGAATCTGTCACTCAGGCTCAACGCGCCAGAACCATCGTCCGTCACCACTAACTGCGCCTCTGCAGTGGAAGGCAGCGTCAGCCGTACCGGACCCGATCCGCTATCGATCTCCAGTGTTTGCCGGCCGCTCTCCGGCAGCAAGAACGTTGCCGGTCCCGAGCCACCATCGTAGGAGACCTCATAATCGCCATCAGGCAACGCTATGGTGCTTGGCCCTGAACCACCATCATGCTCAAGCCGGCTCAGCATCAACCCGCTCAACTGCAAATTGACCGGGCCAGAACCGCCATCTCCATGCAGCTCTAGCGGCACGCGAGGGCTTAGCCCTATGTCCCATCTCTCCCGCTCCACGGCATCAAAAAAGTCGGCGGGATTAAACCAGAAGAATGGTCCACCGCCACGCGCCCTCACGCGCACTCTGGCCCTTTCACCTTCCCGCTCTGGTTCGAACTCCACCTCGCCATAAGTAGCAATGACGCCTTCGATCAGATTGGGACTGTCTTCCAAGGCCGAAACGTCGGCCGGAAAGGCGCTAAAACTAAGGTCAATGGTAGCAGAGGATATATCCTCTTCGGCAAAGCTGATTTCATGCATCCGTAAGTCAGTATCCGTGTAGGAACCAACGACCGGCACACGGTCGCCCAGCAGTAACACCAGGCCAAAGAAGGCCACGGCGGCCAGCGCCACAACGCCGCTGAGCAGAGTGCCGATGAGGCCCGGTATCTGCCGCACAAGGATATTGAAGCCGATGAAGATGAGCAGAACAGGCCACAACTGCAAGGCTGCCCGCCAGTTCAGGGTGGGCAGCATATTGAGATTGCCCAACAAGAGGAGGACGCCCAGCGCGATCAAGATAATTGGTGCAAAGAGCGACGGGCTTTCACGACGCGCTTCCGGCTCAGCCGGTTTCCATTCAGTTTCCGTTTTCTCAGTCATAAGTTGCCACTCCCATTTGTTCGCACAAATGCTTGCAGAATCGAAGAGTGGCGCGAAATGCTCCACTCTATAACAACGTTACGTAGAATAGCCCGTTCAGTTGCGAAATCGGCGGCACGACTTTCTGGAACATTATAAACAATACTGCTTTGACAACTACCCCCCTTTCCTCTAAAATCACGTCATTTCTGCAGAGGCTTTAGATCACTGGTGGGTCATAATTTTTCCCCTGTAACATCTGTTTCCCTGTAGCATCGCAAAGTGGGCGCTTCGGTGTTCGCCGGCTGGGGCTGCTCAACAATTTTTTTGGAACGTTGACAACGGTAAAAATAGGAACTCCTGCTTAAATTCCGGGAAATGGGGTTCCCCGAACTCAAAGAGTGGTGAGGTTATTCCGTAATGAAAGAATACAAAACGAGTGATATCCGCAATATTGCCCTGGTCTCCCATAGCGGCGCCGGCAAGACGACCATGGTGGAACGGTTCCTGTTCGACACAAAAGTCACAACGCGCATGGGCAACGTCCAGCAGGGCACAGCGGCGATGGACTTTGAAGAAGAGGAAGTGGCGCGCCAAAGCTCTATTGTCACAGCCCTCGCGCCGGTAGAGTGGAAAGGAACCAAGCTCAACCTGCTCGACACACCGGGCTACGCCGACTTCGTCGGTGAGGTCTACAGTGCGCTGCGGGTTGTGGAAGGCGCTCTCATTCTGGTGGAAGCCGTGGCTGGTGTGGAAGTGGGCACTGAGCTGGTCTGGCAATATGCTCAGGAACGTGACCTGCCGCGTATGGTGGTGGTCAACAAGATGGACCGTGAGAACGTGCGTGTCCAACGTGTCATGAGCAGCCTGGAAAGCAGCCTGCCGGGTAACCTGGTCCGCCTGCAACTGCCCATTGGCGAGGGGCCGTCATTCGAGGGCGTCGTCGACCTCATAAAAATGAAAGCCTATCTGGGCGCCGAAGGAAAGGAAAGCGACATCCCCGGCGCTCTGGCCGACACTGCTGAAGAGGCCCGTTTTGAGCTTGTCGAAGCTGCCGCTGAAGGCGACGACGAGTTGTTGATGAAATATTTCGACGACGAAGAGCTTAGCGAAGAGGAAATCATTCACGGCCTGAAGGCAGGCATGGCCAAAGGCTCCGTCGTTCCCCTCCTGTTCAGCGCCCCCGAACCGGGCATTGCCGCCCAACCAGTGCTTGATTACCTGAGCAAACTGATGCCCGCGCCCAACGATAACGGCGCCTTTACCGTGCTCGACGCCTCGGGCGAAGAACAGGAGCTGGAAGTCAGCGATGACTCACCGCTGGTCGCCTTCGTCTTCAAGACACGCGACGATCCCTATGGCAAGATGAGCTATTTGCGCGTCTTCGCTGGCACGCTTAGCTCCGACTCGCGCATCTATAACTCCACTCGCAACGAGGAAGTACGTGTGGGCAACATCGTTCTGTTGCGTGGTAGAGACCAAATCTCGGTCAACCGTCTGCACGCTGGTGACATCGGCGCGGTAGTCAAACTGGGTGACGCTTCGATCTACGACACGCTTTGCGATCAGGGCAACAATCTGCGCCTGGACCCAGTGAAACAGCCGGAACCGATTATGTCCATCGCCGTCCATCCTGTCGCCCAGTCCGACGTGGCCAAGCTGAGCACGACCCTCAGCCGCCTGACTGCCGAGGATCCGACGTTGCGCTGGCACAACGAATCCGCAACGCGCGAGGTGATTCTCTCCGGAATGGGCAACGCGCACCTCGACATTACTGTAAAGAAAGCGCAGTCCAAATTCGGGCTGAACCTGACCACCAGCACGCCCAAGATCCCCTACCGCGAGACGATCACGCGCACCAATTCCTCAGAATACACGCACAAGAAGCAGACCGGTGGCGCCGGTCAGTACGCTCGCGTCTTCCTGCGTGTAGAACCGATTGATGACGAGACGGAGTTTGAGTTTGCTTCGGAAATCTTCGGTGGCTCCATCTCGCAACCGTTCATCCCCGCCGTGGAAAAGGGCTGCCGCCAGGCGCTGGAATCTGGCGTACTCGCCGGCTACCCGATGACGGGTATTAAGGCCGTAGTCTATGACGGTAAGGAACACCCGGTTGATTCTAAGGAGATCGCCTTCCAGATTGCCGGCCGCGAAGGCTTCAAGAAAGCTACGATGGGCGCCGATCCTATTCTCCTGGAACCGATTTACGAAGTCACCATTATGGTGCCCAACGACCACATGGGTGACATCATGGGTGACCTGAACTCCCGTCGTGCCCGCGTTCTGGGTATGGAGCAGGAAGGGTCAAAGGCCATCGTGCGCGCTGAAGTGCCCCTGGCCGAAATGCAAACCTACTCCGCCGACCTGCGCTCCATGACACAGGGGCGTGGTGTTTACAGCATGTCGTTCCTGCGCTATGGGCGCGTGCCCAGCCACCTGCAGGAGCAAATTGTGGCTGAAGCCCAGCGCGAATTGGAACACGCATAGGTTCTGATACACAGGACATTACAAAAAAAGGAGCGCTGGCCAGCGCTCCTTTTTGATTTTCACACTTTCCATGTAACAGCTATCAGGTGGCTAACCGCCAGCGGCGTGCATTAATGCGCTTCATCAGATCAGCAGCTTCATTGGCCCGGGCACGGTCGGTGCGTACCATCAGCAGCATGCTGCCATGTTGAACGCTTTCGGCGTATTGATACTCATCTTCCTGAGAGACGCCGAGGCCGATAATGGCCCCAATGAGAGCGCCGAAGAAGAGGCCGGCGCCCGCTCCCAACAGAATGGTCCATAAAAACGTCTCCAGCAAACCAAGACCAAATAGGGCGTCGCCAGGAGCAATAAAAGTGCTGATGCCAGCAATCAGCCCCAGCAGCACTCCCACACCAGTACCCACGACCGCACCAGCCAGGGCGCTCTCCACAGTAGTGTTGCCAGTATACTGCCCCTCATAGACCTCCATCACGTCCGCCAGCGGCACCTTCTCCATTCGCTGTGGATCGAACCCGGCATTTTCCAACACATCGATAGCCTGATTCAGGTCCTCTTCGCTGTCAAAGAGGCGCAGCACAAGCTTATTGCCAGCCTTACCTTCGAGATCCAGCGCATGTTGGTGCACTTCTGCAACCCGTTCCATCTGCCGCTCAACCTTCCAACGCAGGCTTGCCGGTAATGGGCGCTCCAGCATATCCTGGTAGGTACGAAGAGCCACCGTTTCACCGCGAACAACCTCACCCAGGACCACATTTTCAGTGGCCGGTTGGCCGATGGTCATCGCGGCTTTAATGTTTATCCATCCACGGTGAATTGCTGCCAGCGGCCCGCCCCCTTCAGCCGGATCCCCATTCATCTCCCGCACAGCACTGCGCAGCTCGGCAACAAACTTGGCGCGCTCCTGGGCGTATGTCTTAAACATCACCTTCAGACCGCGATTCTTGACGTTCTCCGCCGCAACATTAAAACCCTTCTCGCTGGCGATGCCTAATTTTACCAGGCGATTCAGAGTAGCTACTGCCTGCTTGTTGTCGCTCGCCATAGTCACACTCCTTCTTCCGGTAGGACTACAATCAGATGATGGCCTGGATGCGGGCGTCAGACGTGAGTCAGTTTTTATAAATTGGCAATGTTGCTGCTATGTACGATCAGTATAACGCATTCATATTGAGAGTCGCAACGGCGTCGCTAAAAGTTACGGGCTGTTCGCCGGCGCTGTTCATCCCTGTTTAATCAGCGCGCCGGAGCCTCCCTCCCTGTCTGACGTAACTTTTGCTCGAAAAACTCGATGACAACCTCCGGATGTTCAACCGGATAGCGGTATCCCCCATAACGGTGATGGCTATCGACAAATAGTGGGTCAACGGCGCCAGGGGTCTTCGCTGCCATCTGCGCCACATTGCCCACACTACCCCACGGATCCCCTTTCCCCTGAATATAGAGCACCGGCACAATGCCCGCGCCAGGAGCCGTCATCAGTGGCTCAATGGCGCTTAACGGCAAATGCCCGGCCTGTTGGTAGATAAACTCAGTCAGGGCCAGAGCCGGCCGCCCTAATGGGCCGAGCAGGTCAACCGCGTACCGCTCGGCGAATAGCGCCGGGCTTACCGGTTGCACCGCCACAGCAGCGCCGATTTCATCTGTGTGGGGCAGCGCAAAGAGCAGCGCATTGGCCCCAACGGAAAAGCCGACGACGCCCAGGCGGTCACCGTCCACGTCGTCCCGCGATTTCAGGTAATCCACAGCGCCGAGCACGTCGTTCGATTCCTGCAGGCCAAATGTCACCGGGCCGCCGTTGGCACTGCGGCCATGGTTGCGCAGGTCAAAGGCGAGCACGTGATAGCCGGCCCCTTGTAAGGCGTGGAGCAGACGCAACAGGTCCACCTGTGAAGCGCCGCTCAGGTTCCCCATCAGCGTGTCGGCCGTATCGCCCAGGCGATTCCACGTCCAACCATGCAGCAAGATGATAGCCGGTTTGCGCTCCTGCCCCTCGCTCGCCTGTTCACCGCGCACAAACCAACCGGACAGGCGCAGTCCGTCACGCGCCGGAAATTCCACATCCTCGTAAGGCAATCCGGCATCGGCCGGCGTGGCCCACAGAGGCTGCCGCCCCGGACGGATCATCTGTCGCGCGAAGAAGAGAGCGGCAGCGCTCACCACCGCCACCACGAAACCGAATAAAAATAAGATCAGACGAACGACGCGACGAAACAGGTTCATGGCAAAGCCTCCTGGCTATAGCGAAATCCAAATTCATACGTTAGCACGATTGCGCTACTTTACACAATATTGGCCGTGATGTCGCTCTCAAATACAACGCCCCTTCCCTCAACGACGTTCGACAACCCTGGCTCCCTCAGCTGCCCTGGTCGTGAAGATGGAAGGCAGGCGCCCGAACTCCGCTTCATATGCTTCCGTCATTGCTGCCGTGATGGCCGGCACTGCTTCAGTCTGGGCCAGAACCACAACGCAGCCGCCAAAACCGGCTCCCGTCAACCGTGCACCGTAGCAGCCGGGCTGCTGCCACGCCGTCGCTGCCAGCACATCCAGCTCCAAAATGCTGACCTCATAGAGGTCGCGGCTGCTGGCATGGGAGCCGCGAATCAGCACACCAAAAGCTTCGACGTCACCCTGCTGTAACAGCCTGCCCCCTTCTAACACCCGGTAACATTCGTGTACCACGTGCTGAGCGCGGCGACGAATCACCGGCGGCAGGCGGTGCGCATACAGCTCCAGCGCATCCGGTGTCACGTCGCGTAGGGCGCGAATCCCCGGCACATACTCCTGCAAAATAGCAACGGCCTGCTCACACTCCTGGCGACGCTCATTATATTTAGAGCTGGCCAGTTCCCGGCGCACGCCGGAATCAGCGATGATAATGGTAACATCTGGCGGCAGTGGAATTAATTCATGCTCCAGGGTACGACAATCCAACAACACCAGATGATCACGAGCGCCATGCGCGCTGGCAAACTGGTCCATGATGCCCGTGGCCACGCCTATAAACTGGTTTTCAACGCGCTGCCCCAGCTTCGCTTTTTGCAGGCCGTCCAACCCCAACTGTGCCAGCGCATCCCAGGCCGTCAAGAACGCTACTTCCACCGCCGCTGAGGAACTGACGCCCGCTCCAATGGGGACATCGCTGGTAAAGGCGATGTTCAGGCCCGGCAACCGCATTCCCTGTTCCTGCAAAACCCAGGCCACACCGCGAGGATAATCAATCCACGTCACCGCCTCACTCTTCTCTCTGGCCTCCAGCGTTGCCAGTGAAAAGCTCTCTTCAGCCTCAAAATCCATGGCCTTGATGGTGACCCGTTCGCCGTCGCCAGGCCCGGCCGCCAGCCACACCGCCCGTTCGATTGCGGCGGGCAACACCCAACCCTCATTATAATCAACGTGCGCTCCCAACAAGTTGACACGTCCCGGCGCGCGCACAACGATTGCCGGCTCTTCGCCAAAACGCTGGCGGTAGGCTTCAACTACTTTCCGTTGCAGTTCAGACATCGCTTACACCAGTCCTCCCGTTCTTGCGCCGGGTGACTTCCATTTTGTTCATGTATCGTAACTACTGCGCGTCAACTGTCACGTCGAGCAAAAGACCAAGTTCTGCCGTTACCTGCTGCAATTCGCGCCACTTATCCTCGAGCACAACGGCGGCCAGCTCTCCCAGCCGCTCACCCAGGTAAGGGCGCGTTCTGGCATTTGACTGCAACGTGTCCAAAATTTTGGCGTCCCGTACGCGCAAAATGACCACCGGCTGCAGGCGACCCTCCAGCCCTTTCTCCGACCAGCGTTCGACCGCACGCCGCACGCTGGCAGGGATCGTGCGCCCGCTGGCTTCTTCCAGAAATTCCAGCACACGGCCAGGACGAATGCCGGCTTCCTGCGCCTGAGAGAGCGAATCTGGCGTCAACCGGTACTCATAAGGTTGGGGCACCTGCAGCGGTTGCGCCTCGGCAATACGCGCCACCTGGAACCGTTGGTAACGGCTGGCATTAAAGGGGACGAGAATCGTGGCGTTCGGCTGCACAACCAGCGGCACATTAACCTCGCCGGCCTCTGGCGCACGGTTCGATAGCCACCGCAACGTGCGCTCCGCCAGCCGGAAGCGCCCTTCGTTCAGCTCTACCAGCCCCAGCCATGTCATTGGCCCGTGCAACAAGAAGCGCAATAGGCGGCCTTCCACCTTGTCCCAATTTTCAAAACCGCGCAGGTAAACATCCTCCTCGACATCGCGGATGTACCAGGTGTCATAGTTCCCTTCCGGGCGCTGGAAGTCAGGCGTTTCGGAGCGGATATGGGCCACCACATCATCGACCCGGTACCAGGAGCGATCACGTGGTAGGGCATCGAGTAAGGTGCTCCGCGCCAGCAACGGTTCATTGCTCCAACCGCTGCCTTCACAACGCAGACCAGGGGTGTGGCACAGCTCGTTCCAGGACGTCCCGCTCCATGCTTCGGCCAGCGCCTGCAATTGCGACTCCCGCTCCTGTTTCAGCCAGGCCACGGCGTCGCGGGTAGGGCGCAACGCCCCACCGCTCTCGCGCAACAGACCCATTTCCACTGCCAGCGTCAGGAGTAAATCGTTACGGCCCGCGCCTGTCTCATAGAGATAAGGGGACAGGGCGTCGATCTGCGCTCGTTGTAGCCCATTGCGTTGGGCCGAAGCCAGCATCGTCGTCACGTCGTCCACCGCATGGGTCGGCGGCGGTTCCGAAGATGGCGCTCCCGAAGACGGCGGCTCTACAGAAGGCAGCGCCGGCGACCTTTGCTCGGAGACGACCACATCCTGCTCCTGTTCAGGGAACTGAGCGTATAACTCCTCTGGGATATAGAAAAACTCAACCAGTGAGCCATCGTCGGCGTTGTCATAAGCGCGATAGAGAAAGCCACGGTACCACAGCGCTTCCGCCGGGCTGGCAGGGTCCAGCCACGGCTCTTCGCGCTCCAGCCGGCCCGGTCCCATCTGCCGCACATCGCCAAAGCGCCGCGTGAAGGAGCCAACCGGCATCTGGCCACCGGCGCCTACCAGAGCTTGCATAGCGTCTGCTTCCTCCGGCGGCAAATAATTATTAAGCTCCAGCTCCATATCCACCTGTTGTAACCGCTGGGCCAATGCCTGAACACATGCTTTCTTATCAGCGCCGGTCAGGTCAAGCTCCCACCATTCGCCGATGACTCTCAGTGTGATCAGATCATGGTCCGTGAGCGCGCTTTCCACTGTTCGCACTATCAATCGCTCCTATCTATCTGTCTATTCCAGCGTCTGCCGCTTCACTGTAGCACTTCAGCCACTAAGTGACCACCGCCAGCGCGCGGGGCAGACACTCTATTTCAATCTCACGAACACCGTCTTCCACCCGGGCAAAAATTTCACCATCTATGTGTATGGGCAGAGGTTGGTCCGACGTCAGGCAGATGGTGCGCGAGCGGCGCATCGTTACGTGGCGAGAACCGGTGTGGCTGCCCTGCATCACACGCGTCAGCATCGACAACATAGTCGCTCGCCTCACCGGGTTGACCAGGCAGCTATCGAGCAGCCCATCGTCGAACACCGCATCTGGCGTCAGGCGATATCCGCCGCCAACGCGCGGCCCCACGCCCACTGCAAGCAGCAACATCTGCTGGCGCACCTTTTCTTCATCAAAACTGGCCTGGAGCCTGGGCAACGCATAGCGGAAAGCCATCGTCCTAAAGGTGGCCAGAATATACATGGGGAAGCCGTGAATGCGTGTAATCTTGCGACTTTCGATAGCCACGGCAGCATCGAAGCCCATGCCGATGCCATTGCAGGCAACGCGGGTGCGCCCGTCGTCACTCTTCACCAGAGCCACGTCGAGATGCCTTGTGCTATTGCCAAAAAGCCGCGCCACCGCCTGTTCTGCATCAACTCCAAAGCCCAGGCCATAAGCATAGTCGTTGCCAGAGCCAATGGGAATGATGCCCAGCCTGACCTGCTCCGCCGCCTCACTAAGCAGCAGACCGTTCGCCACTTCATTCACTGTGCCATCCCCACCGGCGGCGACCACAATCGGGTAACCGGCATTGGCGGCGGCGCTCGCCAGATCAATGGCCGCACCCGGCTCGCTCGTCAGGACAATGTCCAGCTCGCCGTGCTGGGCGCCCCAACGCTCAATATCATCCCTCATTTGAATCGCCCGGCCATGGTCTGCCCAGGGGTTCAGAATTACTTTGACGCGCACTACTTTTTCTCCTCTCGCTCCCTGGATCACGACTGAATACGGGCGAATTATATAGTACGAAATGCACATAAGCACAGAGTCGTGCATTCTTTACACCCCTTTCTAAACGTGCTATACTTTGGCCCATATTACGTTACGTCAACTCATTGTAAAGTGCCATGCGTTACTCCCAGTCGCAGGACAGTGCGTTCCTCAAAACCGTAGCGGAAGCTATTTCTCAGCGTGGCCTTAGCACCCTGGCTTTAATTGTTCTGGAAGCGGGTCGCCCTTTCTCTTTTCTGGGGGGTCAATTTCTATGGCTGGCCCAACCCGGCCTTTCCATATTATGGCCTCGCGAAAAAGTTGGACGTTTGGCGCACCTGTTAGAAAAGCCAGACTCTGTTGACGCGCTCATAGCTTATTTGAAGGCAAAGTAACGGTATGCCCGAAGTCGAATTCCTTGTCATTGGCATTCTACTGCTGACCACAATACTACTGCTGTGGACATTCCGCAGGTTGGGGAATGGCCAGACAGGGCAAACATGGGCGCTGCGCCCCCTGGCCGGTTACACCGCGCTACGCCGCCAGCTTGGACTTGCTGTAGAGAGCGGGCGACGGCCGCACCTGACGCTGGGGCGGGGTCCACTGCACACCATCAGCGGCCCTGCCAGCGCCGCAGGCCTGAAAATATTGGATTTGATGACCGATGCCGGAAGCAAAAGCACCCTGACGCCGCGTGTCACCGTGGGAACTGGCACGCTCTTGCCAGCCGCGCAAGACAGCGTGCGCCGCTCTTACGAAGACGCCGGGCGTGGCTCATCTTTCCGGCCCGGTGACGTCGAATTCCTGGCAGACGATGCTTTTCCTTTTACATATGCAGCCGGGGCCAGCTATGCGCTCTCCCAGGATGACACGGGGAGCAACATTGCAGTTGGTCATTTTGGTGAGGAAATCGCGATTATCACCGAAGCCGGACACCGGGACAATCTTGGACAGGTCGCGGGCACCGATAACCCTATAGCGATGGCTCTGGCCACTGCTGGTGGAGCTGAGACTTTGTGGGGTGAAGAGCTGTTTGTGGCAGGCGCATATCTGGAGGGTACGCCGTTACAACTGGCCAGTGCGCGCGTTCAGGATATCCTTCGCTGGCTTCTCATACTGACCATACTGGCAGCCGCCGTATGGCAATTCCTGTCGCTCCTCTAGCGCATTTGTGAGTAGAACACCCTACAAGTAACGGTGATTATGACTTTCCTAAAACGTGGTCTGCCGCTTACTCTGGCAATTCTCTTTGGCCTTTCCGTGTTGGTGGGTATTCTGGCACTGCCTCCCCTTGCCCAGATGCTCCTCAATTGGGTCTCGTTTATTGCTGCCGCAGCACTCATCCTGGGCGTCCTGAATCTGTTGGCCGTTCACCTGGGCCGCGCTCGCAGCGGCAACGGTTACAGTGTGCTGCTGGTGCTTTCCATGTTAGCCCTGTTCGCCCTGGCTATCACCGACGCGCTGGGGTTCACAAACAATGGCGTTGAAGCAGTCTTTAACCAGTTACAGGCTCCGCTCGAGGCCGCGCTGGCCTCTCTGGTCGCCTTTTTCCTACTGTTTGCCGGTGTACGCTTGCTGCAGCGCAGGAACCGCTGGTCGCTGCTCCTGCTTCTGTCGGCGCTCTTTTTTCTCATCACGCAGGCGCCGCTACCAGCCGCCATTGGCAACCTCCTAAACCCTATTCGCACGATTGCCGACACCGTTTTGGTGACGGCCGGTGTGCGCGGACTCCTATTAGGTGTAGCGTTGGGCATCTTGCTGCTCAGCCTGCGCCTGCTCAGTGGTCTGGAACGACCTTATAGCTCATGAGTGAAATCATCTGTCGCAACTGCGGCGCTCAGAATCCAGCTCAGAGTAAGTTCTGCAACAAGTGTGGCGAAACTCTGGCCAGTGGGACGTCTCAACTGTGCCCCAACTGCCAGGCACAGAATCCGCTGGACCTGCTGTATTGCGACAACTGCGGCACGCGGCTGGCCGACGACCTCGATAGCGCCGCTGAGGACCAGGACGACGACGCCAGCGCCGGCGCCCAGCCGTTCTCGCTGCCATCCCGCCCTCCCGGCTCCACAGGCGACCTCGACGTGTCGGGAGAGATTCCATCCTGGCTTAAGACGGGCGAGATGGAGGATGCGGCGGGCGGCGAAGAAGAGATTCAAGATTGGCTGTCGGACTTTGACTTCGATCCCTCTGAAGATGAAGCAGACGCCCTCTCGCTGGCCGAATTGGGCGGCGAACACGAACCCAGTGATGATCTGCCACCCTGGCTCCTCGAAGACGACAGCGCGGATGAGATCTTCTATAGCGAGAAGAGTACGGATGAGCTGTTTAGCGACCCCTCGCCTGCCGCCCAGGAGGATAGCGACTCTCTAGAAGAGGAAACACCCGACTGGTTGCAAGGGCTGAACGCGCCCGACACCGGTCCGCTGCCCTCCACGGAGGATGAACTGGCAGCGCCGGAGGCCGGCGCAGCAGAGTGGCCCATAGCTGACGAGAGCGACGACGATAGCGACCTGATCTCTGCCGAGCTGGAAGACTGGCTCAAGGAGATGGAAGAGGAGCAACAGGCTGCGCCGCCAGAGGACGAAGATGAAATCCCCGAAGAAGATTTCCTGACCTGGCTGGCTACCTTAGATGAGGGTGGCTCGCAAGAGGAAGAGGCAGTCGAGAGTGCGGACGACCTTTTTGGCGCTGACGATGCCGCCAGCCTGGAATTTGATTTTGACCCGGACACCACCGGCATGGACGACGTCGGCGCGGACGAGGCCGGCACAGATGCCGGCGATGAAGCATCCACGCAAGCGGCAGAGGATGAGGGTGCAATAGAAGAAACACCGGCCTGGCTCGACGAGCTCACGGAGGTAATGGACGAACAGGTCGAGGCTGAAGCCACGCCTCCTGACGATCTGCCAGAATGGTTGCAGGCATTATCGCCTGAAGTCGACGAGCAGGCCGCGCCCGTCACCTCCACCCTAGATGAGCCTGAGATAGAGGAGCCGCTCTTCGCCGATTTTTCCGACGAGCTTTCCAATAGCGAAGAAGACGATGACCAGTTAGAGCTGCCTGGCTGGCTGGCTGATGTAGCGGATGTAGCGGCCGGGCCAGATTTCGGCGCCGAAGATGCTCTGGTTGATGAGTTTGCACCGGCTCTCGAAAGTGACCTTGCAGACGAACCGGCTCCAGCAGAAGAGGGGGCTGCTGACGCATTCGATTTCCTGACGGTAGACGACGATGAAGACGAAGTCGGCGAGCTGGTTGCCAGCGATGACCTTCCCGACTGGTTCAGCGACGTGCTGGCCGATATGGATGAAGGGGAGGAAGCGTTTGATCTAGGCAACACACGCGAAAGCGATGCTGTTGCCGAAGAGCGGCCAGGCGTTCCGCCGCAGTTGGCTGGTGGCCTGCCGGAATGGCTCGACCACCCCTTTACCGACCTTCCCGAAGCCGAGCCGACGCCATTGGATGAGATTCCCGAGTGGCTGCTGCCAATGGCCCCCAGCGAAACAGAAATGGCTGAAGAGCCGGAAGGGATACTCAATCTGGGCGAGGCTGAGATTGGGATTGAGGACAGCGAATGGTCCGACCTGCTAGAAGCGCTTCCGCCGCCTGAGCGAGACAGTCAGACGTTGAGCGAGGCCGAAATACCGGAATGGCTGCAGGCGTTGAAGCCTCGCAGCCTCCGTGAAGCAGGCGTGCTTGACGACGAGGAAGTTCCGTTGCCCGAAGAGAGTGAGGGGCCGCTGGCCGGTCTGCGCGGTGTCCTCGCCATTTCCCCGGTCGTCTCGCGCCCTATTGCCGCCGAACGAAACGATCCTGAGCCTGCCATCGCCGAACAACAACAGCAAGTGACACTGCTGCGCCAACTGGCCCGTGAAGAAAGCCAGGAGACCATCACCAGAGCTGTGCCGGAGGGTGCTCCATCCTATAGCGCTGCTACCCGCATCGTGCTGGCGCTGCTATTGCTGGCGGCCGTGATGACCGGCCTGCTTTTCCCCGGCATGGTCACGGGCATGGTGCCCAACCTGGAACCAATGACCTCAGGCGGGCTGGCCGCTGTACAATCATTGCTGGATGAAGCGGCAGGCCAACCGGTCATCGTCGCCTTTGATTACACGCCGGCTCTGAATGGCATCCTGCAGCCCCAGGCGAATGCTGTGCTGGAAGCGTTGGCGGCCAATGACAGCCAGGCCATTTTGCTCAGCCAGACCGCAGCAGGGGCCACCCTTGCTGAACAGGCTGCCGCGGGCGTCGATAGCTTACAGAGCGCGACCATTGGCTACCTGCCGGGCAATTCAGTGGCCCTGCGCCAATTGAGTAGCTGCCTGGAGCCAGGGGCGGCCTGCCAATCCATTTCCGGCCGGCCACTGGCAGAGGCAACGGCGGAGTCGCTGCAGAACGCCGCCTTACTGATTGTTCTCACTGGCGACCTGGAAAATCTGCAAGGCTGGATTGAGCAAGTTGAAAGCCAGACAGAGTTGCCCATGATGGCTGTAGTCACACCGGCCGTTGCGCCACTGGCAGCGCCCTATCACGAAACGGGCCAACTGTCGGCACTGGTCAGCACCCTGCCCACGCCGGAAGCCGGTGCGACGCCGGGCCAGACTGAAGCGCTGGCCCTGGCCCATTGGCTGGCCGCCGTGCTCTTACTCCTCGGTGCGCTTTTCACCCTGCTCCGTGGCGTTCAGCAAAGCAGGCAGTAGGAGAGTCATGAACGAACTGCTACCCATCGTCGCCGGTTTTCTCCTGACCCTTTTTATCTACAGTTATATTGTGGGTGATAACCCGCTGTACCGCATTGCTGTACACCTGTTGGTCGGCGTCAGCGCGGCCTATGCCGCGGTCATTGCTGTGCGCACCGTCTTCCTCCCGGTCATCAACGAAATTATGGCAGCGCCAACGGAACCCACCAGCCTCACATGGCTCGTTCCCTTGCTCCTATCCATCCTGCTTCTGCTGAAATTTATCCGGCCACTGGCGTGGGTCGGAAACAGCAGTGTCGGCGTCCTGATAACGGCTGGCGCCGCTGTGGCTTTGGTCGGGGTCATCAGCGGCACGCTGATACCACAACTGCTGCAAACAGGAGGCGCCAACCCCGTGTTGGGATTGGTAACGGCCCTGCTCACCATCTCCGTGCTGCTTTACTTCCAGTTTACAGGCCGCGCAGACCAGGATGGTGAGTACAGCGCGCGGGGCTGGCGGCGGTTGATAGCCGGAATCGGGCAAGCAACGATCATGATTACCTTTGGCGCGCTCTTTGCCGGCGCCTTCAGCACCAGCCTGGCCCTGTTGGTGGAGCGGATTAGCTTCTATATGACGGAGCTTGCCGGTGTAATGGGACTGTTCTTTCCATGATCATTAGCGAGCAGCGTTACGATTCCTTTCTCCTGGCCGACTGTGGCTCGAGCACGACCACAGTCGCTCTGTTCGATATTACCGAGAGCGGCTACCGGCTCGTGGCCCGCGCCACCGCGCCGGCTACCACCGGGCCGCCCTGGCACAACATCGTAACCGGCGTGCAACAAGCAATCGCGCGCATTTCGGAAATCACCCACCGCCCCTTGCTCACTGAGTCTGGCAATTTAATCACTCCTGCCCGCGAGAATGGAACCGGCGTCGACCACTTTGGCGTCACCGTCAGCGCAGCCGCTCCCTTGCAACTGATTACGGCGGGTCTGCTCGAAGATGTCAGCCTGGCCAGCGCCAGGCACGCGGCCCGCTCCATTTATATGCAGGAGCTGGACACATTCAGCCTGAACGATTCGCGCAATGAACAGGAGCAAATCTCCGCTCTGCTGGAGCAGAAGCCAGAGGTTATCCTGCTGACCGGCGGCGTCGATGGCGGTGATACGCGCCGTCTGATACCCATTGTGGAGCTGATTGAGCTGGGTATTGGTCTACAAACCAGCCGCGCCCGCCCCACGGTGATTTACGCCGGAAACAGCAATCTGCGCGAAGAGGTTACGTCTAAACTCGGCTCGACGACGACCGTACACGTCGTCGATAACGTGCGCCCCAACCTGGAGACGGAAAAGCTCGGCGAGACGGTCGAGCTATTAGGCAAGATGTATAGCGAGATGCGTATTGGCGCCATACCGGGAATTCAGGAGTTGAAAGGCTGGAGCGATTACGCCCCCATGGCCACCGCTCGCGCCTTTGGCAAGATGATCGAATATTTTGGCGCGCTCTATAAATCCCGCGTGCTGGGCCTGGACCTGGGCAGCAGCAGCGTCACCCTGGCTGTTGCCGACGCCGAGCAATCAAGCCTCTTCATCGATAGCAACCTGGGAATGGGCCGCCAGCTACCCAACCTCCTGCAAGAGACAACTTTAGAGGAGATTCTGCGCAATTCTCCGGTGCCTTTCGAAGAGTCTGCGCTGCGCAACCTGCTCCATGAGAAAGCGATATACCCGCATACTGTTCCTATGACTGAAGATGAGCTTCACATAGAGCAACTGCTGGCGCGCAAGGTCATGGCTAATACCGTGCGCGATGCCGCCGCGCAGTGGGGCTGGACGTCGCCTACGCTTCCTCCCTTCCGTTTGCTTGTAGCCAGGGGCAGCACGCTGTCCTATCCGCCGCGCCTGGGCCAGACTGTCCTCATGTTGCTCGACGCGCTGCAGCCGACGGGCGTTTTCTCGCTGGCCGTAGACCAGCACGGCGTCTTGCCCATGCTGGGGTTGTTAGCAGCTCACGAACCCGAAGCCGTCATCCAGATATTAGAAGGCGGCGTGCTGGTTGACCTGGGCTGGGTTATTGCGCCCACAGGCACGAGCCGTGGCCGCACAGGCGACAGGGCTTTACGCATCACTGTCGAAGCGCCGGATAAAGGCGAATACCACATCGACGCGCAGTTTGGCGAGCTGATGACCGTCCCGCTCGATGCTGGCGTGCCAGTACAATTGACATTGAAACCGGAACGCGGCGTTGACATCGGCTTTGGCGCCGGGCGCGGTAAAAAAATAACCGTGCACGGCGGCGCTGTCGGCCTGGTGGTCGATTGCCGTGGAAGACCAGTGCTGCTAACTGAAGACGACTCAGAACGCCGCTCACAACTGAAGCAGTGGTTATGGGATATGGGCGGCTGACAGCTGACGGCTGACCGCTAATAAAAATATGATCGCTTCCAGCATCACAACTGTTCAACCCTATACACAAATCAGGCGCGAGCGCCTGTTGCCTCATGGCGGCGAAATCGCCGTCAACATGGGCCAGCAGGTCTCAGCCGTTCAGGTTGTGGCTCGAGCATCGCGCCAGCGCGGATTTACCATCGTACCTGCCGCCGAAATTCTGGGCGTGGCGGCAGACGAAGTCGCGAACTATTTGCTGGTTGAAGAAGGCGCCGCCATACAGAAGAAGAAGCCACTCCTCGAAAAACGCTCTCTTTTCGGAAGCAAGAGCTACAGTTCGCCCGTCAACGGCGTCCTCTACCAGGTGGACCGTGGGCGTCTGGTCCTACAGCATACGCCGGACCTGATAGAACTACGGGCCATGATGCAAGGCTTGGTTTCGGGGTTCCTGGGCAACCGTGGTGTGATTATCGAGACGTACGGTGCACTGATTCAGGCAGTCTGGGACTCCGGCCAGGAGGGAGTGGGAACCGTTAAAATGGCCGTGGCCGACCACAGAGATCCACTCCTGCAGGAGCATATCGGCGTCGATGCCCGTGGCGCCATTCTGGTGGCCGGTTATCTCGACCAGCGCAACGTTCTGGAAGCGGCCGAGGAAAGCTCGGTGCGTGGAATCATCGTCGGCAGCATCCCCTCGGCATGGATCTCGTCGTTGTCTTCCTTGCGCTTCCCCATCATTGTCACCGAAGGCTTTCAGGGACAGCGAATGGCGCCGCCTATCTTTGAGCTGCTGCAGCAGAACGAAGGCCGGGAAGCCTCACTGATTGCATCTAGCTCCAGCGCCCAATCGCGACCGGAAATTATCATCCCGCAATCTGGGACCGAACGGCCTCAGGCGGCGGATAATCAGAATCAGCCACTACAGATTGGGCAGCGCGTTCGCCTGTTGCGAGCGCCCTATGCCGGGGTGGTTGGTGAAGTAACCGCCATCCATAGCCGCGCCCGCACAACTGAGGTAGGCTATCGTCTACCAGGCGCGGACGTCTTACTGGCTGAGGGACAACAGCTATTCGTCCCTTATCCAAACCTTGATATGATCCGTTAACCGACGGAGTGAAGAGGAGGGAACTATGTTGAATCACAACACGCACAACTCAAACAGCGCAGAAGCGGGGCAGGCCTCACCTTTCGTCATCCTCTTGATGGCCCTGGGGGCCGTCCTGGTGCTGGCGACCATTTGTACTGCCGGCGTTCTCTATTTCCGGCCGGATGACGTAGCCAATGGCATCAGCGGCACCAGCACGGCGATTGCGCAGGCCAATGCCACCACACTGGCCCAAAACGCGCTGGTCACACAGACCCTTAGCGCGATAGAGACAGAGGCGGCTCGTCCCACCAACACGCCAACCAATACCCCCGTACCTCCGACGAATACGCCCGTCCCCACCAATACACCTCAACCCACCAATACGCCTGTTTTGCAGGAGCCGGCGGAAGCAACGCCGACTCCCAACATCTTTGGCACCAGTATTTTCTCCATCAGCACCCCCACACCAATTGTGGGTACTGGTGGCGGTACCGACACCGGCACCGGCACTGGCGGTGGAACGCTGCCTGAAACTGGCATTGGCACCGGCACGGCAATTGCTGCTGCCTTAGGGCTGTTCTTACTGCTCATCACAGCACGACGCCTGCGCACCGATTAAGACCAGAAGCGGAAAGCGATGACCGGCGCTTCCCCAAACGCTGGACTAAAAGCACAGCAGGTTGCCGGTGCACAACGGCAGAGCAGCGGGCATTACTCGTGTACGAGGGGCAATTACCCAGCACCGTCTATTGGTAGCTGATCTGAACCATCGATGGCTCTCAATAACAAAAGCGAGATGACGAATACGGCAACGATTCTGCTCGTTGAGGACGATGCCTCAATTCTCGACGGCATGGGTGACTTGCTACAGATTTTCGACATCGGCTATGAAGTAGAGATTCTCAAGGCAACGAACGGTGAAGAGGGGCTCGCGCTGATGCAGCAGCACACGCCAGACCTGATCATCTCCGACATCATGATGCCCCGGCTAAATGGCTTTGAGTTTCTGGCCAAAGTCCGTGAGAACCCGGCCTGGGTCCACATCCCCTTTGTCTTCCTGACGGCAAAAGGCAAAAAGCAGGACATCATGGAAGGCAGGCGCAGTGGGGCCGAGCTGTACATCACCAAACCATTCGTCAGCGCCGAGCTGCTGGAGCTGGTCAAGAGCCAGTTAGACAGAACGTTCCAACTGCAACAGGTGCGCCAGCAAAAATTCGGCGCGCTGAAGCGTAACATTCTGCAGCTCCTGAACCACGAGTTCCGCACGCCTCTCACCTACGTAACAGCCTATTACGATATGCTCGCCGATAGCCTGCTCTCGGTGGAGGACACAGCCCATCTGCAAGAGTACCTGCGCGGCATCCAGGTTGGTTGCATCCGCCTGACCAACCTTGTCGAAGATCTCATCAAGATCATGGAGATCCGCACCGGTAAGGCGGCGGAAATGTTTAAGCAACAGGCGGAACCAATTCATGATCTGGGACGCCTCTTCCGGCAGCGCGGTGAAGGTTTCGAAGCCCAGGCAGCTAAAGCAGATATCACCATCGAATATGAGATAGATGAACAACTGCCTGCCATATTTGGCGAGCGCGCCGCTCTGGCCAATGTCATTGACCGCCTGATTGACAACGCCATTAAATTCACACAGGCTCGCCGTGATGGGCCAAAAGTTATCCGGCTCAGTGCCCGGCTATACAACGAAGAGGTGCAGTTGTGCGTAAAGGATAGCGGAGTTGGTTTTCCTCCACACGTGCAGAGGCAGCTATTTGACCTCTTCTTCCAATACAACCGTGAACGGTTAGAGCAACAAGGCTCTGGCTCTGGTCTGGCTATTGCCAAAGGACTGATTGAGTTGCATTGTGGCCGGATTGAAGCGACAAGCACTGTGAATAGTGGCAGCAGCTTTTGCATCATCTTACCTCCCCATGACAGCCAGCAGGCCAGAACTTTGCCTGTCCAGGAGCAGTCGCAGCCCCAGGCAACCATTCTCATCGTCGAAGATGACCACCACCTGCTGGAAGGGCTACGCGAGTTGATGCAGATGGCCGAGACGCCGTATCAGTTGAGAATCCTGACTGCTGCCAATGGACTCGAAGGGCTGAAAGTGCTGGAGCAGCACCAGCCAGATTTGATTATTTCAGACGTGATGATGCCCGTCATGGGCGGGTATGAATTCCTTGAGCGCGTCCGCAACAACGCCTCCTGGCTGCAAATCCCCTTTATCTTCCTGACGGCAAAAGGGGAACACGAAGACATCCACCGCGGCCGGCGCTCCGGTGCAGAAGAGTACATCACCAAACCATACGATATTGATGAGCTGGTGGATCTGACCGTCACGCAGCTAGACCGCTATTTCCAGCGCCAGGGCGCCATGAATCAGAGCTTCGAGGCCCTGAAACGCAGCATCCTGAGCATGCTGCAACCAGACTTCAAAGGGCCGCTGGATCTGGTCACCAACTACTCGGAGAAGTTGGCCGGTGATCTGGAACGGGTGCAGACCGACGAAGATCTGGTCTCCTCGTTGGAAGGCATACAGGCCAGCAGCGAGCGGCTGACCCGCCTGGTAGAGGATTTCATTGCTATGGCGGAATTCAAGACCGGCGAAGCGGAAGCGGCGTTTCACATGCGGGCAGCGCCGGTGCATAATATGAGCATGGTGCTCTATGAAGCCGCCTACCAGTTGCAGTTCGATGCGGAACACGAAGGGGTGGAATTCCGCTATAATTTGGACCATGAGCTGCCGGCCGTTCTTGGTGATCGTGATCGCCTGCTAATAACGCTTGAACGCCTGCTCAATCTGCTGCTGACCAACCTGCAGCAGCGGCATGGGGCGATCATGCAGTTGTCCAGCACAGCCGACGAGGAAAGCGTCTATCTCAAACTTCAGGCGCTGAAGGGCCACTTTCCGGCCACAGACACAGAACGCATTGCCCAGTTCCTGGCCGACGATGATGAGCCGATATTAGAATTACCAGGCTTTGGGCCAGCGCTGACAGTAATTAAGAATGTGATACAGTTACACCAGGGAACGCTATCATGGGAACAACCGGCGCAAAATGAGTTGCAGGTCACCCTATCTTTCCCTATATACGAGACAGAAGCAATAAGTTTCTCGTCCAGATAACGATGTATTAGATCGGCAGCGCCTGACATTTCCAGATCAACGCCGATGGTTGATATCGACAAGGAGAAAAAGAACGAATGGCAACACTTTTGGAAAAAGCACAGACTTTGATTTCGGCAAATCTGCACGCCATGGTGGACAAGGCGCTGGAGTCCAACTCTGTGGCCGTGATGAAGCAGTATATTCGCGATGCTGAACGAAATCTGACAGAGCTGGAAGAAGCAGCAGCAACAGTCGGCGGCGAGGTAAAGACCCTGGAGCGACGTTACAACGAGTACAAAAAGAAAGGCGACCAGCTCGACCGCAACATCGACACCTTGCTGATGCAGGGCAAGGCCGATCTGGCCCGCGCGGCACAGAATGAGTTGAACAGCACCCGGCGGCTACAAGAACAGTACCATGAGCAGTGGGTGCGCCAGCAGCGCGAGTATGAGGCGTTGCTCAATGCGCGGCTCAAGCTCCAGGCCAAGCTGACCACCATTCGCCAGGAGCAGAAAGAGCTGGAAGCGCTGCTGGAGCTGGCCAAATCGAAAGAAGCTACAGTCAAGGCCATTAAGAGCCTCGACGACCTGATGGGCGTCGGTGACAGCGACATTGCTCGCCTGGGCGAATCAATTCGCGGCCGGCTAGACAAAGCTTCCGCTTATAGTGAGATGTACGCCAGCCGCCTGGACAATCAAATGGACCAGGCCCTGGGCGCCGCCGAAATCGATCTCCAGTTGGAAGAACGGAAGCGTCGCCTCGGTCTGGGCGAAGCCCCCTCCCTTGAGGAGCCCGCTCAAGAGGTGAGTGAGGAATCAGCAAGCGAGTAGGGATTTTTGACATTACGGCCCAGCACACCGTAGTCCCTACCCGGATACGACAACAATAGGACTCCATGACCAGCGAAAAGCGGAAATCGCTTGAAGAGCGTGCACGAAGAGCTATCCTGCAATACGCCCTCTTCCGGCCCGAAAGCGCCCTCCTTCTGGCGGTTACCATCCTGCTTAGTTTCTTTGCACCACAATACATCGGGATTCCGTGGTGGACCTGGCTTGCAGGCGGCCTCGCCGGCGAGGCCGCCCTCGTCTATAGCAGCCTTACCGACGCCGAGGCGCACCGCCGTGTCATCGCCAACATGCTACACGACGAATTCCGCCCGGAACGACTGCGCGACCCCTGGCTGCAACAGCAGGTTCGCGACGCCTTTGACTATCGCGGCCGCATTGCCGCCGCCATCCGCGAACGCCGCGATACCGTGCTGAAGGACCACCTGGCCGACACAGCCAGCCAGTTAGATGAATGGCTGGAAGAGGTCTATGGCCTGGCGCAACGGTTGGACCGCTACCAGACCGAGCGCAATCTACACCTGCGCAATCGCGAGCAGGCCCAGGCCCGGCTGCAGGAGCTGCAACAGCAGCTCGATCATGAATTAGCGCCGGCCGTACGCCAGGACATCGAATACAATATAGCCAGCCTCAACCGCCAGCTAAGCGCCATTGAGCAGCTTGAAAACGCCATGCACCGTGCCCGTCTGCGTCTAGAAAACACCCTGACCGCTATGGGAACCATCTACACCCAGACCATGTTGGTGGGCGCGCGCGACATCGACAGCGGCCGCGCCCGCCGTCTGCGCCTGGAGATTACAGAAGAAGTCAACGAACTGAGCGATGTTCTCCACGCCATGGACGAAGTCTATGCAGCGGAAAGCCACCTTCCTTAGGATCCTCCATTTCTTTGTACGCGCTTAGAAAGGCCTTCTACAGCCACCAATTGAAGCGAGCTAATTTGCCAAAATAATCTGGGTCTGATACCATCTCCGACTGCAATCATTGCGAATTGTGCAGTGGGATGTTGCCAGAAAGATGCTTGTCCGGGGCCGTAGCCTGGACTGTAGAATTGCCGAACGGAGACTAGAACGGATTATGAAGGTTTTACTACGAGAAGATGTTGACAACCTGGGTTATGCTGGAGAAATACATGACGTTGCCGATGGCTACGGGCGCAATTATCTACTGCCGCGTGGTCTGGCCGTCCTCGCTACCCCGGGTGTCCTGAAGCAGGCCGCTGCATGGCGCGAGCGGGCAGCAGCGCGCCGTGCCGAACAGCGCGCTGTGTATGAAGAACTGACTGAGAAAATCAACGGCATGCACCTTGTCTTCTATGCAAAAGCCGGTGAAACGGGCCGCCTCTATGGCTCTGTGACCATGATGGACGTCGCCGAACGCCTCAATGAAGAGATAGGCGCTGACATTGACCGCCGCAAGTTCAACAGCCAGCCGCTGCGCGAATTGGGCGAGCACCGCGTGACCATTCACCTGGACCGCGACTTCCACCCGCAAATTGTCGTCCACGTCCATCCGGAAGGGGACGACGCCGAGGAAGTTGCTGAAGCAGAAGTTTCTGAAACAGAAGTAGAAGAAGCAGAAGTAGAAGAAGCTGTAGCGGAAGTAGAAGAAAGCGCCGAGGCCGTTGAAGAAGCAGTAGAGGCCACGGAGACCGCCGACGAAAGCGAAGAGGCTGCCGAAGAAGTCACCGAGTAAAGGGCGCCTCTTGTATGTAGGCGATTTGTCACGTCCAGGCCGCGGTCGGTGGGCCGGTAGCTCACCAGCCGCTTTTTAACCAATTGACAATCGCCACAGGTCGTTATCACTAATGATGGACGAACTGGGAACTATCTTGCGCGACGCGCGCGAGATGAAAGGTCTGACAGTGGCAGAGGTCCAGGAGCAGACGCGAATTAGCGCCTACTACCTGGAGGCAATGGAGCAAGGTGAATACCACCGGCTTCCTACGCCGGTTCATGCGCGAGGCTTCCTACGCAACTATGCGCGGTTCCTCGACCTGGACCCCGACCCGTTGCTTGAGCGGTACGAAGCCAGCAAGAACGGCCGGCCGCCGGCATCCAGCTCACAAGGGAGCGCCGGGTCTGAAGTACTCACTTCCAATCCTGCGCAGCCATTTTTCAACCCTGTCAATATGGAATTGGACGGGAGCAGCGACGGTACCGAGTCGAAAGTTCGAGTCGTAATCATCGTCGCTCTGCTCATTACGATTGGTCTGGCCGCCAGCCGCTTCATCCCTATGATTCGCGGCGAGGGCGATGGGCGGGACAACCTGCCTCAGCTGATTGAAGCGCTTATGGCTTCTGACGATGAAGAGGAGCCAGATGCAGACAGCGCCGGCGGGGCCGCGCCCGAAGCCGGAATGACCCCGGTTGTTGGTGAATCCGTGAACAGTGACTCGCCAATCATCCCCAGTGGGCGCAATGACCCGGCCGGTGTGGCAACCGATCAGGCCAACGCGCCGCCAACACAGATGCCGCTGCCGGCAACGATGGATCGCGTCAACCTGCGCCTGGATATCAGCGAACGGACCTGGGTTCGCGTCACCATCGACGGTGAAGTCGTCCTGGAAGACCAGGTTGTGCGCGAAGATGGGCCGTTTGAGTGGGAAGCCCAACAAGAGGCGCACCTGCTTACCGGTAATGCTGCCGGCGTCTTCGTTACCATTAACGGTCAGGATCTCGGGCGGCTGGGTGAACGTGGCGTTGTCGCCGAACAGACCTGGGCAACAACAGCCGCTGGCAACTGATTACAACCCGTTGTACAGCCGGAGAACATTGCTCCTTCTCCACCCTAATCTAACCCATACTTCTTGCACCCACATTTATGAGCAAACGTAAGGCGCAGAAGCAATTCTATTTGTTAAGCCTCGGCTGTAGCAAAAACACTGTCGATTCAGAAAGCATGGCAGCGCTTCTCGACAGGGCCGGATACGATAGCACCGGCAACGCCGACGAGGCTGGGGTGCTAATCGTCAATACCTGTGGCTTCATCCAGGCCGCCAAGGAAGAGTCAATTGCTGCTCTGCGTGAGCTGGCCCAGGCAAAGCGACCAGACCAGTTGCTCATTGCCGCTGGCTGCCTTTCGCAACGCTACGGGCCTATGCTGGTGCAGGAAGTACCCCAGATTGACGGCGTCATCGGCACCCGGCGTTGGATGGACATCGTTCCCTTCGTGCGCAAATTGCGCCGCCGCAAGCATCCGCAGCCCATGTACCACCTGCCCGATGAGGCCCAGACCGTGGGCACAGACGAGCGCAACGTGTTGCGCATTGCGCCACAGGGCAGCACCTCTTACCTGAAGATCGCCGATGGCTGCCGCCGGCCCTGTGCCTTCTGCACCATTCCCGAAATCAAGGGCACCCTGGTCAGCCGGCCCATTGCTTCCATCGTGAACGAGGCGGTGGCTCTGCAAGAGGCCGGCATACGCGAAATTATCCTCATCGCTCAGGACACCACCGACTACGGTCACGACCTGGGCCTGAAGAATGGCCTGAGTAAGCTGCTGAACGAAATGGTCAAGGCCGCGCCGGACATCGACTGGATTCGCATCATGTATGCCTATCCTGGCTATGTCACCGATGAGCTGATCGAGATGATGGCCACGCACGAGCAGATATTACCCTACCTCGACATTCCACTGCAGCACGGCTCGCGTGAGACGTTGAAGCGCATGCGCCGCCCCGCCAACCTCGATTGGGTCCACAAAACCGTCGAGAAACTGCGAAGCGCAATGCCTGACCTCGCCATTCGCACCACCTTCATCGTTGGCTATCCCGGCGAAACGGATGAAGAGTTCGAGCAGCTAAAGCAGTTCGTTCGAGAGTTACGCTTCGACCGTGTCGGCGCCTTCACCTACTCCTACGAAGCGTCGACGCCCTCGGCCACCGTCTCCTGGCAGGTGCCGGATGAGGTGAAAGAAGCACGCCGCGATGAGCTGATGGAGCTGCAGCAACAGATTTCGCTGGAAAAGAATCAGGAGCAGGTTGGCCGCACTCTGCCCATTCTTGTAGACGGCTATGGTGATGGCGTCAGCATTGGCCGCACCTACCGCGACGCTCCCGAGATTGACGGTATGGTCTTCGTACCGGGCGAGCTACCGGTCGGTGAAATGGTACCCGTGGTGATTGACGGCGCGATGGTCTATGACCTCACGGCCCGGCCTGCGGGCTACAAAGCGGGCGAACTTACCATTTCGCTTGACGACGTCACCGTCTGACACCGGCCATGTTGCTCTTCAGCTATCCCATTCCACCCGCCCAAATCCAGGCCTAAGCTACGAAGGAACTGATGCCCCAGTCACGCTTCACCTGGACTCTCCTTCTCATCAGTGCATTCTTCCTCGGCGTGGCCTGGATACTCTATTCGCGAGAACCAGTCGAAGAGATAAATCTGACCAGCGCTGAAGCGCCTGCGGTTGGCTATCGCGCCCCTGACTTCACCCTGCAAACCCTCTCCGGCGAACCGTTCACCCTATCTGACCAGCAGGGCCAACCAGTCGTACTCAACTTCTGGGCCACCTGGTGCCCACCCTGCCGCGCCGAAATTCCGTTCTTCCAGGCCGCAAGCCGCAAGTACAACGGCCAGGTCATCATCGCCGGCGTCGACGATGGCGAACCTGCCGATCGTGTGGCGCCTTTTGTGCGGGAGATGGGCATTACTTACCCCGTGCCGCTGGACGAAAGCGGCGAGATAAGCCGCATTTACCGCGTCAGCTCACTGCCGGAAACGGTGTTCATTGACCGCAATGGCGTTGTGCAAAACATCCACCTTGGCATTATGAACCAGGCCATGCTTGAGGAGCGCATCGGCCAGCTCCTGGAACCGTAACCGTAGCCCTCACGTACACGGACAAAGAGATATGTTGCCCACACTGAACATCGGCCCCCTGGCCATTCCCACCGGAGGACTGGTTTACATCCTCGGCATCTGGCTGACTCTGTTCGCCGTGGAAAAGGCGGCCGGCCTGCTGGAGCTGCGCATCAACGACGTCTACAACCTGGCAACCGTAGCCCTGGCCGTTGGTTTTGTCACCGCTCGCCTCGCCTTTGTCGTCACCTACTGGAGCGCCTACGAAGATAACCTGTTAGGCATTGTCTGGCCCCTGAATGCTGGCTTCAACGTCTGGGCAGGGTTAATGGGCGGGGTTGCAGCTGGTTTCTTCTATGGACGGGCCAAACGGTTGCAGCCTGATAGTACGCTGGACGCCCTGGCTCCCGGCCTGCTTGTGGCGCTCATGACCGTTAGCCTGGCCGACATGCTGGCCGGGCCAGGGTACGGCACAGAAGCAGATCTGCTGTGGAGCGTCAACCTCTTTGGCATCCAACGCCATCCGGTTCAGCTCTATGAGCTACTTATTGGCGCCGTCACCCTCCTCGCCTGGCTCTACCTTGCGCGGCGGCCCCACCACCCGGCGCAGCCATTTCTGGCGGCAGTTGCCATCTACAGCGCCGGCCGCCTGTTCGTTGATACCTTCCGCGCCAACGCCTGGCTAACCGCCAGTGGTTACCACATTTTGCAAATTATCGCCCTGATCATCTTGCTGGCAGCGCTCTTTTTGCTAGGCCGGCGCGCCAAAATCGTAGAACTCGACTG
Source organism: uncultured Ardenticatenaceae bacterium (assembly GCA_964602995.1). Lineage (GTDB taxonomy): Bacteria > Chloroflexota > Anaerolineae > Promineifilales > Promineifilaceae > JAAYYY01. The sequence goes on from CAZRTM010000004.1 coordinate 48,087, forward strand.
AAAACAGCTCAAACATCTTGCCAAGAGGGATCGAAACGGGTACCATGCAGGCCGAATCCATCCAGGCAGGAAAGTGAAATGTTTGAACTAAATGGAACATATGCCAATCGGAAAGGGAAATACACAGTCATCGCGGTTGATCCTCCCCGGATGACGGTTCGCTACGAGGACGGGACGACAGCGGAGTTGAATATGGCCATTCAGGCTCGCATCTGGGAGAACATCCTGAGCGAGGAAGAAGCACGGGCGGCCAACCGTATGGCGCGACAGCAACGGGCAGGCCGGGACACCAACTTCTTTATCAAGTCCCTGAGCATGGTCGCCGAGGAGGATCTGACCATCCCCGGCTGGCGCGAGCGCGTAATCGTCGTTGGCCCCTCTGGACCCGCCATGAAAGCGGGCGACCGCGTCCTGTTCTACGCAGTTGAGGATCAGGTATTCTTTGCCGTAGCCACCATCACCGGCCCACCCACAGATACTGTGCCCAAAGGGTTCTTCTACCCTGAGGGAGAGGCCGAGAAGTTACAGTTCTATCCGATTGATCTCGACGAACATACCTACAACCTCGATACTGCGGTTGACCTCGATTCGGTTGAGTTCGAATCGGTCTCTAACTATAGGAAAAGCCTGCAGAAAGCAGATACATTCCTGCAGATTGACGAAGATGATTTTGAGCTTGTGGCCGAACTACTCACTGAAGTGACTGAAGAGGAAGAAGAGGAGTTCGAAGACGAAGAAGAGGAGGAAGAGGATTACGAGGAATAACGTGAAAAATGCCGAAAATATCCTGGTGTGCGTGGCCTGGCCCTACGCCAACGCTGACATTCACCAGGGAAACGTAACCGGATCCTATCTCCCGGCCGATATTTACGCTCGCTACCATCGCCTGCGGGGCAACAACGTCCTGATGGTCTCAGGCTCGGACAGTCACGGCACCCCGGTGACGGTGAAAGCTGAGGAGGAAGGTAAGTCAGCAGAAGAAGTTTTCCGCTACTACCACAGCCGCTTCCTGGAGCTGTTCCAGAAACTGGGCCTCAGCTACGACCTGTTCACCCACACCGATACCGAGAATCACTGCCAGGTTTCGCAAGACATTTTTCTAGCCTTGCTCGAGAACGGCTACCTCTATCGCCAGGTGACGGAGCAGATGTATTCGCCAGCGTCCGACCGCTTTCTGCCGGACCGCTACGTCGAGGGCACCTGCCCCAACTGCGGCTACACCAGCGCCCGCGGCGATCAATGCGACAACTGCAACACCCTCTTTGCCAGTGCAGCGGAGCTAATCAACCCGCGCAGTAAGCTGGACGATAGCGCCCTGGAGCTGCGCGAGACGGAGCATTTCTTCATCGATCTGCCCAAGATTGCCGAGAATGGCCTTGCTGACTGGATTTCGCAAGACAAGGAACATTGGCGCCCACAGGTTATCAATTTTGCCCGTAACCTGATCCTGGAAGAAGGGCTGCAAGGGCGAGCAGTCACCCGCGACATGGACTGGGGAATCCCGGTCCCCGTCGAGGGCTTCGAACACAAGGTGCTCTATGTCTGGTTCGAGGCAGTCATTGGCTATCTTTCAGCGACCATCGAGTGGGCCAAGAACCAGGGCCAGCCGGAAGTGTGGAAATCGTGGTGGTACGACGAGGACGCACGCACCGTTTACTTCATCGGCAAAGACAACATTCCCTTCCACGCCGTCATCTGGCCCGCGCAGCTCATCGGGGTGCAGCGCCTCTATGAAGAGGATGAATCGAAACGGCTGAACCTGCCCTACGACGTCCCGGCTAACGAGTTTATGAATATGGAAGGAGAGAAGATCAGTGGCAGCCGAAGCTGGGGGGTGTGGATGCTCGACGCCCTCGAACGCCATGATCCCGACCCGCTGCGCTACTATCTGACCGCCACCATGCCCGAGACGCGGGACAGCGACTGGAGCTGGGAAGGCTACATCGCGCGCAATAACAACGAGCTGGTCGCCAACTGGGGCAACCTGGTGCACCGTGTGCTGAACATGACCCGGCGCTATTTTGACGGCGCTGTCCCCGAGCCCGGAGACCTCCGTGATGCAGATAAAGCATTGCTGGAGACAATCGACGAAGGCTTTACGACCGTGGGCAACTATTTTGACGCCTGCAAGTTCCGCGCCGCCGCCTCAGAAGCGATGGCTCTGGCGACGCGTGTGAACCAGTATCTGGAAGAGATGAGCCCCTGGAAAACGGCCAAAACGGACAGGGAAGCGACGGCGCAAACCCTTTACACAGCAATACAGGCCATCAATGGGCTTAAAATCGTCTTTGCTCCCATTTTGCCTTTCACCAGCCAGCAGCTGCACGAGCTTCTGGGCGAAGAAACGCAGCTCTTCGGGGAACAAAAGATTGTCACGTATGCAGAATCGGAGCAGGAACATATCGCATTGACCTATGACGCGCAGCAAGCGGTGGGCCAGTGGAAGCGGGAAGAAATCCCTGCTGGCCGCCAACTGGAGCAACCCACGCCGCTCTTCCAAAAACTGGAAGAAAGCGTTGCAGAGGAAGAATTGAGCAACCTGGGTCGCTAGGAGGGATGCAATGACCTACAACAACGAACAACTGAGCGCCTACCTGGAGGGACTGGTTCCCGAGCGGCCGGCCGAGATGCAAAAGATGGAAACATATGCCGCCGAGCATCGCTTCCCCATCATCGGCCCTGCCGCCGGCTACTACTGCTACATGACAGCCCGCATCACCAACGCGCAACGCATCTTTGAGATGGGTTCTGGCTACGGCTACTCTACCGCCTGGTTCGCCCGCGCTGTGCAGGAGAACGGTGGTGGTGAAGTGCACCACGTCGTCTGGGATGAAGAACTCTCCCAACGCGCCCGCGGCCATCTGGCGGCGCTGGGTTTCGACGGTCTGATTAAATACCAGGTCAGCGAAGCGATCCAGGCCCTGCGCGAGACGGAAGGCCCCTTCGACATCATATTCAATGACATCAACAAAGACGGTTATCCTGAATCGCTGGCCGTAATCGAAGAAAAGCTGCGACCTGGCGGTGTCTTAATTATTGACAACATGATCTGGAGCGGGCGCGTCTTCGATGAGAGCAACAATGAGGAGTCAACCGAAGCCATTCGCGAGACCACAGAGCGGCTCACCAGCAGCGACCAGTGGATTTCCTCCCTCATACCGATCCGCGACGGTCTGATCGTCGCCTATAAGAAATAATCAGGCTCATTAGAGCCATGCGCCACTTACTACCACTCCTGCTTCTGCTCGCCGCCTATCTGGCGGCGGGCTTCCTTTTTGCCACCCGCACCCCGGCGTGGCAGGCTCCCGACGAGCCGGCTCACTACAATTACATTCGCCAGCTCAGCGAAGGGCACTTTCCGGTTATTGAGCCGCAGGATTACGACGAAGCGTACCGCAGCGAAGCGGTCTCGGCGCGTTTTGCCCCACCCTATTCCATTGACCCGCTGACCTACGAAGATTGGCAGCCTCCCCTATACTATCTGCTGCAAACACCGCTGTTTATGCTGACCAACGGCGAGCTTGTGCCCTTGCGGCTGATGAATCTGCTCATTGGCGCAGTCACTGTGGCCCTTGCTTATGGCATCGGGCGGCTGTTGTGGCCTGGGCGCAGCTGGCTGGCGCTTCTTGTCGCCGCCTTTGTCGCCTTGCTACCCCAACACCTGGCTCTGCTCGCTTCCGTGAACAACGACAGTCTGGCGGAGCTGATCATCGCTGCCATTCTGTGGCTGATCATCCGGCAAACGCAGGGAGAAGCAGAGGCCAGCGCAGGCCGAATCTGGCTCTATAGCGGCGTCCTGTTGGGGTTGGGGTTTCTGACCAAAGCCACCGTCTACATCATGGCTCCTGTCCTGACCCTGGCCCTGCTCTGGCACTACCAGAGCCGGCAGTGGACAATCCCTCTCCTTGTCCGCAACGGACTTTTCGTTTTTGAGCCTGCGTTTATGTTGGGGTTGGCCTGGTGGGTGCGCAATCTGCTCGTCTATCCCGGCTTCGACCCGCTGGCTACTCGCGCTCATGATAACATCGTCGTGGGCCAGGTGCGGACTGCCGAATGGCTGGCCACCTACGGCGTGGCAGGCACCACCCAACGCTTCCTGCAGACGACGTTTCAGAGCTTTTGGGGGCAGTTTGGCTGGATGGGCGTGGTCATGGACCGCCGCATCTACCTGCTGCTGCTCCTCTTCTCACTGGCGGTGCTGGCAGGCTTCCTCTGGGCGCTGGCCAGCTGGTGGCGCAGAGCCGGTGACGCAAACTCTGTCAGCCGTGGCAGCGCCCTCATTCTGGCCGCGACTTTTATCTTCAGCCTGCTCGTCTACCTCGGCTACAACGTCACTTTCGTGCAACATCAGGGCCGCTATCTGTTCCCGGCTCTCATTCCCATCGCCGTCGCCGTGGCCATAGGGCTTAAGAGCTGGCTGCGGCCCCTGGAGACGCGAATTCCGCCAATAAGGATTCGCGCCGGCCCGCTCTTCGCCGCCCTCTTTACCCTGGGCCTGCTGGCGCTCGACCTCTTTGCCCTGTATAACTTCATCATACCCCAACTGACCACCCCTTGAGCCAGAAGGAGCCTCTTATGAGAGCTGTCGGCGTTGATTGCATCTTCAGTCCCAACGGTACCGTGCGCGTGCGCCGCATCAGAACCAACGGCCGCTGGCAAAGCGTGGAACAGGGCCGGCAATGGCAGGATGAAGAAGGCCGCCACGTCCTGATTATGCTCAACGGAACCTTCGTGCGCGAGATTATACTGAATGCCTCTGATTTGCGTTGGGTGATGAAGGAAGCAACGAGGTCTGTGTCTGGTACAGACCCAGGCGTCATCGCCTGAGAAGAGGGCCTATTCTGAACTCAGCCGTGCCAGCTCCCGGTACTTGAGCCACTCATAATAAGCCATGTACAGCGACAGGCGCAACCCGTGTAGCCCATCCCGATACCCCTTCAGCGTTACGAAGCGCCACCAGAAATGGCGCAATGGTTGGGTGAACGGCGTGTAAATACGGGGCCTGATTCCTCTTTCTTTTAAGATGCGCGCATCATAGCCGGTATAACGGCGCTGCTTGTCGTGAAAATGGGTCTCGTCACGATAGTTATAGTGCAGCAGAACGTTCTCCAGATAGCCAATCTCCCCATCGACCACCGCCACTTCGTGTACCGGGCGCTCATAGCGTACCTTGCCGTGCCGGAACAGGCGCAGTTGGTAATCAGGATACCACCCCGCCCCTAGCGTCAGCCGCCCAAAGATGTAGTTATGGCGCGGCACATACCAGCCCGCTTCCTGGCGCGTCTCGATGACGTGACGTATTTCCCGGCCCAGTTCCGGCGTCCCCCGCTCATCAGCATCGACGAAGAAAACCCAATCGCTCTCAACGCAATCCAGGGCTGCATTGCGCTGTTGGGCATAATTTTCAAAGGGAGATTGCAGCACCTCTGCCCCCGCTTCAGCGGCCAGCTCTGGCGTCCCATCATCACTATACGAATCAAAGATCAGTACGTGATCGACCCATGCAAGAGAGGCAATCGTCTGCGTAATGTGCTGGGCCTCGTTGCGCGTCAGAATCACAGCCGTCAGTTCTGGGCGCTCCCCCTCCCCGCGTTGTGTTGTCGTCCCTGGCACCGGGAACTCCTTCAAAGCTAGCTGGCTACGACTTCTCCCTGCGGCTGTAATTCGGCTTCCGGCATCCACAGGGAAGCGGCTTCCAGATAGGCCGCGCGCAAGGCCGGTGTAGCGGCGCGCGCTGCCTTACGCTGCAGCCCGCGCCGCGCCAGCCGCCGTGAAATGGAGAGCGTGATACGGTCGTGATGCTTCTGATAAAGCTGGGCGCGGCTGCGCCAGAGGTTGACGATGGAACGGGCAGGCACCTGCTTCGTGCTCTCGCCGCCATAGTGCACAACCTCGGCCGAGGGCACAGTGAAGATGGACCAGCCAGCATTATGGATGCGCCAGCACCAGTCGATTTCTTCACAGTACATGTGGAACGATTCGTCGAAGCCGTTCGTCTTTTCTGCCACGTCACGGCGCACCATCATCGCTGCACCCAGCGGATGATCGATTTCAAAAGGCGCTCCATCCGGACGATACAGGCTGCGGGGATAGCGGCCGTTCAGGCGGCTGTTATAGAGGCGGGAGGAAACAGGCCACAGGTCAAAGAAAAGCTGGGCAATGCCCGGAAAGGCGAAAGCGCTGTGCTGGAAACGCCCATCACGGTAGACGAGCCGTGCGCCGGCCATCCCCGACTCAGGGTTCTCATCCAGGAATGTAACCAGATTGTGTATGGCGCCCGGCCGGACCAGGGTGTCGGGGTTGAGCAAAAAGAGGTAGCGCGGCGATTTCTCACAGGCTGCCACAATGCCTTGATTATTAGCAGCGCCAAAGCCGGCATTGTGCTGGTTGGCAATAACGTGGGTGGCCGGGAAGAAATTTTCCAGAACAGCGAGAGTGCCGTCGGTAGAACCGTTGTCCACCACCCAGATCTCCCCTTTCAAACGCGACCGGTTTAGTTCAGCATAGACCGATGATAAACATTCTGAGAGATAATCGCGAACGTTCCAACTAACGATAATGACGGCAAGATCTAGCATATGCTCTTTACTCAGTTGTCAGGCTGCTCTGGCTATTAAACATAATTAATTCATCGTGGGTTGTTGTGATTAGCGAGGGTAGCAACCCCACACTAGATGCCTCCCAGCGCACACACCTCATCAGTATAGGGAGCTTAAACAAATGACAGTTAAGGACGGCATTAGAGGGTCCTAAACAAAACAGTTGCAACCGTGTCATCCTCACCCTGAGGCATCCTCTTGCGGTGGTTGGGGGATCGGACGCTCCTCGCACTGCGGCACATTATCCTCGTCGGGCATATCAACCTGAATGGCCTTAGGATCGACGCGCGCATTGAATTGGGAGATTTCCACATCTTCGTGGATCAAGCCTCCCCACACCGGTTGCGGGTTGCGCACGCCAAAAGTATCCACCACACGGATGCCGCCGCTTACCACCGCCCGCTCACCCGGCATCAGGTAATAGTCGCCGTCAATCAGTTCCAGGTTATCGGGGCTTCCCAGTCCCCAGCGATAAGGGTAATCGCTCAAGGCATTTTCATAGCCGATACCCACACGCCAGGCGCCCGATTCAGTAGGCCAGCCGACCGTATTGTAGTTCCAGTTCGAGTCATACACAGTGCCCGACCAGGGACCGGCGGTGCGGATTGGCGTCGATCCGTAATTTTCCACCGTCATCGTGAAATAGAGGGTGTCACAAATCTCGACGGCGGTCGTATTCCAGGCCACCGTATCTCCGCTCACCGGCGAGGCAATCTTGGCATATGGCACGCCGCCCAGCTCAATGGTCAGCTCATCCTCTATGCGCACGCTCTGCCCTTCGCGGTCCTCAGCTACGACGACGATGGGATAGGTGCCGTCAGGCGGTGGGGCAGCGCCCTCGTCCACACCACCCGTATACTCATACGTATGCCGGCCACCCTGTCGTTCTGGCACTTCCAGCGGCCGCTCTGGAATTGGCTGTTCTGTACCATCAGGCATGACGAGGAAGACCCGCAGCCGCTCTACTTCCTTAGCCAGATCGAAGTTGATATTGACCCGGTCATCGATGCCATCGCGGTTCGGCGTGAACCGGTTGCGGTCCATGCTGAAACCACGAATTTCGGGCAGGATGCTGTCAGCGTCGCGGATCGTAATCTGACCACTGCGCTCCTCGCGCACGCCGTTGTCGTCCACCGCTTCTACCACCCAACGGTATGTCCCATCCTGTAAGAGGCGGGCCAGCACCTCTCCTTCGAGCGTTTCGTCAGGCAGGCTATAGCCATGTACCACGCCGCTAAAGTAGACCTCATAAGAGCCAGCACCACGGCGCTCTTCGCGGCGGAAATAGTACCGCTCACCGCCCTCATCTTCGAAGTAGATAGAGACGGCGCCGTTGCGCGCCAGCTCGTACTCAACCAATGTAATATCGTTTTCTCCATCGGCATTGGGCGTAATCTGCGTCTCGGCGAAGGAAACGTTGCGCAACAGGGAGCCATCGCCGCGCACAACGCGCCATCCAACGGCCAGAATGACGGCAACAACGAGCAAGGAAACAACGGTTACGAGTATAAGATAAGGGCGCTTCTGAAACATGGCCCTAAGTTTACCAAAGCGCTCGAGTGAGGGCTAACGACAGGCATCGCGACCACTCACCTATTTCCCTCTTATTAGCCATCTACTCATCTACTTCGCCTCGTTTGTCAGCGCCCTGCTGGGGTGCTAAAATTCGCTGTCGCCATCTAATTGGATGAATCAATGAAAGAATACGGTAAAGATAGTAACTGGCCCTTCGCCCAGGGCGGAGGTTCTACCATAGGCCTTGTCTCCGCCCTGCTTATAACCTTCCTGAGCTTGTGGCGGATCCGCCCCTCGTTCGTGACACGCGCCCTCGCCGCCATCGCAACCGTCGTATGGGCCCTGATCCTCTATTTCTTTCGCGATCCTAATCGCACCGGCCCCGACGAACCGGGACTTGTCGTCAGCGCCGGGGACGGAGAAGTCGTGGCCATCGTCGCCGAGCGAGAAGAAGAGTATCTCCAACAGGAGATGGTTCGCATCAGCATCTTCCTCTCCATCCTCGACGTGCATGTCCAACGCATTCCCACTGCCGGAACAGTGCGCCGTGTTGAACACCGGCCGGGCAAGTTCCTGCAGGCGTTTCGCCCTGAAGCTTCCACCGAAAATGAGTATATCGCCATGATCATTGACACCGAGTATGGGCCGGTGCTGGTGAAGCAGATTGCGGGCATCATGGCCCGTCGCTGTGTCAACCATATGCAGCCGGGGGACAGCGTCAAGACAGGGCAACGATTCGGCCTTATCAAGTTTGGCTCGCGAGTGGACCTATTTCTCCCTCCCTCTTCTGAAATTCTTGTTACAATAGGCGACAAAGTTTACGGCGGGCTGACACCGGTGGCCCGCCTGCAAAATGGAACCTCATAGAATGCGTACAAGTAAATACCGCTACCTCATTCCCAACGCTATTACTTTTCTATCTCTGGCCTGCGGCATCACTTCCATACTGATGGCAGGCTCAGGAGCCTGGACGGCAGCCGGCCTTTTCATCCTCGCCAGCTATATCCTCGACCTCTTCGACGGTGAACTGGCGCGCCGCCTCGACGCCGGCAGCCAATTCGGCCTACAACTTGATTCGTTGGTTGACATGGTCAGCCTGGGCATGGCTCCCGCCGCTGCTGTCTTCTTCTATTTGCAAGATGCAGCCACCGTCCCTGCGCTCCTTCTCTGGCCCGCAGTCATCTTCTACGTCATGGCCGGTGCTTTTCGCCTCGCCCGCTTCAACCTGCTACCACTCAAGGAAGGACAGGTCGATTCCATTGGGCTGACCATCTCTACCGGTGGCGCCACCGTAGCGCTGGCCATGCTTTCCGATGTTTTCAACAGCCGCGATGTCATTCCCGATTTCTTCTACCTGCCGTTGCTGGTTATCCTTGGTCTGCTGATGATCAGCCGCATCTCCTACCCCTCGCTCGTCTGGGTCTTTTCCCGGCGTTGGGCAAACTTTCTCTACATGGTATACTTCGCCGCCAGCCTCTTCCTCCTCAACCTGCCCATTTTCTTCATCGGGTTTCTTTTTACCGGCGGCTACCATAGCATCGCCATCGTACGTGCAGGCTACCGCATCATCGATGAGTAAGCTTTCGCTATCTATGGCTCTGTGCAGGGATTTTTCCTGCTGCCAAACGTTGCCTGAGCTCCTCTTATGACTTCTCTGCGCAACAGGACACTGGGCAACGGCCTGTACCTCATCTCCCAAATCTCCCGCAAAACCGGCCGTTATCACGTTGAGGGACTCCCCAACTTTGAACAGGCGCGGAACAGCCAGCGGCCCGTCATTTGGGTTGCCTGGCATGGCATGACCATGATGCTCGCCGGGTGGGTGCTTCGCCATTACGACGCAGGCTCCCTGCTAATCATGATGCCTGATGATTGGCGCGGGGAGGTGTTGGGCCAATTTGCTACCAGAATCGGCGCCACACCGGCCAAAATGAACCTCAAGGGTGACACCTCTATGGCCACGGCGCGCAAACTGGCACAGATGGTACGCAAACTGAAAGAGGGCTGGCACGCCTACATCACGCCCGACGGCCCCGATGGCCCGCCCTACATCATCAAGCCCGGTGTCGCCTATCTGGCCCAAAAGTCAGACGCCATCTTGCTACCGGTTGGCGCTTTCACCCGCAGTGGCGTCCGCATCAACCGCTGGGATCAGTACATGGTGCCCTGGCCCTTCAGCCGCATTTCAGTCGTCATTTCAGAACCGCTAGAGGCGCCACAACGGGGAGAATTGACCGCCATCACCGAGCCGCTCACCGATGCCCTGCACCGCACAACAGCGCGCGCCATTTCCAACTATTTCGGGCCTTACGAATGACTTCCTGGGGTGTTCGCTGGCGACATCTGCAAGGTTCGGGGCTATACCTGTACAGCCAGGTACTCTACCGCACGGTGCGCCTCAATGTTGAAGGCTGGGACCACTATCTACAGGCGCAGGAGAGCGGAAGGCCTCTACTCTGGTCCCTCTGGCACGGGCAGGTGATGCCCTTCGTCGCCTTCGGCCAGCACTATCTCAATCCCCGTGACTTTGCCCTTGTCATGGTCGGAGACGACCGCGGCGATGCGCTTGGTTCCTTCGCCGCTCACCTGGGCGGCGCGACTTTCCGTGTGGACATGCAGGGCAACCCCTTCGCTGCCGGGCGTGCTGTTCTTCGTGTCATCCAGGCCATGAAATCAGGACGCCAATCGATTATCGCGCCCGATGGCCCTGACGGGCCGGCATTTGTGCCCAAACCAGGCGTTGCTTTTCTGGCCCGCAAGGCGCGCGCCATCATCTTGCCCACAGGCGCCTGGACCCGCCACGGCTACCACCTCCCCCGTTGGGACCGCTACCTGCTCCCTCTACCCTTCGCCCGCGTGCACGTGGCCATTGGTGAGCCACTGCTGGTTGAACCATCCGATGAGGAAGAGCAGCTACTGGCCCGCATCACAGAGGCGCTGCACCAGGCGCGGCAACGAGCACAGGTATTGGCCGGCGCCCGCCACTGGCGCTGATTTACCCTCCATAGACCAGCCGCACCACCTCAGGCGTCACATACGCTTCGACAAACGCTGCCGCAAACAAAAGTGGCGCAATAATCCCTAGCAAAATTCGGGCAAAGTCAGCGCCGGCCCGCAACCAGTTCTCACTGACCGTCTGGTTTGGCTCAGGGGCGATGAGCGCAGTCTGCCAGCGCAAAGCCGCTGCCGCGACCAACAACAGCGCAGGTAACTCTAACGTGGCGTGTGGCGCAACCGTCGCCACCAGGAACGCCGTAGCGCTCTCTCCCGCAATCGCCAGTTGGAAGGCAATAAAGCTGAGCAAGATCCAGGGCAGCATAAAAATGGTAATCCCCAACACGCCAAACGTGAAAACGCCAAGTATGATGGCCAACAACACCACACGAATGTTGTGCATGAAAATTGTCAGAGGCAAGCCACGCAGTACCCCTTCTATCTGCGCCAGGTTCTCCAGGTGATCTACCTCGCGCATTGCCTCTTGCACCGCAGGCGGGAATGTATACTGTTGCGCAAGATAAACACCCAGCAAAATCGAGCCGGCAAATGCCACCAGAGTCATGAGCAGGGGATGGCGCAGGCTGCTGGCGAGCGCCACCGTCTCCCGGTACCACTCCAGAGGCGAGGGATAACGGCCCTGCTGGTCACGCCCGCTGAACCGCTCCCAGAATTTGCGCAACATCCAGCCAATCCGGATCTGGTCAATGTCCCGGCCCAGAAGCTCCTCGCGGTTAAAGACGCACACCCCCATGCGCATCAGCATCAGTGCAGTCACCACCAGGCCTGCAATCAACCACCATAACCCGGCGTAATTGCCCCAGAACATCACCACCGCCTCAAACTGAACCAGGAGCGCCGTGGGCACAATAATAAAGCTGGCCAGCAGGTTCGCAGCCCGCGTACTGGTTGTCTGGCTGGACACAATCACCGCACCGGCAACCATCACCACTGCCTGTATCGTCGTCAGCAATATCGTCTGCACCAACAGCTCAACCGTCGGCAACCACCGGACGGTCAGCGCCAGCCCAATCAGATAAACCGCAATTCCCAGATAACTGGCCGTGAGCGGCGGAATGACCGCGGCCAGCATCTTGCCCAGGTAAAGCTGCATATTACTCAACGGCGTCGCCAGCAATGGCTCCAGGCTCTTGCGTTCTTTCTCGCCCACAAATGTCTCCAGGGCGATGACTAATGAAAAAGAGGTAGGAAAGAAGCCCACCACCAGCAGCAGAAACGGAATCAGGCGGTCCCCGATAATATCGGCGCCATAGCCGCTGACGAAGCTCACCAGCCGGCCAGCCGTAAAATTCATCAATAACGGAAAAAAGAGCGTTAGCATGATGATGGGAATGATAATACGCCAATCGCGGAAGGAATCCCGCACCTCCCGCCGCGTAACAATCAACGCCATATGCAGATCATAACGGCTAAGGGGTATGAGACGTCGCCATCCGCTGCTTGCTGCCATCGCTTCTACCTTGCTCTCAATCATTGCTCGACCCTGTCTCCCGGCGCCTCTTCGTGCCCCACCTGCAGAGCGCGAAGGTAAACCTCCTCCAGACTCTGTGCGACGGGCTGTAACGAGACAACGCCGAATCCCAGCCCAGTCAGGCGGCGCACCAGCCGCGGGTTAACCGCCACAGGGTCCGCCGTCCGGTAACGGATCACATGGCCGCTGACCGCTTCAATCTCAACCAGCTCCTCCAGCTCGCTGGCCGCGCCGTCCAGCTCATGATCCAGGCGCAACTCCAGCAGCGGCGCACCTAGAAATTGCCGCTTCAACGATTCCGACGTTCCCGCGGCGATAATCTGACCGTGGTTGATGATAGCGATACGGTCCGCCAACAGCTCTGCTTCTGCCAGGTTGTGGGTACACAGAATAACGCTGTGGCGCAACTGACGCAGTTGGTTAATGGCATCGCGGACCAGCTTGGCGCTGTGGGGGTCCATGGCTGACGTTGGCTCGTCCAACAGCAACACGGCCGGTTCGTGCATCATGGCGCGAATCAACCCGACCTTCTGCCGCATGCCCTTGGAATAGGTGCCCAGCCGTCGCCGCGCCATACCCGCCATCGCAAACTGCTCGTATAGGTGGAGCGTGCGCCGCTCACTCTCCTCGTCGCTGAGACCATAAAGCCGTCCGAAGAAGGTAAGGTACTCCAGTCCCGTCATACGCAGGTAGAGGCCGGGCTGTTCCGTCAATATGCCAATGGACCGTCGTACCCTGTCTGGCTCGGCCGCCACGTCATAGCCGTTCACCCGCGCCCGTCCCGTCGTGGGCCGCAGAATTGCGCCTAACATGCGCACAGTCGTGGTCTTTCCCGCCCCATTAGGACCCAACAAGGCCAGCAGCTCGCCCTGCTTCACCTGAAGGCTGACGTCCTTGACCGCCACGAAATCGTCGAATATTTTGCTCAGGCTGGTGGCTTCAATCATGGTTCTTTTGTCTCAGACCCGGTACAGGCTCAGGCCCAGGCCATTATTGGTCGCTTTCAAAGAGGCGCGCAATCTCATCACGCTCAGGGCGAGGAAACGGCTCCAAGCCGCTTCCCATCTGCTGCAAGACTGCGGGTTGGCCCTCTGCTGCCTGCCCAATCACAGCACAAGGAATGCCTTCATTTTGCAACGCACGGCAAATAGCATCAGCATCCTGTGGTCGGGCGCTCAAGAGCAGAGCGCCAGAGGCAATGGTGGCCAGTGGATCGATCCCCATAATACGACAAATTTTGCGTGACACATCAGAAATAGGTACCAGAGCGGGCGCAAACTCCAGCACACACTGCCCCGCCTCGGCCAACTCCCACAGCGCCGCTGCCAGCCCGCCTTCAGTCGGATCATGCATCGCCGTCACGCGCCCTGCTGCAAGGGCCGTCTGCGCATCATGCCACACGCCGATGCCCGGCTCGTACAGATAGCCCGCCGCTTCTTCCAGCTCCTCACCTGAAAGTGATGCTCTGAGCCGTGGCCCAAACTCCCGCGCTATAATGGCCGTGCCCTCAATAGGAACCCCTTTGGTGAGCAACAGGGCATCACCAGGACGGATTCCCTCAGGAGTCACCAGCCGCTCCTCCTCCACCTCGCCAATCAGCGTACCCAACAGGATTGGTCGCGGCAGATCGAAGGTAACCTCTGTGTGACCACCCACAACCGAAATACCATATTGGCTACAGGCATCATACACTTGCTGGCTGAGCCGTTCCACGAGTTGCCGGTCACTTTGTCCCTCTGGCAAGAGCATCGTGAGCATCAACCAACGCGGCGTCGCTCCCGTGGTGGCAATGTCATTGACATTGACCTGAACCAGATACCAGCCCGCTTCATCGGTGGCAAAGGTAATGGGGTCCGACTTAAACACCAGCAGCCGTCCACCGTGGCGTACCACAGCGCAATCAAGCCCAATACCCGGCCCCAACAGCACATCCGGATCTGTTACCGGCGCATCAGCCACTAATTGTTGCAGCAGCAGTGGTGGCAATTTGCCAACAGGAAGGCCCTTCTCTGTCATCGTGTGGCGTGTTGGTGGCGCAGGAAAATCCAGATCGCAGCAATGACGGCGATAACAATGGAGACCAGGGTAGCAATGGGAATACCGGTATCGACGGCTCCAATCGACACCGTGCGGCTATCCAGGCGCACCGTCTCTAACAGCGTGCGCCCAATCGCATACAAGATCAGATAGGCGCCCATAACGTCGCCGGGAAACAGCCGGTCCCGGTACCGCCGCAACAATGCCAGAAGTATAAAAAAGGTCAGCAAATTCCACAGAGATTCATAGAGGAAAGCAGGGTGGAAGCGCGCAAACTGTTCGTAGCCCGTCAGCCGGTAGGCAGGCTCGATCCACGTCGCCCAGGGCACATCTGTAGGCCGTCCGTAAAGCTCCTGGTTGAAGAAATTGCCCCAACGCCCCACAAACTGCCCTAAGGCCACGCCAACCACAGCCAGATCGGCCATGGCAATTGCCGAGATGCGGTTGCGGTAGGCGTAAATCATCAGCCCCAACGCGCCGCCGGCAATGCCGCCATAAATGCCCAGCCCACCCCGGCGCAGATTAATCAACTGCAACGGATTGCGAAAATAATCAGCCGGGGACGTGATACCCACCTCGGCCATGCTTGGCGACGGAGTAAACACATGGTAAAGGCGCGCCCCTATCACAGCCAGAATCAGGCACCAGATGAGACCATTCCAGACGTGGTAAGGGTTCCACTGCCGCCACGGCGGGTCATCCACCCACTCGCGCCGCACGCCTGCCTGTGCCGCCAGCTCACGCCCCACAACCTCGCGCCCATCGCTGTTCAGCGGGAGTCCCTCGGAGCCGAAACCCCACTTGAAAAGCAAGTCGCCCAACGTCTGCACGCCGTTCTTAGCCAGGATCTGGTTGATTTCCGCTGGAAGGTCCAGCTCATCAACCGCTCGTCGCCGCACATGTGCCGGCACCAGGCGCAGAAAGAGACGCCAGGCTCGCCGCTGCGCCAGCCGCGACACCACGTAACTGCCCAGCGCAATCCCGCCAGTGATGATGATCCCGTACCAGTAGATGTTGAAATTCAGGCCATCAATCGACAGCGCAACCCGATCCGGCACGTATCCAGTCGCGGCATGATAGGCGTATAGGAGCATGCTGGCAACGAAGAACGCCGCAATGACGTACCAGTATGGTTCCAGCGAGCGCCAGTGCAGCCGTCCCGAACCCCGCTCAGCCATTAATCTTGGATCGTTTGTTGCCATACGTGGAAAACTCGCTGTGCGACTGTGATGTAACTGAAGAGTGCCAGAATCACCAGGCCGACTTGCGGATATCCAACCAGAAGGGTCAGGGTGAGGATAACATAGCGCTCAACGCGGCTCAACAGCCCTATCTTGCAGGAAAGGTCTAGCGCCTCGGCCCGAGCGCGTGCGTAGCTTACCATGATAGAGCCAGTGATGGCAATGTAGGTAGTGGCCATCATCAGCATATCCCCAACGCTTCCGTAATAGAAAAGGAAACCACCGAACAAAATAATCTCGGCAATGCGATCCAGAGTCGAATCCAGAAACGCGCCGAAGCCCTCCGCCTTATATCCCAGTTTACGCGCCAGTGCCCCATCGAGCGCATCAAGCGGGGCAATCAGCATGATAGCAATGCCGGCGCCCTGCATCTGTCCATTGCTTATCAGCCAGGCCACGATCAGATGGCCGAGCGTCCCCAAAACGGTGAGCAAATTGGGCGAAACCGGAAGTCGTGCGAGGTGGGTCACAATTGGTTCGATGATGAACCGGAACCTTAGCCGTAATATATCAGTCAGTGTCTTCTTTTCTGAAGACGATGGGCCACTCGAGGGAGAACGATTCATGTCACCTCAACAACATCTACAAAGCACCACCAAAGTAAAATTACCTCAGGGGATGCTAGCCAATGCACCGGAGTGTGTCAAGCATCAAGCCGGAGGGCAAACCAGGGCACCCTCATTTCCGCGTCTGTCAGGCCGCCATGACGCCCATTCATCTCTATGAGAAATTTCGGCGTATCTCTGGTCAGTAAGGAGTACCCTTCGCGCATGGTCATAATCACATCGCCAACCCGGAGCGCCGTGTCGCTGGCGTGGGGCAACGGCCCCAACAACCCCTGCGCCAGAGCTTCCTGTGCCGGCATCACCTGCGCAGCATGACTCAGCTCGCTCTGAATGTACTCAATTACCTCCTGCTGGTACCCTTGCCGCGCGTAGAGATACGCTGTGCGTGGTTCGCCGGCCGGGGCCATCAACAACATTCGCTGTAAATCGGGATGATCGTCCAGGAAAATTCTCTGCTCGGCCGGTGTCCGGACCTGTCCGTGGTCGGCAGTCACTAATAAGGCAGTATCACGGCGGCCCTCGGCGCTTAACTTCTCCAACAACTCGCTTTGCAGCAGGGATAGAACCGACCGCAGCTCGGCCCGCACCGCAGCATGATCGTACCCGTGAACATGCTCCAGAGTATCGACCGCCGACCAGTAGGCGAAAATATACATCGGTTCCTCTGGCTTGCTCTCCAGCAGATGGCGGATTCGCCAGAACGTGTCGGACGCCGCCACCGTGGGCACATCTTTCACCGCGCCCCGCCCGTGCATGCGGCTCAGTGCCGAATTGGCAATTGAGTAATGCTTCAGGGCATAGGTCGTAACCCCACCCGCCGCAAGCTGGTCGCCAAATCCCGGCGCCTCTAAAAACGTTTCCAGCTCCAGGCCGGCGCTGACTAATGCGTCGGGCGAACGCTGAAACACCGGAGAGAGGTTGAGCATTTGCCCCATCACTGCATATTCTGGGAAGAACATCTGCAAGCCAACCAGACCATGTTGGGCCGGAGCAACACCGGTCCACAGCGTGCTCAGAGCAGCGACGGTGGTGGAAGGAAAGACAGACGTCAGCTCTCCCTGTGCCAGGGCCTGCTCTCCCAGCCACGCCACATCTTCATCATTGTGCTTCATCAGGTTGGCGCCCATGCCATCGACCAACAACACGACAACACGCCGCACAGAGGAGTCTCCTGCCAGAACTGGTCGCCAAAGCTCGTCAGGCAGCGCCGGCAAGCCCCTATACGAGCTGCCCAACAGCGCGGCCACGGTCGCAGGAATATTGGATATGCTCTGGCTCTGATAGGCAGGATAAACAAAGGTATGGTCGTCCATTGCACACTCCACACGGAAATTGATGCTTATGCGTTATAATATGCCGTCTCAGCAATCGTTAGTCCAACCGAAACCGAATCCAGCAAGGAGTAAAGTCCTATGAAGTACCAGATTCACGGCACAACGTTACAAACTCTGGATATTACGCTCAGCCAGGGTGAGGCTGTCTTCACCGAATCGGGCGGTATGGCCTGGATGACAGGCGACATCGAAATGGAAACCAGCACCAGAGGCGGGCTGATGAAGGGATTGGCCCGTACGCTCTCCGGTGAATCTCTCTTTCTCACCACCTACACCTGTCGCGGGCCCGGGGCGCTGATCACCTTCACGCC
>CAZRTM010000004.1:66185-82284 GCA_964602995.1 uncultured Ardenticatenaceae bacterium
GTCCGTGAGGGGGGGCACACCCTGGAGATGCGTGTCGCCTCTTCAGACATGCCACCACACCATCCCGCATGTATGAGGGCCTGGTGGGCTGATCACCTTCACACCGGAAGCGCCCGGCTCAATCATCCCCGTCGAGCTGGCCGCCGGTGAGAGCCGCATCTGCCAGAAGGACGCCTTTATGGTGGCCCAGGACACCGTCTCGCTCGATATCCACTTCCGCCGCAAACTGGGAACTGGCCTCTTTGGCGGCGAGGGTTTCATTCTACAGAAGCTGACCGGACCTGGAATTGCCTGGGTCGAAATTGCTGGTGAGGTCCGCTCATACAACCTCAAGGACGGCCAGGTCATGCGCGTCGATCCCGGTCACATTGCGATGTACGAACCGACGGTCAGCTACGATATTGCCCGTGTGAAAGGTGTGCGCAACATCCTATTCGGCGGCGAAGGACTCTTCCTCGCCACCCTTCGCGGTCCCGGCAAGATCTGGCTACAAAGCCTCCCACTGGCCAATCTCGCTTCCACACTGGCTCGTTACTTGCCAACCAGCAGCAGCTAATTCAAGACAAAATAATGAGGCCAGAGTAGCGCTCTACTCTGGCCTCATTATCATCCGCGCGCCTGAATTGGGGTTTTCGCCTGAGGCACTTCGCCCTTGGGGCACTTCGCCCTATGCGCCACCCTCTTCTCCGTCCTCTAACAAGAGTCAGCTAGCCTACGTCGCGCGCAGATCTTACCCGCCGTCGTTGGTCTGAGTCACTCAGGCCAACGACTCACGTAACGCGCCTAGCTGGCGGTTAACGCTGTCGTCTACCACCTGGTCACCGACGCGGATAATCAAACCACCAAGAATCGTCGGGTCTACCCGGAAATCGACACTGCTGGCGCTGATCATCTGCTCAATACGAGCCTTCTCCTCATCGGTCAGAGGAAGAGCGCTAGTCACAACGGCCTGGTCACCAGACAACTGTGACACGCCGGCCGGTGGTTCAGCCAGGAATTTGTTGATCATCGCGCGTTGGCGATCTGCGTCGAGCGACTCCTGCACCAGTTTGTTGGTGGCAGCAATAGCAATTGAGACAACCTGACCGCGTAGTTCAGAGAGGATGCGGTTGCGCTCCTCTTCAGCATCAGCGCGGGAATCGGCAACGATCTGTTTCGCTTCTACCTCAGCCTGTTGAATAATACCCTTTCGCGTTTCCTCTCCCTGCTCGGCCGCCTGTTGGCGAACCTTTGCAGCTTCGGCACGCGCTGCATCCAGAATCTTCTTCGCTTCCGCGTCAGCATTATCACGCGCAATTGCGGCCTGCCGGGCATCTTCAAGCCCTTTGGCAATCCTTGCCTGACGTTCCTCCAGAACCCGCAGAATCGGTTCGTAGGCGAACGCCTTCATGAAGGCAAGAATGATAATAATGCCCAGAATCTGGATGAGGAGGTAGCCTAAGTTTATGCCTAAGCCTTCCATTCGCTATCTCCTATCAGCCTTATCTTTACAGCACAAAGAGAATAATAAGCGCTACAACCAGCGCGTAGATTGCTGTTGCTTCGGCGAATGCAATACCCAGAATCAGGTTTGTCTGGATTGCGCCCGCGGCGTCCGGGTTACGAGCGATACCTTGGGTTGCGCCACCGGCCAGAATACCGATACCGGCGCCGGCGCCAATCACGCCCATCATCGCCAGCCCGGCGCCCAGTGCCTTCAGGCCCTCTACGAGCACAAGAGCTGCTGCTTCATCCATTCGTAATTACCTCCGAATAACTATAATTATATTTCTGTGGTTTCTGTTTATTTGAGATCAGGGATTCGAGGCCAGGGAGTATGGGGTCTCCAATCTCTAATCTCTCATCTCTAACCCTAATCTCAGTAACTAACAATTTAATGTTCTTCGCCGTGGTCGCTGCCATGACCTTCTGTAGCACCGGCCATGAAGACCAGCGTGAGCATGGCAAACACCGCAGCTTGAATCAGACCAATGAATAACTCAAGTGCATAAAATGCTGCATTGGCCACCGGCAAGAGGAAAGCCATAACGAAAAGCAAGACCTGGCCGGCGAAGATATTACCAAGAAGACGGAAGGAGAACGAGAGAATTTTGGAAACCTCTGAGATGAACTCCAGGATGCCCACTGCGGGGTCCAACGCCTTAATCGGATTCTTGGCAATCTCACTGATTGGCAAAGTAAAGAACTTCTTCAAATAACCGGCGCCCAGATACTTGAAGCCGTAGTATTGCACCATGGCCATCGCTACCAGAGACAGCGCCAGCGTAAAGTTCAGGTCTGTGGCCGCTGCGCGTAAAAAGGGCACAATGGTCCAATCCGCACTTTCCGGGTTTTGCTCCAACCCCAGGAGCCCGCTATTGCCTTCTACGTTGCCATCAGCGCGGAGCAAAAGCCCAACCGGAGCTCCTTCTGGGACACGAAGGTCGCCAATGTTCTGGGCATCGTACTCTGCTTGGAGGTCGTGGATCAGTGCCTCTTGTTCCGTGGGGCTTAGTGCTTCGCCCGCAGCCACCAGATCTTCTACGTCTTTAACAGCCTCAAAGTGGGCCAGATTTTCCCAGATGCCAATGCTATCAACGCCCGGCACAAGCTCCAGCCAGTTGGCGATGAGAATCACCATCAAGAACGTCATGAAGTAGGGGAAGAAATCCCGCACTCTGGCGCCTGCAATGCCCTTGGCAAAGTTATAAGCGCCTTCAATCAGCATCTCGAAGAAATTGTAAAACCCGGTTGGTATCTCATCAGCCGTCCGCGAACGGGCACGCAGGGACAGGACCATCACGACCACAATCAGGTAGGTAACCACCGTTGCTACGAACGTATTGGTAATACCTCCGAGCACCGGCAAATTAATGCCCGGGTAAAGCTCGCCCGGAAGCTGAATCACAGGCAGCACCGGTTTGGTCAAGGCTACGATCGATCCCAGGATGATCATCAAGGCTATCGAACCGAGTATGACGTACCGTTTCTTAATCATCTATTGTCTCTTCCTCATGTTCGTCATTGTTCTCGTCTTCGCTCGGATCCAACAGGCGCTGTGCCCGAGCGGCAGTTGAAAGGGCAATACGCAAGATAACGTAAAGCGAAATGGGAAAGCTACCTACTAGAAACAGAACTGTAAAAATTCCGTTCGTCCCCAGGTAGTTGTCAAGGAGCCAGCCTGCGCCAAAGGCTGCACCTATTATGATGAGGCTGGCTATGCTCGTCGTGCAGCCAATCTGGCTTATCAGACTCGCATAAGTCGCCGCATATTCAACAGGTTGTTTACGTTGAGACACAATCCTCTCTTTATCGGCGCGACTTTGCGCATTATATCACAAACACTCTTCGTGGCAATCTAAAACTATCTCTATCCGGGAAAACCAAGGAAGGGGAAGAAGGCCGTACCTGCCTGACGCGTCCACTCAAAAGCTGCGCCTGCAGCCACACCGAGGTAGATGATGGCTATTGTGGAAAAGCCAAGCGCCACAGTTGCTGCTCTCGATATCGGAATCGGTTCTGCTTCTTCGTCAGAGCGGTACAGGTACATGTACTTAACGACAGTGAGGTAGTAATAGAGGCCAATGAAGGCATTTAACACACCGATGAAGGCCAGCCACCACAGCCCGGCATCGACAGCGGCCTTGAAGACCAGGAATTTGCCGATGAAGCCGGCCGTCGGTGGAATACCGCCCAACGAAAGCAACGCCAACAGCATAGCCAACGCCAGATAAGGAGAGCGACGGCTGAGGCCGTAGAAGGCAGGCATGTCATCTGATCCGGTCTGGTTACTGACCAGTACAATGACGCCAAAGGCCACCACGTTCGTCACCACATACATCAGCAGGTAGAACATCGACGCCGCAGCGCCATCTGGAGTCAGCGCCACCAGACCAATCAGCGTATAACCCGCCTGCGCAATACTGGAGTAGGCCAGCATACGCTTCAGGTTCGATTGGAAGATGGCCAGGACGTTGCCCAGCGTCATCGTCACGATGGTGATGGCCACCAACAAGGCCCACCAGGTGCTGTTGAAATCAGGCGCGCCCAAAGCCCCGGCGGCAAAGACGCGGATGAAAACCGCAAAGCCCGCTGCCTTAGAAGCTGTTGAGATGAAGGCCGTAACCGACGATGGCGCCCCTTCGTAGACATCTGGCGTCCAAAAGTGGAAGGGCACCATGGAAACCTTGAAACCGAATCCGGTAAGGATCATCACCGTCGCCAGCAGGAATATCCCGGTAATTTCCGCCGGCAGTTCCCCTGCTCCAAGCACCTGGTTCCCAATAATATAAATATTGGTCTGGCCCACAATACCATAAAGCAGGCTCATCCCATAGAGCATCACGGCCGAGGCGAAGGCGCCGTAGATGAAATACTTGATCCCTGCCTCTGTCGAGCGGCGTTCGTCCGTCAGGAATCCCGTCAGCAAGTAGAGCGGAATAGTAGCCGTCTCAATGGCCAGGAACAGCAGAATCAAGTCCGTGCCCGCAGCCATCAGGCTGAAGCCAATGGTAGAAGCCACGAGCAAGGCGAAATACTCGCCCCGTTGCAGAGCCGGGACGTCCAGCGAAATGAGGCTGACCACCATCAGGGCAATCAGGAACATCACGCGGAAGACCAGCGTCACAAGGTCATGACGGATCATGCCGCCCCAGAGCAACGACTCCGGGAGGCTACGTTCTATGTTCGGTTCGCCGGCAAAAATCCAGATACCAACTGTCAGCAGTAAGATGGCAAGGCTACCCCAGGCTGTCAGCAGGCCAACGCGCCGTCGCTCCGCTGGTCTCAACATGCGGTCATAAGCCAGGACCGCGATGAGCAGAACAATAAGCGAAAGCTCCGGAACGATGGCCAGGACTTCAGGTAGCGTAGGTAGTAAATTCTGGGGAGTCACTAAGCACCTCCCAGCCAGTTGAAGAGATCAATGGCCGTGGTTTGTACCGTCATCAATACAGAACTGGCCTGTTGCACTCCATCCAGCCGAGCTACGACCGGTTCCACACCAGCCTGCACCACAGGGGCAATTACCGAGGGGAAGACCCCGATTACAATCAGAATGACCGAAAAGCCAATCAGAGCGACCATGTCAATCCCCAGCAAGGGGCGCATATCGTGCCACTTTTCACCTTCATAGTCACCCAGAAAGACAGAGCCAATTGCGCGCAAAATGTAAGCAGCAGTGATGATGATGCCCAGCACCGAAAGGATGGCAATGATTGGATAGAACGACGCTGGGTTCAGACCCAGAGCCACCTCATCTAGATGCAAGGTGCCGCCGGCCCAGACACCGAGGAAGATGGGGAATTCTGCGATGAAACCGGAGAGACCCGGCATACCCATCGAGACCAGACCACCGATGGTAAAGGCAATCATGGTCGCCGGCATTGCTTTCACCATGCCGCTCAGATCGCCCATATTTCGGGTGTGCGCGCGGTCATAAATCATACCCACGACGGCAAAGAAGAGCGCCGTCATGATACCGTGGCTGACCATCTGAATTCCAGCGCCGGTAAAGCCCAGCACGTTCATGGCCGCAAAGCCCATTGAGACCAGGCCCATATGGCTCACACTGGAGTAACCAATGAGATACTTCAAGTCTTGCTGGCGCATGGCGATGAGAGAGCCGTAGATGACGTTGATCACGGTGAAGACGATGATCAGCGGTAGCCAGTACACAGCGCCCTCCGGCAGCAGGTGGATGCCCACACGCATGGCGGCGTAAGCGCCTAGCTTCATCAGCACACCGGCGTGAATCATAGAAACAGCTGTGGGCGCCGCAACGTGGCCATCTGGCGACCAGTTATGGAAGGGCCACAGACCGGCCAACACACCAAAACCCAGGAAAATGGGCAGGAATGTCCACAACTGCAACGTGCGTGGAAAATCCGTTTCGGCCCACACACGCAAGTCAAAGGTCAGCTCCTGACCCATATCTGGCAGGTTGAAGTAAAGCACCAGGAAGGGAATCAGTGCGATGAAACTGCCGATTAGCAGATAGAGCGTCAGCTTCATCGCCGCGTATTCGCGGGTCTTCTCCCAACCCCAGATGACAATCATGACGTACATGGGCAGCACGGCCAGCTCATAGAAGAAGAAGAGCAGGAAGCCGTCTATAGCCACAAATACGCCGTGAACGCCGGCAACCAACAACATAAAGAAGGCGAAGAACTCGCGTGGCCGGTCTTCAATGCTCCAGGAGATGAGCACGCCGCCCAATCCCACAATGGCATTCAGAAGCACCAGGGTCACACTAAGGCCATCGACGCCCAATATGAAATTGATGCCGATGCCAGGTATCCAACTGCGCTCCTCGACGAACATCAACGCATCGCGCCAGGAAGCGCCTGCAGCCGGGAGATTTTGGTAATAGGCCACGTAGGTGTAAGCGGCCAAAATCAACCCGATAATCATCGCCGCCAGACCCAGCATCCGCGCGTTCTCCTTCCGCTCTTCTGGAAGAAGAAGGATGATCAGGGCTATCGCGATTGGCGACAACGTTATTACCGAGAGAAACGGAAAATTCTCCATGAACGTTTCCTACTTCGTCAGCTAAACAACTTGGTTACGGTGTCGTTAATGAAGACCACGATCCACTGTGGCCACAATCCCAGGCTCAGCATCAGGGCCATAAGCGGCCAGATTACCAGATGCTCGCGCAGGGTCATATCTTTCAGGTCAGCCCACTCCGGCAGCAGAGGACCGTGCAATGTCTGTCCAATCCCTTTCAGGATGTAGGCGCCGGTCATAATCAGGCCAATCATCGAGAGCGCCACCTGAATAGTGAAGATATTCCAGGCGCCGCGCACAATCATGAACTCGCTCACAAAGCCGTTCAAACCGGGCAGACCGAGCGAGGCCATGCTGGTGAAGATCAGAATGCCGCCATAGATAGGAAGCGCAGACCAGATCCCACCATATTTCTTCAAATCTCGCGTGTGGGTCCGCTCATAGACGATGCCCACCAGGAAGAACATGCCGGCTGATGAGAGGCCGTGGTTGAACATCTGGAACACGGCGCCGTTGGTAGCCATGATAGCGTCTCCGACCAGCCCTGCTGTCGGCGCACCCAGCGTATAGGCCGCGCCATAAACGTAGGCCATCACAGCAATGCCCAGCACCACGAAACCCATGTGATTGATGGACGAGTAAGCCACCAGCCGCTTGAAATCCCACTGAGCATAGGCAGCAAAACCGCCGAAGATGATACTCAACATACCGAGGACCGCCAGCAACCCGGCCGTCAGATAGGCCTGTTCGGGGAACAGCGGCACCACCAGGCGGATGAACCCATAAGCGCCCAGCTTCAGCAGCACACCGGCCAGAACCATCGAGCCGGCCGTCGGCGCCTCGGTATGGGCGTCGGGCAGCCAGGTATGGAAGGGCCAGATCGGTACTTTAATGGCGAAGGCGATGACAAACAGGATATAGGCCACACTCTTCACCAGAGCGGTCGGCAATCCAGAAACGGGTAACGTGGGAGCATCCAGGTTGACCCATAGAGTCATCAGCTCGGGAATGTCGAACGTCCCTGCCGCCAGACCGATCAGCTGAATCGAGAGCAGCAGGCCAAGACTACCCGCCATCGTGTAGATAAAGAATTTGAACGAGGCATAGGCGCGATCCTTGCCGCCCCACAGCCGGATCAGGAAATACATCGGCACCAGGCCAATTTCCCAGAAAACGAAGAAGATGATCAGGTCCAGCGCAGCAAAAAGCCCTATCATCCCCGTCTCCAGGGCCAGGAAAAGGACCATAAACATCTTCACTCTGTCCTCGATATTAAAGGAGGCCAGAATAGCAAGCGGGGTCAGAATGGCCGTCAGCAAAATGAGCGGCAGGCTGATGCCATCGACGCCAATGTGATAACTGGCGCCAATCATCGGGAACCATTCTGCCTGTGTCTCAAACTGAATGCCGGCATCGACCCGATCATAGCCAAACCACATCACCAGCGTCAGCACCAGCGGCACCAGGCTCAGCACAAAGCTTAGACGCCGGATCAGGTTCTCTTCGTCACGCGGTAGCAGATAGATGAAGAGAGCTGCCAGGGCAGGAAAGAAAATGACAAGCGTTAGAAGATTGTCTTGCAGGAAATCCATAGATACTCCACTCCAGGAGCTAGTTGATGCCGAGCAGGCCAAAGATGCCGCTTAGCCAGCCGTAGTTAATCGCCAGAATCAGAATGGCCAGCACAGAAGCAATCCCGGCCGATACCAGTATGTACTCTTGCATCTTCCCGGTCTGAATGGTGCGGAACTCACGCGACAGTTCCAGGAAGCCATCTTTGATGCGATCCACGCCGCCGCTGATGACCACTTCCTCGAAGCGCTTGAAGTATTGGCCCAGGCGATAGACGGAGCGCGCGACCAGATGCAACGTCCCATCGATCAGCCCCTTGTCTATCCACTGGTAAACAACGGTGTCCGAGAACCACTCCACAGGCCGCACAAGCGCCAGGTCATAAAGCTCATCCCAGTACCACTTGTTCGCCAGGAAGCTGTAGGCGGGGCCAAGCGGGCGCACCAGTGGGTCTTCTTCGCCCTTCTCCAATGGAGCGCGACCATATACCCACCAGCCGAGGAACAGACCACCGAGAGCCACGACGATGGAAGTCAGCAGGGGCACAAAACTGAAAGGTAACGTCGCAATCTCGTGCACTGCGATACCCAGTTCATTCAGCCCATGCAGGGTGCTTTCAATTGTAGCCCCCGTGAAGTGATGGAAATAGTTATAGAAGATACCGTCCGTGCCCAGGAAGTTGTCGGGGATACCAATCCAGCCGAAGGTTACGGCAAAGAAAGCCAATGCCATCAGCGGCACGGTCATGAAGGAATTGCTCTCATGAGCGTTTTCCGCCAGCGGCGTGCGCGGCTGGCCCAGGAACGTCAGCGAAATCTGGCGCGCAGTGTAGAACGCGGTCAGGAAGGCGGCAACCGCCAGCACAATGAACACAATCAGGGCAAACGTTTCTCCGTGCGTGCCCAGGTACAGCGCTTCGGCCAAAATTTCATCCTTCGACCAGAAACCGGCTGTGATAAAGGGGAATCCGGCCAGCGCGAAGCCGCCAATGACGAATGTCCAGAAGGTGATGGGCATCTTATGGCGCAGGCCGCCCATGTTCATCATATCTTGAGGGTCTGTGTGGTGATCATGCACCACGTTCGCGCCATGCTCCATGCCATGAATGATGGAGCCTGAACCCAGGAAGAGCAGCGCCTTGAAGAAGGCGTGCGCAATGAGGTGGAAAGCGGCAGCCACGTAGGCGCCAATGCCCACAGCCGCCACCATGAAGCCCAACTGCGAAATGGTCGAATAGGCCAGTACTTTCTTAACGTCGTTCTGAGCCACAGCAATCGTCGCCGCCATCAGCGCCGTAAAGGCGCCAATACCGCCGATAATCAGCCCCACAGCGGGCATTCCTTCCATCGCCGTCGCAATCAGTGGGAAGATGCGGATAATCAAATAGACACCGGCGGAAACCATTGCTGCCGCGTGAATGACAGCACTGACCGGCGTGGGGCCTTCCATGGCGTCCGGCAGCCAGGTGTGCAATGGCCATTGGGCCGACTTACCAACCGTACCGGTGAAGAGCATCAGGGCCATAACGCCGAGGCCTGTGAAGCCAACGGCTTCCACGGCCGTAACCAGGCTGTCGGCTGTAAGTGCTTCGCTGAAATTCAGGGTGCCGAACGTCTTATAGAAGAAGACGATACCCAGGAGCATCACCACGTCGGCGACACGTGTGGTCATAAACGCCTTGATAGCAGCCTTGCGCGGCGGTATAGCCTTGGGGTCGTCATATTCTCGGGCGTACCAGAAACCAATTAGCAGGTATGAACAGAGACCCATCACCTCCCAGCCCATGAACAGGAGAAGGAGGTTATCGGCCACCACCAACGCCAGCATGGCACCGCCGAAGAGGGACATAAAGGCGAAAAAGCGCGAGAAGAGCGGCTCGACGCCCGCGTGGCTGGGCGCACCAACCACGGCATGATCCTCCATCCCAAGGCCCCAACGATGATAACCGACGCTATAGACCATAATCATCGATGTGGCAAAAGGCACCATGAATAGCATGACCGCTGTCAACGGATCGACGGCAACACCCATACGCAACCAATTGGAAAATTCACCAAAAGGCAACCAGGCGACGGCGCTGGCGATAACAGTGGGTTGCTCTGCCAATTGTTCGATACGGCCAATGCCGTCAAAGAAGACCGACAGCGCCACGGTCCAACCCAGGACCAAAGAGGTGAAAATGCCCAGCCAGGCCAGAAGCCAGCTTACCGTCTTATTCCGCCTGAAGAACAGGGTAATCAGAAAAAAGGCAAGCAATGGACCGGCGGGAATCAACCAGGTTAGCAATGTTAGTGTTTCTTTAGGCATGAAGTCTACCTATTACCGAAATTGGACGATGTAGAATGGAGAGTGCTATGAACAGGCACAATCTCTCATCTCCAATCTCTAGTACTTCAAAGTATCCAGTTCGTCAGCAATAACCGAGTCACGCTCACGGTAGATGGAAATGATCAGGGCCAGACCGACGGCTGCTTCAGCAGCAGCCAGCGCCAGCACAAAGATTGCCCAGGCCAGCCCAACCGGGTCCCCTGGGGTGCGGTAGCGCCAGAAGGCCAGCAGATTAATGTTGACAGCGTTGAGCATCAATTCTACCGCCATCAAAATGGCCACAGCATTGCGCCGGGCCACCACACCATAAAGACCAATCGTAAAGAGAGCGGCAGAGACGATTAAATACCAGGATAAAGGAATCATTCTTTTCTCTCAGGCCAGGCAATGACAATTGCTCCTATCAGCGCTGCCAGGAGCAAGACCGATGCCAGCTCAAAAGGCAAGACATAGCGATCAACCGATACAAGCGCCACCCCCAGCATCTCGACACTTGCCTCTAAGACGGATGCGGGCACCTCAGGCGCTGTGGCATAAGGTGCATTTCCCGGGCGCAGGGGGAAGACCCTCAAGATCACGAAAGTGATCACAGCAAAGACGATGAGGGCAGTGACGCCGCCTATCGCCCACTGGTTGTTAAATGGGGTCTCCGTCGTCTGCATCAGACGCCGCGTCATCATGATGGCAAAGATGAGAAGGATTGAAATGGCGCCAATGTAAACCAGTAATTGAGCCGCTGCCAGGAAGCCCGCTTCAAGCAGAACGTAGAGACCGGCCACGCCCAGGAAGCTTCCCATCAGCGCCAGCGCTGCATGGAAAAGGTTGCGGTTCGTGACCACGACCCAACCCATAAGCAGGGTTAGCAAACTAATCAGAATAAATATGATCTGTTGCGTCATGATCTCTCCAATATCAGTGCGCGACTTCTGTCACCAGCTCTTCAGGGGCTGCTGTCGTGCGCGCTAGCCGGGCCTCAAAGGCCGCCCGCTCACGCGATGCCCTGCGCCGTAGTAATTCCAGGGCGCCGACGCCAATGACCACATTCGACACCAGCTGGACACCGGCGCGATAGATAACGCCTGCGTCCGCCGGAATCAGCTTATCGACAACGGCCACCACCAGCAAAAGAACCAGAGAAAGCGGCACCAGGAACTTCCAGTTCAGGTTCATCATCTGGTCAACGCGCACACGGGGCAGCGTTCCACGCACCCAGATGAACACGAAGTACATGATGAACATCTTGATGAAGAAGGCGATCATGCCCAGCAGGCGACCAACGGTTTCAAGCTGCTCCAGGCCAAAGAAACGCCAGCCACCAAGATAGACGGTGGCAAAAAGACCGGACATGAACAGGGTGTTCAGGAACTCGGCAAGGAAGAACATGCCGAAGCGCATACCCGTATATTCCACGTGGAAGCCGGCAACAATCTCCGATTCAGCTTCCAGCAAGTCGAACGGCGTACGGCCTGTTTCCGCCAGCGCTGAAATGAAGAAGATAATGGCTGACAGCGGCGCCACAAGCAAGAAGGGAATGCTCTGTGCCCTGACTAGCTCCTGCATATACATGGAGCGGGCCAGCAGAATGGGAATCAGCAATGAAATGACCATTGGCACTTCATAGCTGACCAACTGGGCCACAGCACGGAAAGCGCCAAGCAGGGCATACTTATTATTGGAGCCCCAGCCTGCCAGAAGTAACACCACGACCGATGCTGAACTCACGGCCAGGACATAAAAAAGCCCGATGTTGAGGTCAACGCCTATTACACCGGGCGCAAAAGGTAACACAGCCCACATCAGCAGCGCCGCCATAACCGTAAGGAACGGCGCCAGGTTGTAGGCAAGCCAGTCGGCGCCCGCAGGCATCAATGCCTCTTTCGTTAACAGTTTCAAGACGTCAGCAACAGTCTGCAACAACCCCCAGCGACCGCCAACCCGGTTCGGGCCGATACGGTCCTGGATGCGGGCCACCACTTTCCGTTCCAGCCAAATCAGAAACAGAACGATCAGCAGGCCAAATGTTGATACCGTTACGACGCCAATGACATCCAGAATGACCTCAATCGTGCCTGGGGCCATGTTGTCGGCCCAGATCATCCTCAAATAGTCGAAGACGGTCAGGCTAACCAGACTGAGGAGAAACTCGCCAATATTAAAACTCATCTAGGATACTCCGTGTCTCGGCTCATTCTCGCCAGGCGGAAATAGACGGTGTCGATCAAAGAATTGGTTAGGTCCATTCCAGCGCCCCGCGCACCCATGCATACCCCAGGCCCACGGTCAGGATCACTACAAAGAGTACAACTTCGAAGGCAGCGAACAGACCAAGTTGCCCATAGGCGGCGGCAATGGGAAAGAGGAAAACAGCCTCTATGTCGAAGATGACGAACACCAGAGCGTAAATATAGTACTGAACCTTAAACTGGATCCAGGTGTCGCCAACCGTTTCGACGCCACACTCATACGTCTGTTGCTTAAGGGGGTTGGGTTTTTTGGGCCCTAACAGCCAGTTTGCAATCACTGGCGCTGCCGGGAATATCGGTGACAGCGCCAGAAAAATGCCGATGAATTGCCAGTCAGCTAGCACGCAAAGTTCTCCTTAAAAGAGGCGTTTGTGAAATTCGTCTCATTTATAGCACATGCCCTGTACGATGACAACGAGAACGGATTTCGGATTCTAACAGAATCGGATATGAGAGCAAGCTAAGCGGCTCACATTTATGCGCTCACTTTGTGCTTTTGCCGGCCGGTTACCGGCGCTGTGGCAGCTGGCTGTTCTCGCCTCCCTTAACCGCCTCCGGCGTCGTCAGTTCTACATTCACCGTAGCAGCAGGCGCGACCGGTCCAACGACGTTATTGTAAGGCGCGCCATCCGCTTCATGCGCCTCCAGCACCGCACCGTGGTCAGTACCCATGTGCGCCGAATCGACCTGGGCGTAGAGCGGTGTGCCGGCGACAATCACGCCACTGAAACTGCTGGCATCAGGCACATAATAGGCGTCGCCAATAGTCAGGATCAGGCTCGCGCCTGGCTGCAGCGGTAGCGCATCATCTGTGATGCCCCATGCCAGCCCTTCCTCCGCAACCAGGGGCCAGATCTGGTTGGGTGCTTTTGGCGCAGGGCTGGGGTCGATGTAGACGTCTACCCAGAAGGGGTCAACCACCGCCCTCTCGCCCACGTTAGCAATGACGACGGTGACCCCATCACCACTGACAGTCAGCTCATCCACTACCAGATCAGGCAGGCCAGGCAGTGGGCCAAAGATGAGGGGCAGGAAGAGGTAGTAGTCGTCATTAAGATTAACGAGCTGGACATCAGGAGCCGCAATGCCCTCATAGTCAGGAGCATCGCTGCTAACGTGAATCTGGATGGTATAGGGAACATGACCGTCATCCACATCGTCATCCACGCCGGTAACCGTGATGGTCTGGGCCACGTTCCAGTTTGCGCCGTCAAAGGTCAGAGTCGCGGGGCTGACAGTGCCCTCCGTGGGGTCGCTGCTGGTCAATGTTACCGTCACAGTACCTGCTGGCTCGCTTTGGAGAACCACATCGAAGGTGGCAGTGCCGCCACTCTCCGTTGTCGTCAGCGTACTGCTGGGCATGATGGTAACGCCAGCACCATCATCGTCCAGATTCGTGATGCTGACGTCGTCTGCTTCAATGCCATCGTAGAAAGCATCGTCGCTACTGACAGCCGTTTCGATGGTATAGGCGATATCGCCGTCAACGACATTGTCATCTACACCACTGACGGTAACGGTCTGTGCAACGTTCCAATTGGTCGCATTAAACGTCAATGCCGAGGGATTGACTGTACCTTCAGTTAGATCATCACTGGCCAATGTCACAGTCACCGTGCCCGTTGGCTCGCTTTGCAGCGAGACGCTGAAGGTAGCTGTGCCACCACTCTCCGTGGTAGTCAGGCCGTCAGTAGGGTCTACGATAACACCGGCGCTGTCGTCGTCGATGATCACACCCGTCACCGAGGAGGGCACGCTCAGGCTGTAGCTGCTGCTGGCGCTCACAGTGATGGCGACTGTTTCGTCCGGCTCAACAATGAAGTCCAGCGTGGGTATGATGCGCATTGTCCTCGTAATCACACCATCGCCGAAGGTGATCGATCCACTACTGCCGTCGAAGCTGGCGGCGCCAGATTGAGTGTAATCAGTTTCAGGTGTCGCAGAGCCGCCCACACTGAACGTAACAGTGAGCACGCCGGCCGTATTCACCGTGCGCGTGAAAATGGCCGTTATAGCCTCGCCGCTGTCCTCAACCACGCTGGCCGGAGCCAGCTCCACGCTGATGAGCGGCGACATAAACTCGTAGGCTCCCATGTCAACGGTCAGCACACCGTCGTTGTCTCCATCGTGGATGCGCGGATTACCCTCCAGGTCGATAACCAGTCCGGCAGGCACAGCATCGTTGCTCCCGGCGTCGATAGCCGGCGAGCCCCCTCGCAGCCGTAAATCCCCGTCGATGGTGGGGGCGTCGCCTGAGTCTACAGAGGTGACGAACAGCGGGTCGGCCTCGATGTTGCCGCCGCCGTCGATCACGCCGCTGCCATTCCAGCCGCCCTGCACCAGGCTATGGGCGATGGTGGTCATGGTGCCGTTGTTGGCTATCACTTTGCCTGAACCGCCAGTGCTGTTATCCCACAAGATGACATTGCGCAACGTAGGGCCATGTTCTCCCGAGGTGCTGCCACTGGCTATGGCCCCACCTACGACATCTGCCCAGTTACCAGCGAAGGTAACGTTGGTTAGTATTGGGCTGCTGCTGCCAAGGTTGTACATAGCTCCACCCTCTTTCGCAGAGTTGCCACTGAAGGTGGCGTTGGTCACTGACGGGCTGCTGTTACCAGATGGAAATGATACATTGGTCATTGCTCCACCCAAAAGCGGTGTCCAGTTGCCGGAAAACGTCACGTTAGTTAACGTGGGGCTGCTCTCGCCATTCGTGCCATTGTTGGTCATTGCTCCACCCAAATTCCCTGCCCAGTTGCCGGAAAACGTCACGTTAGTTAACGTGGGGCTGCTTTCGCCATTCGTGCCATTGTTGGCCATTGCTCCACCCGAATGCCCTGCCCAGTTGCCGGAAAACGTCACGTTAGTTAACGTGGGGTTGCTCTCGCCGCTCCAGCCATAGTTGTACATGGCCCCGCCGTTATCATTTGATGAATTGCGAATAAAGGTGACGTTGGTCAACATGGGGCTGCTGATACCAGTTTCGCCATCATTAACCACAGCACCACCGCTTCCCTCCGCGAAGTTGCCAACAAAAGTGATGTTGGTTAACGTGGGACTGCACTCGGCGGCAAGGCCGCGGGCATTGCAAAATAGGCCACCGCCTCCATTACCGATAAAGCCCTCGCCGTTGGCCTGCCCGGCGGTGATGATCACTCCATCCAGACGGGTGCTGGCGCTAATGGGTGTGACGGTACCGTCCAGCAATACCACGTGATTGGCATTGGCGCCCTGGATACCAGCAGTCTCAGTGACTACGCCACGGCCGTCGACCCTGTCATTGCCGTCAATGTCGCCGCTGAGCACGGTGAGGTTGGTCTCCCAATTGCGCTGGTCGCGTTCCAACTCGTCACCGGTAAAACCACCGTAGATAGCCACACCGGCAGGGATGTTAAAGCTGTCTCCTACGTCCGCGCCAGGGGTGTAGACGCCGGTTGCCACCCAGATCTCATCACCGTCCGCGGCCA
>CAZRTM010000005.1:0-11736 GCA_964602995.1 uncultured Ardenticatenaceae bacterium
GAGACCTCCCTCCTACTTGACATATCTCCTGTTTTATTGTACCTTTCAATCCAGCAATTGTTGTAATATCCCGCATATCCGTGAGATTATGACTAAGGAAGATTTGTTGGAAAGCTACGCCGGGGTTGACGAGGTTAGCGAACGGCTAAATATCCACCCGGAATCAGTGCGGCGCCTGATCCGGCAGGGAAAGTTGCCTGCCATCAAATTCGGCAATAAGTGGCTCGTCGAGAAAGGTACGTTAGAGCAGTTCGCCAGTCGTTACGATCCAAGACCAGGTAATAAGGCTACCTTGCTATAAGCCTGGGTGTGCAGCTATATCCTGGCGCTCTGGCCTGATTGCCAGGAATCGTTTACTTTTGGCCAGCTTAACTCAGTGAGGGTAGGAATATGCAACGAGCACCGGAGCTAGAAAACTTTGCCCGTATCCGCGTTGTGGGTGTGGGTGGCGGCGGGAGCAACGCCGTCAACCGCATGATTGAAGCGGGTGTGAGCGGAGTTGATTTCATCGCCGTGAACACCGATTCGCAGGCGTTGTTACTCTCAAATGCACCAACGCGGGTACGCATTGGGGAGAAGTCGACGCGTGGTTTGGGCGCCGGCGGCGACCCGGAACAGGGCCGGAAAGCAGCTTCGGAGTCAACAGATGACCTGCACGAACTCTTGAAAGGATCGGACATGGTCTTTGTGACAGCCGGTATGGGGGGCGGCACCGGCACTGGGGCCGCGCCGATTCTGGCCAGGGTGGCTCGTGAGCATGGCGCGCTGACGATTGGCGTGGTGACCAAACCATTCCTCTTTGAAGGCAGCAAGCGAGGAAAGGTGGCTGAGGAAGGGTTGGAGCAGCTCAAAGAACACGTCGATACCCTGATTGTGATTCCCAATGACCGGCTCTTGGAGCTGACCGACAGGCGGGTTTCGCTGACAGAGTCGTTCCGTATGGCCGACGACGTTTTGCGACAGGGCATTCAGGGCATCAGCGAACTGATTACGGTGCCCGGTTTGATTAACCTGGACTTTGCCGACGTGCGGGCCATTATGTCTGAGGGCGGCGAAGCGCTCATGGCGGTGGGCATAAGTGACGGTGATGATCGCGCCCGTATTGCGGCCGAACAGGCGATTAGCTCCCGTCTGCTGGATGTGACCATCGACGGCGCGCAGGGCATTCTGTTCAACATTACCGGCGGCCCGAACCTGAGCCTCTATGAGGTCAACCAGGCGGCGGCCATCATCCGCGAGACGGCGCATCCGGATGCGAACCTCATTTTCGGTGCGGTTGTGGACGAAGCAATGGGCGACGAAATCCGCATTACGGTCATTGCCACCGGCTTCGAGCGCTCCCTTCCCTCGCGGCGGCAGATGTTACAGGACCGCTACGGTTCTTCTACCAGCTCGGCCACTGGCCCGCCCGTCTCCCGAAGCAGTAGCGCGCCGCCACAGGCGGCAACTGTGGACGCAGGGGCGGAAAAGAAGGAAGCAGAACAGGCGAAATTCTCACCGAACAACCTTGATATTCCGGCGTTCTTGCGGCGCAAATAAATAGATAAATAAGCGCGGACGGATAACACAGATTTTGTCCGCGTCTGCATCATCCTCTGCAAGGGCCTCTTATCGTGCAGGATAAGAGGCTCTTCTTTTTTTGTGCCAACTTCGTACGTAACGATGGCCTGTGTACTATCTTTGGCGTGGGAACGAAAAAGACCGCTACAGGAGCGGTCCGGGGTAAACCATATCAGGTTTTAGACGGTAGGCTTAGTAATCTTCTTCGTCCCACTCGTCGTAATCATCATATTCGTCGTAATCGTCCTCGTCGTAATCGTCATCCCAGTCTTCGTAATCTTCATCATCCTCATCGAATGGATCCTGGAATGCCCAATCAAGCTCCAGCGGATTACGGCGCACCACTTCCAGACTGGTCTGGCAGTTGTGGCAGGTGACGATCTGCCCCAGATGCGGGGTTTTGCGGAAACGGATTTCAGCGTTGCAGTCTGGGCAGGCGCTGATGCTCTTGATACTACTTTTTGCCATCTTAATCTCTCCTCAAAAAGGTGAAGCTTTTTAAGCTAGCGCCTACTTTACACCTGAGGTGTAGAAAAGTAGTGTAAAGGGTGTCGAAAATTCGTATCAATGACCAGCTTTTTCTGGCAGAACTGTGAAAAGTGGTCTTATGAGGAGGGGAGCGGGGGTTCCAGAGCGAAGAGATAGCCGGTGCCGGGGACGGTGTGAATGAATTGCGGCGTGTCCGGGTTCAGCTCCACTTTGCGGCGCAGGCGGCTGATCAGGCCACGCACGAGATCGCGATTGCCTTCGCCCGTATAGCCCCAGACGCGCTCGATAATGATGTCGGTGGGCACAACGTGCTCGCGGTTAATCATCAGCACATAGAGCAGGCGGAATTCTAGCTGGGTCAGGCGCTGCGGCTCGCGCTCGGCGACGGTCACAGTGCGTGTGGCGGGGTCGAGTTTGATGGCCTTGAGGTCCAGCTCGGGCAGCACGAAGGCGGGCACGCTGCCGGCGCGCCGCAGCAAGGTGCGCGTGTATTGAGCCAGGATGCGGGGAGAGACCGGTCGGGAAAGAACGAGGTCAGCGCCGGCCTGTAGCAGAGAGCAGAGCTGGCGTTCTTCAGGGTGTTCGGTGATGATGACCAGTGGCACCTGCGTCACCTCGCGCACTGACTCGATGGCCTCTTCCAGCCCACAACTATCGCTGACAGAGACGATGATGATGTCGGCCGGGCGCTCCAGCCAGTTGCTGGCCACGCGGTGCAGTTCCTGTGTGGAGGCTACGGCGAGGCCGGCGTGGCGTAGCACAAAAGAAAGGATCTCTCGTTCGTCCTGATCTCGAGTAACAAGAATTGCTTGCATATTTCGTCTGCCGTGGCGGAGTGCAACAAAGCTCTACCAGAGAACAGGCCTGTTCCTTGGTACAGGCCCGGCCCCTGTCCAAAATCCGGGCGCCTTACTGACCCGTCGCGCGGTGTCCGGCCAGGCCCTGAAGGCTACGATCTGGCCAGTTTCATGCAATTAGATGTCCATGATTTTAAGCCTGTTTTAACTATGACACAGACGAAGGAGGAAAGCAATGTCTGAGACGCGAACAGCACTGATTACGGGGGCCTCACGTGGCCTGGGGCTGGCCCTGGCGCGCGCATTGGCGCAACGCGGCTGGCAACTGGTGATTGATGCACGTACCAAGGACGCATTAGAAGAGGTAGCGTGCGAGCTGGATCAGCATACGGAAGTGGCTGCTGTGGCCGGCGATGTGAGCGATGCAGCACACCGGCGGGCGCTGGCTGTGGCCGGGCGCGCTCTGGGCGGCCTTGATGCTGTGATTAATAATGCCGGTATGCTGGGACCCAGCCCGCAACCGGAGCTACTCGACTATCCGTTGGAGATATTACAACAACTGTATGAGGTGAACGTGGTGGCGCCGTTGGGCGTGATTCAGGCGGTGCGCCATGTTCTGAAACCAGAACCGCGCATCATCAATGTGACCAGCGACGCCGGTGTGGAAGCGTACCCCGGCTGGGGCGGCTATGGTTCGGCCAAGGCGGCTTTGGAACATCTGTCGGCCATTCTGGCGGCCGAGAATCCTGAGTGGCGCGTCTATTGGGTGGATCCGGGCGACATGCGCACTGCCATGCAGCAGGCCGCGTTCCCCGGCGAGGATATTAGCGATCGGCCACTGCCCGAGGCCAGCGTTCCCGGTTTCCTGGCCCTTCTGGAAGGGGAGTTGCCCAGCGGGCGCTATGAGGCGCGACAACTGCAAGCGGAGGCGCCCTGATGGCCCACATTGCCCTTGATTTGGCTGAAGAGGTAGGTATGACAATGGCCAGAGGAGTTGAAGCTGCCGCTGTATTCCACTTCGAGCTGCCCTCTGCGCTTGAAGCCTCTGAACCGGCTGAGGTGCGTGGCTCGGGGCGCGATGACGTGCGCCTACTGGTTTCGCTGGTGGCGGAGGGTAAAGTGCTGCACAGCCATTTTCGCGAGCTGGCGTCGTTTCTGAAAGCGGGTGACGCGCTGGTCATCAACACCAGCGCCACACGACCGGCGGCGCTCCCTGCCACGCGCAGTAATGGCATGTCTTTGCGGCTGCACCTATCGATAGAACTACCTGCCGGCCTGTGGCTGGTGGAGCTGCGGCGACCGGTCGGGCGCAAGCATGAGCCTTTTTTCAACGGTGAAGTGGGTGAGACGCTGCTGTTGCCGGACGGAGGGTGTGTGGCGCTGCATCACCCTTATGGTGAAGGAAAGCGGTTATGGGTGGCGACGCTGTCGTTGCCGGAGAAGGTTGACGACTATCTGGCGCAGCATGGACAGCCAATCCGCTACAACTATGTGCGGGAGGCGTGGCCCCTGGCGTATTACCAGACGGTATACACCACGGAACCGGGCAGCGCCGAAATGCCATCGGCGGGGCGTGCTTTTACGCCTGAGCTAATTACGGCGCTCGTCGCTAAGGGCGTACAGGTTTTACCGCTGTTGCTACATACAGGCGTCGCCAGCCAGGAGGCGCATGAGAAACCGTATGCTGAGTTTTACCGGGTGCCTGCTGCAACGGCGAGGGCGCTGAACAGTGTGCGGGCGGCGCGGAGGCGGGTGGTGGCTGTGGGCACGACCGTCGTGCGCGCACTGGAAACAGTGGCTGATGACGTGGGACAGGTGCATCCTGGCGAAGGGTGGACCAACCTTATCATTACGCCTGATACGAGGCTGCGCGTTGTTGATGGGTTGCTGACCGGGCTGCACGAGCCGCGCGCCAGCCACCTGGCGATGCTGCAGGCGTTGGCCGGTGCTGAGCACGTGCGGCAGGCGTATGAGGAAGCATTGCAAGAGCGTTATCTATGGCACGAATTTGGCGATATGCACCTCCTGCTGGGCTGAACTTCTTGGCTGGGATGGAGACCTCCGCTATGATCGGTTCTGCTTAGTGGAGGTTTCCATCACAAATGATATTGTACTTAGTACAGGGCCTGGTTCTGGGTTTGCCCGCTGCAGCCCAGCCTGGCCCTTTTCAAGCCTATTTACTCTCCCAGACCATGAAAAATGGCTGGCGGCGTACGCTTCCGGCGGCGCTGGCCCCGCTCTTCTCCGACGGGCCGATTATTCTGGTGACTATTTTGCTCTTGACCCAGTTGCCGGAGTGGTTTTTGCGTGGCGTGCAGACGGTAGGCGGTCTGTTTTTACTTTACCTGGCGTGGCGGGCGTATCGCTCCCTGCCCGCGCTCAGGCTGGAGGAGGATGAAGCAGCCGCTGCCGTTGCAGGGGGCGCCCAGCAGCAGAGCCTGGTGGAAGCGACGTTGATGAACCTGCTCAATCCCAATCCCTATCTGTTCTGGGCATTTGTCGCGGGACCGGTGTTGTTGCAGGCGTGGCGCAACTCGGTCGCGCAGGGGCTGAGTTTCTTGCTCGGTTTTTACGGGATGCTCATCGGTGGCCTTGTTGCAGTCATCGTGCTCTTTGCCACCGTGGGGCAGTTAGGTCCCGGCGTGCGGCGAGGAATGATTGTGCTCTCTGCTGTGGCTCTGGGGCTGTTTGGGCTATACCAGGTGGTGATGGGCCTGTTCCCGGAGGCGCTGTCGCTGGGGGCCTGACGGGTCGGGAGGTGAGGCTATGGCAGCCCAGCAAAGAGACTATCCAGCTCCACCGGGCCTTGTGGGCGGGGACGGGCCAGTGTGTAATACTCTTTGCTCAGCAACTCCTTCATCTCCTCATCAGGCAGACGGCGAAAGCGGCTGTCAGGGCCGAACTGGGTGCGGTGACAGTTCCAGGATTGCCACTTTTGTTCAATGTAGGGAGCGATATCGAGTACGAGGTGAATATCGTCATCTGAAACGGCGCCCGGCGCGTCGCGCCGCCCTTCGATAAGCTCGTCATAGCCAGCCGTATCGCCGCCGTGCGCGGCGACGCGCTCTTTCATTTCGCGGAAGAGGCTATCGGGAATCATGGGATAGAAGATGCGCCCGACCTGCCAGACGTCGCCCTGGTCCGGGTAGCGCTCTTCGCTGCCGGCGGCTTCGGCAGCGGCCAGGGAATGGCGGTTGGCGGCGATGTGGTCGGGATGGCCGTAGCCGCCATACGGTTCGAAGGTGAGCACAACGTGGGGACGAACACGGCGGATGATACGTACCAGTTGCTCGACGACCTCGTGTGCAGGTGCATTGATGAAAGCGTCTGGATGGTCGTTGTCGGGTGAGCCAGCCATGCCCGAGTCGCGGTAGTCGAGGAAGATTAGCTCGTCGATGCCCAGGGTGCGGGCCGAGCAACGCATTTCTTCTTCGCGAACCTGGGGCAACGTTTCCGGCGTGGCTATGCCCGGGCGTACTATTTCGCCGGCCTCGCCGCGGGTGGCGACGACCAGCACCACGCGCACACCTTCGGCGGCGTAGCGCGCCAATGTTCCTCCCGTGGCAAGAACTTCATCATCAGGGTGGGCAAAAATGGCCAGTAGGGTGTGTGGTTCAGTCATGCAAGTTGGGATGAGTCAGCGTGTGTCAGCTAAGAAATCAGGTTGTAGGAGCGGTTACGCGTAGCAGTATCTTGTTCTGTGAGGGATCGCGCACGAAAACGCCATCGTCCACTTGCTCTGTCTCGCCCCCTGCTTCTTGCAACCGCTTTACTGCCGCCTGCAGAGCGGCTTCCGTGGGCAGGTCGAAAGAGAACCAGCGCAGGCCGGCTGCGTCCTCTGGTGTAGGGGGCGCGCCGGGGCCGGCCCAGGTGTTGATGCCCAGGTGGTGGTGGTAGCCGCCAGCAGCAAGGAAGCTGGCACTGGGGCCATAGCGCACCATCAGATCCAGGCCCAGAACATCGCGGTAGAACTGTTCCGACTGCGGGATGTTGGCCACGTGCAGGTGGATGTGGCCGATGAACGTACCTTCAGGCAGCGTCGTCCAGTCGGGGTCGTCGTTGCTGATTTGCGAGAGCAGATCAGAGATGTCCAGCCGTTCCGTTGCCATCTGTACCTGGCCATTGGCGTAGGGCCACTCTGAGCGCGGGCGGTCGCGGTAGATTTCAATGCCGTTGCCGTCAGGATCTGCCAGGTAGAGAGCTTCACTGACGAGGTGGTCGGATGCACCCTGAAGCCGCGTGTTGGTGTCTGCCAGCTGGCGCAAGATAAGGGCCAGGTCACGGCGGGAGGGCAGGAGAATGGCGAAGTGGTAGAGGCCGCTATGGCCGCGAACGGCGCGCGCGCCAGGCAGCTCGTTGAGGATGAGCAGCTCTTCTGCCGCGGTGCCCAGGCGGGCAACGCCGTTGTTCTGGGAGCGCAGCGTGAAGCCCAGGACGTCCTGATAGAAGCGTAATGAGCGTTGCAGGTCGCCGACAGTCAGCGAGACAACGCCTACTTTTGTTTCGTCTGGTAATTTATCCATGATTGTTTTCGCCCGCTGGCTTGCCGGGCTTCCGTCTCCTTTTTTAATTTCCCTCGCTGTTCTGTAACAGGCTGTCCATTAACTGTTGCACAAAGTGGATTTCATCCTGATTAACCAGATGGCCCATGCCAGGATAGAGGCGCGTGGTGACGTCGGCGTCCATACCCTGCAAAACCTCGGCGCTTTCCTCAACTCGCTCCACAGGAATGTGCGGATCGATGTCGCTGCAGCCGAAGAAAACAGGCGTGCCGTCGAAAGAGCCATCGTAGTTGCGCGGGGTGCCCGGTGGGCCGATCAACCCGCCGCTGAGGGCGACGAGTCCCCCGTAGCGCCGGGCATTGCGGGCGGCATACTCAGATGCCAGGCAAGCGCCCTGCGAGAAACCGAGCAAAATAATATTTTCCGCCGCAAAACCGCTCTCTTGCAACTGGGCCAGAATTCCGCCGACGGTGGCCAGCGCAGAATCAAGGTACGGCTGGTTTTGTTCGATGGGCGCCAGGAAGCTGTAGGGGTACCAGGTATTGTTCGCCGCCTGGGGAGCAAGATAGGCGAATTGGGGCCGGTTGAACTCGTGGCTGAGGGTTAATATGTCGTGAGCGGTGGCGCCACGACCGTGGATCATAACCATTGCCGCGCGCGCTTCTTGCAGGCTGGCGCCGGCCGTTCTTACGGGTTGCTGTTGGTGAATTTGTTGCATCTGCTTTATCCTGTTTCGGCCAATTTTGGCATTTGATGGGAATGGTTCTGATGTTGCTTAATGAGCATGATGATAAGAGGCATGATAATCAGAAAAGAGGAGGTTATGCAAGAGTCTTGCCGGTGGTTACCGGCTTCAGGCTGGCCTCAATGGCGTTGCGTCGTGACTCGAGCCACGGTGGCAGTCGCAGCGTCTGTCCCAGCTTCTCCTCCTCCTCATCGACGAGAAAGCCGGGGCCGACGGTTGCCAGCTCTACAATGTGCCCGTCGGGGTCGTTCGTATAAATACTTTTGAAATAGACGCGGTCTAGCACGGGCGTCACGCGATAACCGGCTTCCATCAGGCGTCGGCGCCATTCTAACTGCACTTCTTCGTTCTCTACGGCCAGCGCGAAGTGGTGCGTCTGTCCGACGCCCATACGCACGCGGCGCTCATACTGCGGATCGCGCTCGACGTAGCTGACAATGGTGCCTGGGTCGCCATCGCCGGTTCCCCAATACCATTGGGCTGCGCCAGGGTCGTTATAGTCGACGCTCATCTTCAGACGCCGCATTCCGAGCAGCTCTCCGTAGAAGGCGTGTGTGCGCTCCAGATCGCGGCCGATGGCCGTGATGTGGTGCATGCCCTGGGTCAGGGCCATGTGTTGGTCAATTTCCTCCACCGGCTCGGGCCAGCTCTCGGCGGCGACACGGGCGCGGTCGCGGTTCTTGCTGAGTATATCTGGGGGCGGCTCGCGAAATTCAGTGCCTATGGCGTCCGGTTCTTCGTCCTGGGTCCAGCCTGGGCCGCGGGTCGCAATTTCCAGGATCGTGCCATCGGGGTCCTGAAAGGTAATGGTAGAGAAGTAGTAATGATCCAGAGGGCCGCGGACGGGAATGCCAAGGTCGGAGAGGCGGCGTTTCCATTTGAGCAGTCCCTCGTAATCGTCAACTGTCAGGGCGAAGTGGTGGGTACCGCCCAGACCTGGCTGCCCATGCGCGGCATGGGGCCATTCGAAGAAGG
The DNA here is from genome assembly GCA_964602995.1 of uncultured Ardenticatenaceae bacterium. GTDB lineage: Bacteria > Chloroflexota > Anaerolineae > Promineifilales > Promineifilaceae > JAAYYY01. Next base: position 9,069 of record CAZRTM010000005.1, read on the forward strand.
TGATGGCGGAGCCGGGAGCACCCACCCGATCTCCGAAGTAGAGATGATACGCACCGGGATCATCAAAGTTGACGGTTTTTTTCACGAGTCGTAGACCCAGCGCCTGTGTGTAGAAGTCGGTTGTGCGTTGTGCATCGCTGCAGACCAGTGTGATGTGATGTAGTCCTTGAATCGTCATGCTGCCTCCTGAATTCGGGTGCTGGGGTGGTGGAGAATTTCTCTTTAGCCATCTGCAACAGGGGGGTTGGTGCTAAGGGCGGAGTAGATTGTCCCCATGAAGCGGCTGGGCCTGGTGTGGAGCAGTCTGGTCGCGACGAGTCCACAGTCGCGGGCCACTGTTACCCACCTTTCGTATGAAAGCGGATGAGGAACCCAGGGGTTGCCCCGGTCGCTATTGTATTCGACAAGGATGAAGTGACCATTTGGCCGTAAGTAACTACGTAGGAGCCGGACGACGGCCTCTTTGTCTTGATGGAAGTGGAGAGTATTGGCCATGACAAGGCCATCCAGCAGAGGAAGGTCGATGCCGTTCGTGTAGTCAACGGCGTGTGTATGAAGCGTTACGCGGGGAAAGCGCGCTTTCATCTGGCGCTCCTGCTCGCTTAGCGCCCGGCGGTCTTTGTCAATAGAGTGAATCGTGCCCGATCGTCCGATTAGATCGGCCAGAGCCAGAGTAAATGCGCCGGCGCCAGAGCCGAAATCAGCCCAGATGCCGCCGGGGGCGGGAATCCCTTCTTTAATTAGCCGGCAATGGTCCTGATGATTCACAAAGTGCCCTACTTTTACAAATCAAGGCCTAACTATAGCAGGAGAGTCACTAGTTGGCAGGAAAACAAGCTGGTCACAGAAAGGTATTATAGCGGATGTGACACTATTTGCGGTGTTGCCATGACAATTGTAGGGGAAAGAGAAGCGCCCGCACCAGAGTTCAAACTGATGCGGGCGCTCTTTGAAGGAAGGAAAATCAATCTGTTTAGGCTACGGCAGCTTCTGCTTCTTCCTCTTCCTGCTTGATTAGCTCAACTGCCACGTTGATCTTGATTTTCTCGCCGACGAGTACACCGCCGGTTTCCAATGCCTGGTTCCAGGTCAGTCCCCAGTCCTTACGGTTTAGCTCTGCATAACCGCTGAAGCCGGCAACTGTCTGACCCCATGGGCTTTTGGCTACACCTTCCAATTCGACGTCAACGACTACTTCCTTGGTAACACCGACTATGGTCAGATCACCAATGATGCGCCCCTTATTTTTGCTCGTCGGCTCGACGCGCTTGCTCTTAAAGACGATGGTGGGGTGCTGCTCGACGTTGAAGAAGTCTGCCGAGCGCAGGTGGTTATCGCGGTCGTTTTCGCGCGTGTTAATGCTGCTGGCGTCGATTTCTACATAGACCTTGCTGTTTTCAGGATTATTCTGATCGAAATCGATGGTACCTTCAAAAGATTCAAATTCACCGCGAACGGTGCTAATCATCATATGGCGTACCGAAAACTGAATTTGCGAGTGGGCCGGATCGATTTTCCAACTCATTTCCTTTATCTCCTTTTCACAAAAAATTACATTACTGAACTTCTCTGGCTAAACGGACTGTGGTCCGCTTCATTAATCCTATCTTAGCGGACTTGGGTCCGTTTGTCAACTTCTGGTACAATATTGGTCGTAAGGAAGTGCAAGCACTCATCCTTTACTCATTGTGATAAAATGTCGTTTGCCTGGAGCGTGGCTGTGAGTGGCGCAATGATCAGGCGAACGACTTGAGGCCAGCGACTATGAATGAGCAGATACCTCTTGCAAACACGATTATAGAAGCAGAAACCAGCCGCTTTGGGCGACGAGACGCGGCTGAGAACCGCCGGCGCTTGTTGGAAACGGCGGAACGGCTCTTCGCACAGTATGGCGTTGAGGCCGTCAATATGGCGGATGTGGCTCTGGAAGCGGCGGTAGGGAAGGGAACGCTCTACCGGAACTTTGCCAATAAGGGAGAGCTATGCCTGGCCCTTATGGATACCCAGCTCAAGGAGTTTCAGGATCAGCAACTGGCGCGGATGCGCCAGATGGCTGAAGAACGGGTACCTTATCTGGAGCAGTTGGGGGAGTTTCTGGAAAGCCTGGTAGCCTTCACTGAGATACACATGCCTTTACTCTGTGAAGTGCAGCAATACAGCGAGTCGCTCGACGCCGGCGATGTGCAACGGCCCCATTACTGGCAATATATGACAGTTTATGGCCTGCTTCGCAAGGCGGTCGAGGCGGGGGAGTTGCCCGAAGATCTGGACAGGGCCTATATGGCGGAAGCATTGCTGGCGCCGCTGGCGGTGCATACGTTCCGCTTCCAGCGCCAGACCCATAATTTCAGCCTCGACCGCATCAGCGCCGGCTTGCGCACACTGCTCGATGGGTTGGGCCGGCTTTAAGCTCCATAGCAGGCCTGACCAGGCGTAATCGGGGAGCCGGGAGATGTGCGGGGCTGGCGAAAACCACCCGTTCTCTCTGTTTTTTTTCTACCAATAAAGTTACAATCCGCCTCGGGAAACCCTTAACAACTCATCAGGAGATCGTTCTGCATGCAAAGTAATGGAAGCAGTCGCCTGGGTTATCGTTCCGTCCTTTTCCTGGGCCTCACTCTATTCGTATTGGTTTTCACTATTGGACGGGGCAGCAGCGCCGAAGGCA
>CAZRTM010000005.1:11836-15449 GCA_964602995.1 uncultured Ardenticatenaceae bacterium
GCGCCCCGATTTTGCAGAATGGAGGAGGGCAGGGTGAGGGAGGAGAGGGTCCGCGACCCCTCTGGTTACCTCTTATTTACCAATCTTACCCACCGCTGGCAGGCGACGTCAGCGGACCTGATTATGGCGTCGTTTTCATGAGTTCGGCCGAAGATCCAGCTGACGAGCAGCAATACCAGAATGCATTGTCTACCGGGGCCACCTGGAATCGCTGGCCTATTTACTGGCCGCAGGTGGAGGTATCGCAGAATTCGTTTGACTGGAGCAGCCAGGATCGGACGGTGCAGGCGGACATCGCGCATGGGTTGAGAATCAACGCTATTTTGTTGGGAACCCCCTGGTTCTACCAGACCGAAGGGGGCGCTCTGCCGCCTGTGGTGCAGCCGGACAGGCCGCAAAACCAGTTGATGCTTTATGCTGTGGAAAGAGCGACGCCGGTTGGCCTTTATCACCCGGTCTTTGACGATGGCAGCGACGCACCAGGCCCGCAAAAATCGATCAACCCCAGCAACCGTTGGGCAAATTTCGTCTATCAGGCCGTGCAGCGTTATAAGCCAGGTGGGCTACTGTCGCAGATTCAAGGCTGGCCTAAGGGGGCCGGTATCCGGCACTGGGAAATGTGGAATGAGCCGGAGTTAATGAGCTTCTGGGATGGTTCGCTGGAAGATTACGCGCGGCTGCTGAAGGTGGGTTACCTGGCGGCGCGCCATGCAGACCCGCAGGCTCAGGTGTTGTTCGGTGGGCTGGCTAATTTCAATCAGCCTGATTATTACAACCGGGTGCTGAAGATTTACCAGGCCGACCCGCTGGCGGCGAGCAATGAATATTTCCACAATATTCTGGCCACCCACAACTACTCCTGTTCCTGGCGCTCCTGGCAATATACCTACCGCGCCTCGAATACAATGGCCAGCTATGGCCTGGATAAGCCAATCTGGCTGAACGAGAGTGGGGTGCCAGCCTGGAATGATTATCCGGGGCCAACGTGGGACCCTGGAAGCTGGTACCGGGCTACGCTAAGCGAGCAGGCCGACTTTGTGATTCAGAGCGCGTTCTATGCCGCTTTTGCCGGCGCTGACAACATTTTTCATTTCCAGCTCTATGATGGCTGTGGCAACCAGCCGGCGGGCACTGACTTCCCCCCGCACAATGGAGAGCTTTGTGATGAGAACGGGCGGCTGAAGAGTGACCCTCGCTTCCCCTGTGCGGGCGATGCCAATGGGTTGTTCAGCAATCCGACCGACGCTGCCTGCTTCACGCAGCATCCGACGCCGGAGTCGCCGCGGCCGAATTATAAAGCGTTCCAGCTCCTGACCACTTATCTGCGCGACGTGCGGCCGTTGTGGCGACAGCGGCCGGGCAGCGACGATCCTTATAACGGGCCGCAAGAGTGGATTGCGTTTTACCGGCCTTCCACGCGCCAGCGAATTGTGGGGCTGTGGTCACGTGTGGGTGAGGACCAGATTGCCGAGGTGCCCGCGATTAGCAACAGCGCGACCTTGTTGCGGCCAAACGGGGCAGCAGAGACAATTACGCCTGTGAATGGCGTCTATCGCCTGACGTTGCCCGCCGCTACCAACCAGAACACCTGGTGTGAGAACAACCCCTATAGCATTGGCGGACGCCCTCTGATTCTGATCGAAACAGGCCCACCCGGGGTAACTGCTGATGAAATGGGGCGGGATTACACGTTGCCTCAGGCAACGATGCTACCAGCAACAACGGCTGCAGAAGGTGAATAAGGCATAGGATAGTGATTATTCAGGGAGAGATGTGAGTGAAACCGATTCTGCGCGACTTTCCGGAGTCATTTGAGACAGAGCGGCTGACGATACGGGCGCCGCGTCCTGGAGATGGGGCCGCGTTGAACAAGGCGTTGCGCGCCTCGTGGAAGGAGCTGCAGGCCTGGATGCCCTGGGCCACAGACGAAGCGCCTCCGGTGGAAGATAGCGAAGAGCGAGTGCGCCAAGGCTACAGTCGCTTTTTGAAGCGCGAAGATTTGTGGCTGCTGCTGTTTTTGAAGGGCACTGATACGGTTGTGGGAAGCAGCGGGCTACATCGCATCAACTGGAACGTGCCGCGCTTCGAGATCGGTTATTGGGTCAATAGTAACTATGCGGGGCAGGGATTTATTACCGAAGCGGTGGTGGGCATTACGGATTTCGCTTTTGACGTGTTAGGCGCAAAGCGGGTCGAAATCCGTTGCGACTCGCTGAACGAGCGCAGTGCGGCGGTGGCGCGGCGCGCCGGATTTGAGTACGAGGCGACGCTGAAGAATGACGAGCGCCACCATGTGACGGGCAAATTACGTGATACGTTGATATTTGCAAAGATTGTAAATGAATGAATGCGCAGCACGGTGAGCTAAGTGCGCACCGGAGTGTGCGTTGACGATTAGTAGAAAGGATTGAAGCGAAAAATGGAGAAACCTGATCAAAAGCATGCTCATATAACCTGGAAGGGAGATGGGCTGAACTTTTCTGCAACGTTGGGGTCCGGCTATCAGTTTGACGCGGGCAGCCCCGCAGGTGAAGAGGGCGGTAGCCCGATGGAATTCTTGCTGGCGGGTGTCGCCGGTTGTACGGCCATTGACGTGGTACACACGCTGAAGAAGATGCGGCAGAACGTGAACGGCCTGGAAGTTGAAATTTCCGGCGTGCGGGCAACTGAGCATCCCAAGGTTTACACCGATGTGGAAATTCTGTACCTGGTACAGGGCGAGGATATTGACCCCTCAGCCGTGGAGCGGGCCATCCAGCTATCGATGGAGCGCTACTGCTCGGCCAGCGCCATTTTCCAGCAGGCGGGCGTCAACATCATGACCGAGTATCGTATTGAGCCACAGGAAGTGATGGCGCCGCCGGCCTGAGCTTTGCCAGACGCTTTCTGAATCGATAAACTGTCTATTACGGCGCGTCCGGTGTTTGTTGCCCGGACGCGCCGTTTTTGTTGTCTAATTCGCACACAGTTTTGTTGTGCGCTATATTTAAGCGGCTCTGACTTTTAGGGCGCCCTCCGCGGTTGCCCCCATATTGAAGGAAAGAATATTGACCGAGATTACCCAGCGCAGGGATTGGTTCTGGCTGATTGCCATTGTGATGATTGTCGCCGCGGCTATCTGGATTGTGCTCAATGACAATTATCCTGTGCGGCAAGGGCTAGATTTGCAGGGCGGCCTGCAGGTGTTACTCGAGGCCGATGTGCCGCCGGAGGAAGAGGTAACTCTGGATGATATGACGGCCGCGCGGCAGATAATCAGCCAGCGTGTTAATAGCCTTGGCGTCGCCGAACCGTTGGTGCAGGTGGAAGGCCAGCGCCGCATTCTGGTTGAGATTCCGGGCATCGAAGATTCGCAGGAAGCGATTGAGCTGATTCAGGAAACGGCTCTGTTGGAATTTGTTGACACTGGGGCGCAACCATTGCTACCCGGGACCTGTGTCAGAACTTCTCTGAACGACGGACAGCCTTCGCCCTGTGAAGAGGAAGATGGCGCTGCTGCGAATACCTACCAGACGGTTCTGACCGGCGCCGCGCTACGCAATGCGACGGCGCAGGCGGACCAGTTTGGGCAGACGTATGTGGCCTTTGAGATGACGCCGGAAGGGGCCAATAC
>CAZRTM010000005.1:15549-20234 GCA_964602995.1 uncultured Ardenticatenaceae bacterium
CTAATCATCTACGCGCTGGTCAACCTTGCCATCTTCCAATGGCTGGCTGTGACGTTGACTCTGCCAGCCATTACCGGCTTCTTGTTATCGACCGGTATGGCGGTCGATGCGAACATTTTGGTCTTTGAGCGCATGAAAGAAGAGCTGCGCCGGGGAAGCTCCCTGCGCAATGCCATTCACGCTGGCTTCGAGCGCGCCTGGACCTCGATCCGAGACTCAAATGTGGCCACGCTGGTGATCTGCGCCATTCTTTGGAGCTTCGGCCGCAACTTCGGCGCGAGTATGGTTCAGGGCTTCGCCATTACCCTGGCCATCGGCGTCATGATCAGCATGTTTACCGCCGTTATAGTGACCCGCACGTTCGTGGCCCTGGTGATCGGAAGCGCCGCGCAGTGGTTATCTGATCGCTCCTGGCTGCTGGGCGCCTGAGACAACTCTAGAGTGGATAAGCTATGTTTCGATTTGTTCAACACCGCCGCATCTACTTCCTCATTTCAGCCATTGTGCTCTCTGCAAGCATCATCGCTATGGGCATCTCGGTCGCGCGCACCGGGTTCCCCTTTCTGGTAGGGGTCGATTTCGAAAGCGGCACCCGTTTTGAGGTGCAGTTCACGGAAGCAGTCGACGAAAATGAAATCCGCGCCGTATTCAACGAGTTTGAGGTTTCTAATCCTTCGGTTACGTCGTTGCGCGGCGAGAATCTGGAGAATGCCTGGCAGATCCGCACTGAGGCGATGACGCCAGAGATGATTGAGGCGGTGCAACGGGCGCTCAACGAGCAGGTGGCCCCACTCAATCCAGAGGCGGTGCGGGTGGAAAACGTGAGCGCCTCGGTGGCGGGTGAGGTGACCCGCTCCGCGGGCATAGCGATTGTGGTGGCGGCCGTCATCGTCCTGCTATACATCATGTTTGTCTTCCGCCAGGTGCCAAATCCTTTCCGTTATGGCGCTTCTGCTGTGGCGGCGATGCTGCATGATATCATCGTCATCTTCGGCTTTATGGCCATCATGGGGCTGCTTCTGGGTTGGGAAGCCGATGCTTTGTTTCTCACCGCGGCATTGACCGTCTCTGGCTTCTCCTTGCAGGATACCATCGTCGTCTTCGACCGCATTCGTGAGAACTTTGGCAAGCATCCATTTGAAGATTTCGAAACGTTGGCTAACCGTTCTGTCTTAGAAACGATTCACCGCTCGCTGGCAACGCAGCTAAACGCTATGTTCATCCTGGTCGCGATTTTGCTCTTTGGTGGGGCGTCCGTCAGACATTTCATCGCCGTTCTGTTCATTGGCCTGTTGAGCGGCACCTACAGCTCACTTTTCAATGCCGTGCCACTGCTGGTGGAATGGCAAACGCGAGTAGCAAGGGCTTCCTGATGGCGTGGAGACGTAGCGTATGGCTGGCTCCATGCGGCCTTGTACTCATCTTACTTCTGGTTGCCTGTTCTAACGGCGGCAGCCTGGACGCAACGCAGACGCCCGAAAGTGTGGGCCAGCGCGACGCGCCCACAGCGACGAGCGTCGTCATTCCCACCCTCTATCCTACAGTGACGCGGCCGGCAGCGGCTGCCAATACAGCCACTCCACCTCCTTCAGACACACCTACACCTCAGAGTACGGTTGATTTTGAACAACCGGTTGTCGAGTTGCGCTACCAGATAGCGGCCCTTGACCTGGATCGTCGCCTGGAGGCGAATGTCAACGGGGAAATCACGGTGGTAGATGAGACGAGAGGATTGGCCGGAATGGGTCGCAGTCAGGGTGGGGTGATTATTGAGCTGCAACAGACGCTGCCCAGGCTGAGCCTGGAACCGTTGCCTGATGATTGCGAGGGCTGTGTGGCCTTTTCCTACGAGCTGCCTATGGTGGACAGTAGCGCGCAGGGCTGGCTGACCGATACGATTATGTTGGCCAGTGTGGAGAATTATATGGCGATGATGGTCGGCGCCCATTTTCCTGGCGACACCGTGCTCGGGCTGCGCCGCAGTGCGACGTCGTTCGATGTTGCGCATTCGCTGGCGCTGACTGCTGACGGCCAACTGTGGCGCTGGCTGGCAACAGAGCCAGAAGTGTCTCCGCCCGTTGCCGTCTCAGAAATTAGCCCACAACTGGCGGCGATGGTCGCTGAGTTGGATGCGGCTGCGCTGGCCGAGTCGTATGCGGTGCAGTGCCAGGGTACGTCGGGCGAGACCCTTTATCTGAATCAAGGCGGCGAGGAGACGACGGTCTTGATTCGCTGCCCGGCGTTTTCCTTGCCCAGCACGCTCTTGCCGCTCTATCTGGAGCTGGATGCAGTGTTGGCGCCCGTCATTGCCGAGCAGGGTCTGCAAAAGCCTCCCCTGCAAATACCGCTGGACACGATGATCGCCTATCGCCGTTCGGATGGCTCGCAATTGACGCTGGGGCTGGATGGCACGGCGCGCTTTTCTATGAGCGGTGAGGTGTATAGCGGCACGGTTGGAATCGAGCAGATGATGAGCCTCAACGAGCAGCTCCTGGCAACGGGCCAGCTTGCGGCCGGGGTGGAGGCCTATGGCAGCGACGATGTGCAGGATGTGTTGCTGGTGCGCGGGCCACAAGGGATGATGGAAGCGGCGTGGCAGGATGAGGGACCACCGGAGGAGTTAGAAGCTCTGATCAGTTCGCTGCAGGCGATGATTGATGAAGTTGCCGGCGCTCCTGTGGATGACGGTGAAATTGAAGAACCGGCAGCGCCCACGGAAGCGTCGACGGCGCCGGAGGCCACGGCTGCGGCTTCAGCCACACCGGAAGATGGTTGATGATGATGACGATGATTGGCGGAATCTGGAGAACGGAATGCAAGCGCTATTGCTGCAAGATGGAAAAGTGACTTATCGGAGCGATTACGTGCGGCCACAACCAGCGAAGGGTGAGGCGCTTGTACGCGTATTACTGGCCGGAATCTGCTCTACGGACCTGGAGATTGTCAAGGGCTATGCCAGCTTTAGTGGTATCCCCGGGCACGAATTCGTGGGTGTCGTGGAAGAAGCGCCTGATAGCTCGTGGGTTGGGCAGCGCGTGACAGGGACCATTAATCTGGGCTGCGGCGAGTGCGAGATGTGTCTGGGCAGCGGTCCCGAGCATTGCCTGCAGCGGCGCGTGTTGGGGATTGCGCAGAAGGATGGCGTCTTTGCCGATTACGTCACTCTGCCCCTGGAAAACCTGGTACCTGTCCCTGAGAGTCTGAGCGACGAAGATGCTGTGTTTGTGGAGCCGCTGGCCGCTGCCGTGCGCATTCGCGAACAGGTGAAGGTGAAACCGACTGCTCGCGTCGCCGTTGTGGGGCCGGGCCGCCTGGGGTTGCTGGTAGCGCAGGTGTTAAACCTGGCCGGCACCGTCGTTACCGTACTGGGGCGCAGCGAAAGCTCGCTGCAGCTACCGCGGGAGCTGGGCTTGCAGAGCGGTCTGGTCGATGCCGCCGCTGATAGCAGCTTTGACATGGTCGTAGAGGCTACGGGCAATGACCAGGGGCTGGCTCACGCCTTGCGCCTCGTGCGCTCACTGGGGATGCTGATCATGAAAAGCACCTTCCACGGCGCGGCAACTGTGGACCTGACGAAGCTGGTGGTCGATGAGATTACAGTGGTCGGTTCTCGTTGCGGCCCGTTCGAGCCGGCGCTGCGCTTGCTGGCGCAGCAAGCGGTCGCCGTGCGCCCGCTGATTGACGGCAGATACCCGCTGCGCGAGGCGGAGAAGGCGATGGAACACGCCGCACGTCCCGGTGTGCGTAAGATTCTGCTGCATCCCTGATTGGAAATTCCCCTTTGTGACATGAAGTGTCACACGCATCGTGATTAGAGCGTAAATTCTCTATTGCATTTGGCTCCTGTTTCGGCTAAATTAGAACATATGAGCGACCGAATAATCCGTGCAAGTGAAATAGCCGAATATGTTTACTGCCAGCGAGCCTGGTGGATGAGCCGGGTTGCAGGTCTCGCCCCTGAAAACATTGAGCAGCTAGAGATGGGCGCCGCGCATCACCGAGAACACGGAAATCTGGTGTTGCAGGCGCGACTAGCGCGAGGTCTGGCCTACGTGCTGGTCTTTATTGCCGTCAGTGTTTTTGTCTTTGTTCTGGTGCGCGGTATATAGGCGCGCCAATTAGCGTGACGGAAGGCAGGAATGAGTGTGAGTCCGCTGGAACTGGGGTGGATGTCGCTCGGTTTATCGCTGGTATTTCTGGCGCTGGCGCTGGCCATCAAGGCGCGTCAATGGTGGGAGGCCACCGGGTTGCCGGCCGGGAATGTTATCTATACCGATATGGGCACATGGTATCCGCAACGCGACGTGCTCTATGCACCGGAGCTGCAGCTGGCGGGCCGTCCTGATTATCTGGTCGAGCAGCCCAACGGTATGATTGTCCCTGTTGAGGTCAAGTCTGGAGCAGCGCCGGAGGATCCGTATTTCGGACACATCATGCAGTTGGCGGCCTATTGCCTGCTGGTAGAATCCAATTACGGCATCCGGCCTGACCACGGCATTATCCAGTACCAGGATCGCGCTTTCTCGGTGAACTTCACGGAACAGATGAATGCGGATGTTCTTGACCTGCTGACCTGTATGCGGGAAGACCAGTGGGCCGACGACGTGCGGCGTGACCATCATAACTGGCGACGCTGCGCCGGGTGCGGACACCGCAACCATTGCGAGCAGCGCCTGGCTTAGGTT
>CAZRTM010000005.1:20334-33573 GCA_964602995.1 uncultured Ardenticatenaceae bacterium
GGTCCGTGCACGACGACGGCAACGTTCAAAATCGATAGTTCGATACGCCCCACGCTTGGGTGGGGCGTTTTTGCGTTGCCTGGCGTCAGGCGTCTTCTGTTTTTCCGGGAAGTTGCCGTTATAATAGATCGGATTTTGGCGTAGGCCAGATCGAAAAGAGTAGCGGTGAGAATAGCAATTTAGTGGAGGGTATTTTTGACCTCAATACAACGTGTTACAGGAATGCAGGATGTTCTGCCGCGCGAGCGTGACTATTGGGACATGGTGATCGGCAAAGCACGTGACCTGGCGCGGCGTTATGGCTTTGAACGGTATGACGTGCCGGTTATCGAGTATACTGACCTGTTCGCACGCGGCGTGGGGACGGCATCTGACTTCTTCGTGCAGAAAGAGATGTACACGATTGAAGAAGAGGACGAGACCAGCATCACCCTGCGGCCGGAGTTTACGGCCGGTATCGTCCGCGCCTATATTGAGAACGGGTTGATGAACGAAACGCAGCCGGTGAAGGCCTATACCATTGGCCCCATTTTCCGGCGCGAACGGCCACAGGCCGGGCGCTTCCGGCAGCACACCCAGTTCAACTGTGAAATCCTGGGCGAGATTGATCCGGCTGCCGACGTGGAAGTTATGATGCTGGCTATGACCCTTTATCGCGAGCTGGGCTTCCGTGGCCTCAATTTCCAGGTCAACAGCACTGGCTGCCCGCGCTGTAAGCCGGCCTATATTGAAAAGCTGGTGGCCTATCTGGCGCAACACGAAGAGAAGCTGGCGGAGGTGGACCGCGAGCGCATGCGGCGCAATCCATTACGAGTTCTGGACAGCAAAGAGCCGGGCATGCAGGCGTTGTTGGAAGATGCGCCGCACATTGCCGACCATCTGTGCGATGATTGCGAGGAACATTTTGCCCAGCTACGCAAGCTGTTGGATGCGCTTGGTGTGCGCTACGCCATTAACTTCCGCTTGGTGCGTGGCATCGACTACTACGTCAAGACTGTCTTCGAAGTGTGGGCCGAAGGAATTGGGGCGCAGGCAGCGCTGATGGGCGGCGGCCGCTACGACGGTCTGGCGGAGGCCATTGGCGGCCCGCCAACTCCCAGCGTCGGCTTTGGCAGTGGCATTGAGCGCATTATTCTGGCGCTGAAGGAGCAGGGGATTGAGGCTCCAACCCCACGGCGACCTGACGTGATGGTCACGCACTTCGGCGGCGAGACAAAGGTGGAAGCGGTGAAACTGGCCAACGAGCTGCGCGAGTCGGGTATCGTTACCTGGCTGGCCTTCGCGCGCGAGCGACGCAGCCTGAAAAGCCAGATGCGCGAGGCCAATCATCGCGACGTCTGCTATGCCGTGATCCTGGGTGAAGATGAAATTGCCAGGCAGCAGGTGGCCGTGCGCTCCATGGAAAGCGGCGAACAGACGATAGTGCCGCGGGCGCAGCTCAGCGGTTGGTTACACGCTCGCCAGGAAAGCCCGGGAGCCAGTACGGCTCAGGAATGAGACAGCAACCTGTGCCGAGGACTCGTCCAATGATGGATACGATTGGCGTTCTGTATCATCCGCATAAAGAAGAGGCTCGCGCTCTATCCGGCGATGTTGCCCGGTGGTTGGAAGCGCGTGGTGTTGCGACCTGGGTGGCGCGTGGGGCGGACGGGGAGCCTGCAGAGCATGAGGCCGAGGAGCGGATGTCCGGGGCGTCGCTGCTGGTGGTGCTCGGTGGTGACGGCTCGACATTGCGGGCTGCGCGCCTGGCTGCACCGGCCAACGTACCGATCTTCGGCATCAATCTGGGGCGCGTTGGTTTTCTCAGCGAAGCAGAACCGGGCAATTGGCAAGAAAAACTATCAAAAGTGTTAGAAGGCGACTATTGGCTAGAGCGTCGCCTGATGTTGCGCGCTATACTCGAGAGAAATGATGAGGTTGTCAGGCGCTTTACGGCGTTAAACGACATTGTCGTCGGCCGAGGCTCTCAGGCGCGCGCTCTGCACCTCCATCTGTACGTTGACGATAGTCTGGTGACCACTTATACGGCAGATGCTCTGATTACAGCGACCCCAACCGGGTCCACAGCGTACGCGATGGCTGCAGGCGGACCGCTCTTGCCGCCACAACTTGACAATTTCGTCGTGGTGCCGGTGGCGCCCCATCTGAGCCTGGAGTGCGCCGTGGTGCTGCATGAAGAAGCTGTGGTTACCATTCAGGTTGAGATGCAGCATGAAGCGACGGTGGCCGCCGATGGACAGGATACGGTGCCACTGGAGAGCGGTGACCGGGTGACGGTCTGCAAACATGAGGTCAGGACCTTGTTTGCCAGAGTTGGAAGCCCGACATACTTCTATAACCGGTTAATGGAGCGCCTTGGATTCTGGCATCCGCATGGGAGTGAATAGAGGAAGAGGAGTTATGCAAGGGACGAGTCCGCGAATTCGTTCGCTATTACGCCAGGCAAAGAGGACGACTGAAGCGGGTAAGCGAGCCGCGGCCCACCAGTTATACACCGATATTTTGAGCGAAGCGCCTGAAACAGTCGAAGCCTGGCTGGGGCTGGCCCGTGTTGCGCCCGACGAAGAAGCGCGAGAAGCCGCCTACCGCCAGGTGCTGGAGCTGGATCCGGACAATGCCACAGCGCTGGCGCAGTTGGAACAGGTGGACGGGGCAGCAACCAGGACGAAGAGAGCAGCAACCGAGGCTGAAGCTGAGCTTGCGGGATCGACACAGGATCTGCTGCAGGAAACCGGCCGCTGGCTGGAAGAAGCCACGCGCAGATTGACCTCCGATGGGGACGTACTTGAGCGGGCGCGGAAGCCGGCGCCTGTTCGCGAAGAGGCGCGCAAACAACCGCAACCGTCGTCTGGGCCGCAACCTCTACCTGCGCCGGTGCTTCCCCCAGTGCCTGAACCGCAAGAGAGCGATGAGGTGCTCTATTGTTACCGCCATCCTAACCGGGAGACAGGGCTGCGCTGCTATAGCTGCAACCGGCCCATCTGCATCTCTTGCGCCCAACACACGCCGGTTGGTTACCGCTGCCCGCAATGTATCCGGCAGGCGCAGGATGTGTTCTTTAGCGCGAACGCTCTCGACTACGTCCTGGCGGGCATAGTGGCCCTGATTTTGGGTCTGATCGCCGGCTATATTGCGCCGCGGTTGGGCTTCTTCGTTATCTTCATCGGACCGGCCGCCGGCACCCTGATTGGGCGGCTGGCCTTTCGGGCTGCGCGCCGCCGTCACGGGCGTTATCTGGCGCATACTGTGGGCGCTATGGTGGCTCTGGGCGGTTTCATACCGGCCGGGTTGCCAATTCTTCTGACTGTATTGTTAGCGCCGGCCTCTATTGCGTCGTTTGGACTGATGGCGCTGTTGTGGCCCGCGATCTACGTCTTTATGGCGACGGGAGCTGCCTATTATCAGGTGAGATAGGGGGCCATGTAGAGCCGTTATGATTTCTGAACTATATATCAAAGATTTCGCCATTATTGATGAGTTGAGGATTCAGCTGGCGCCCGGGTTTACGGTGCTGACCGGGGAGACCGGCGCCGGTAAATCGATCATCCTCGACGCTGTCATGTTGCTCCTGGGCGGTCGCGCGGACACGGCGCTGGTACGTGCAGGTTGCGAGACAGCCTATGTGGAAGGGATCTTCCACCTGCCGTCCACCTTGCGTGAGGATGTCGCCTCTCTGCTGGCACAGGAAGGGGTGGAAGACAGTGACCCGGATACATTGTTGCTGGCGCGCGAGATTCGCGTCAACGGGCGCAATATCTGCCGCGTCAACGGCCGGGCCGTAACCCTCAACTTCATGAGTGAAATCAGTGAGCAGTTGGTGGACATTCACGGGCAAGGTGAACACCTTTCGTTGCTGAAGCCACGCTCCCACCTGCCACTGTTGGACGCTTATGGCGGTCTGGTCGAAGAACGCCGGGCGCTGGCCCGTGAAGTGACTGCGTTGCGCAAGGTTGAGAGCGAGCTGAGGGATTTGCGGCGCAATGCGCGGAACATTGCGCAGCGCATCGATATGCTGGAGTTTCAGGTCGGCGAGATCAACGCGGCGCGGCTGGAACCCGGCGAGGAAGAAGAGCTGCGCGCCGAACGCACCCGGCTGGGTAATGTGGAGCAGTTGATGGAGAGCGTCAATGAGGCGCTGCACCTGCTGTTGGGTGAGGATGATGAGATACCGGCGGCCGTAGACCTGATGAGCCAGGCCGAGAAGGCGCTGGGTAATCTGGTGCGTCTGGATGAAACCAGGGAACCCTGGCTGGAACGGTTGCAGGGTCTGGTCTCAGAATTTGACGAGCTGGTGGCCGACCTGCGCGATTACCAGGAGGAGCTGGAGTTCAATCCCAGCCGCCTGGGCTACGTGGAAGAGCGATTGGACCTGATAAACGCCCTGAAGCGCAAGTATGGCGACACGGTCGAAGAGATATTGGAGTTTGGCAAGCGTGCGCAGCAGGAGCTGGAGGATATCGGCCAGAATGAGGAGCGCAGCGAAGCGCTGGAGATGGAGGTCGAGCGTTACCTGCGGCGTATTGGACAGATGGCCCAGGCGCTCTCTGAGAAGCGGCAGGCGGCGGCCGAGCGGCTGGCCGCAGCCGTAGAAAAGGAGCTGGCGGACCTGAATATGGCCGGGGCGCGCTTTAACGTGGAGTTTGAGACGGTGGAGGATGAAGAGGCAGGGGCGTTTGTGGGAGGGCGGCGGCTGGCCTTTGACCACAGTGGCTATGACCGGGTGGAGTTCCTGATATCCACCAATCCCGGTGAACCGCTGAAGCCGATGGCCCGCGTGGCCAGTGGTGGTGAAACGGCGCGCTTGATGCTGGCGCTGAAGACGGCGCTGGCGCAGGTTGATGAGACGCCAACGTTGATTTTCGACGAAATCGACCAGGGCATTGGCGGGCGCGTGGGTGACGTCGTGGGTCGCAAGCTGTGGGGATTGGCGGCACAGGGCCAGCACCAGGTGGTTGTCGTGACCCATTTGCCACAACTGGCGGGCTATGGTGACAGCCACTACCACGTGAGCAAAGGGATTAACAATGGGCGCACGGTGACGGCTGTCAGGCGGCTGGACAATGGCGGGCGTATTGAGGAGCTGGCGGCCATGCTGGGTACCCATGACCACTCTGCCAGGCAGGGCGCGGAGTCGATTCTGAACCAGGCGGCGACGGTCAAGAACCGGCGCGCTGAAGCAGTCTGATTCTCGCGGCTCAGTAGTTGCCTGGAAATGCCAATAAAAAGTTAATATTTTCCTCTTTTCTAATAGCCAATCCTCTGGTAATATGATGAGTCGATTGACCCCGGTCAACCCAGCCGGGGTCTTTTTGTCTGAACAGAACAGAGAAATTTGAAGAGAGTGGGAGCCGGGCAAATGGATGTAATGACAGCTATGACAGCAGAGATGACCAGCAGGGAGAGTGATGCCCTGATCAGAAGAGAAGATTTGCGCAATGTGGCGATTATCGCCCACGTCGACCACGGCAAGACCACGCTGGTCGATGGGATGCTGCGCCAGGCGCAGGTGTTCCGCAGCAACCAACATGTGGCGGAGCGTGTGCTGGACTCTAACGACCTGGAGCGCGAGCGCGGTATTACGATCCTGGCCAAGAATACGGCGATCAGCGTGCCACACCCAGAAACCGGACATCCGGTGAAGATCAATATTGTCGATACACCAGGCCACGCTGATTTCGGCGGCGAGGTGGAGCGGGTCCTGAATATGGTGGATGGTGTTCTGCTGCTGGTGGATGCTTTTGAAGGGCCGATGCCACAGACGCGCTTTGTGTTGAAGAAGGCGTTGGAGCTGGGGCACCGCGCTATTGTGGTCATTAATAAGGTGGACCGCCGTAACGCCGATCCGGAGCGCGTGTTGAACGAGACGTTTGATATGTTTATCGAGCTGGGCGCCTCGGATGCACAGGCAGATTTCCCCGTGATCTACGCTGTGGCCACAGAAGCGCGCGCCGGATATACACCAGAACTAGGCCCCGATTTGCGGCCGCTCTTTGAGACGATCCTGGAAGAGATTCCCTGTCCCATTGTGAATGTGGCAGGGCCGTTGCAGATGCTGATCACCTCGCTGGACTACGATAACTACCGGGGGTTGACGGCAATTGGGCGTATTTTCCAGGGGCGCATTGAGGCCGGACAGGCGCTGGCGCGCATCACCGTTGAGGGCGACGTGGTGATGGAGCAGGCGCACTATCTTTATGTGCACCAGGGCCTGAACCGTGTAGAGGTGGAAGACGCGGCGGCCGGTGAAATTGTGGCTATTATGGGGTTGGAAGAGGCCTCCATTGGCGAGACGCTGGCCGATCCGGAGACGCCACAGGCTCTGCCGCCCATTACCGTGGAAGAGCCGACGGTGCGCATGAGCTTTGCGGTCAATACCTCTCCATTTGCCGGGCGTGAAGGCCAGTGGGGCACGTCGCGCAGACTGCGTGAACGCCTGCTGGAAGAGCTGAAGCATAACGTGGCCCTACGCGTTGACGAAACGGATAGCGCTGACACGTTCATTGTGTCCGGCCGCGGTGAGCTACATCTGGCCATCCTGATTGAAACGATGCGCCGTGAAGGTTATGAGTTCCAGGTGTCGCGCCCTGAGGTGATTTTCCGCGAAGGCGAAGATGGTGAGAAGCTGGAACCGTATGAGGAAGTACACATTGAGACATCTACCGAAACGGTCGGAGCCGTGGTGGAGATGCTGGGACAACGCCGGGGTGAGATGCACGAGATGCGCAGTGTGTCAGATGAGACCACGGCGCTGACTTACGTCATTCCCACGCGCGGGTTGCTGGGCTTCCGGCACCAGTTCCTGACAGCGACCAGGGGGGCAGGGCTGCTCAACACTATTTTCTACGGTTACCAGCCGCTGGCGGGTGAAATTAGCGAGCGCAGCCAGGGCTCACTGGTGGCCTGGGAAACGGGTCTCACAACCACGTTTGGCCTGGAGAACGCGGAGCAACGGGGCGAGCTGTTTGTTGGCCCCGGTGTGGACGTTTACGCGGGTATGGTCGTCGGCGAACACCAGCGGCCTGGTGACCTGGATGTGAACGTGTGTAAGCGCAAGCAGTTAAATAATATGCGCAATGCGATTCGTGACATCGACGAGCGACTGACGCCGCCACGCCAGATGAGTCTGGATGAGTGCATCGAGTATCTGGCGCAGGATGAGTTGCTGGAAGTAACCCCGCGCAGCCTACGCATTCGTAAGCGCATTCTGGATAAGCGCGAGCGGGAGCGGCAGGCTCGGCGGCAGAGGGATGTGCTTAGTCGGTAGGCGGTGGTCAGTGTTCAGTAATCCGTATTCAGTATTCGGTATTCAGTTGATGGTAATCAGGGCTGCTTTATTGCAGCCCTGTTTTTTTTGATTATTCTTTGGCTTCGACGTTTTGGTTTAGTAGATAGTCGATAGCGGCCTGTAATTGCTCGTCTTGAGGGGGGGTGTCTGGGAGTGGTTCTTGTAGTGGTGGTTGTTCGACTACTACGTCGGGCGTCAGGCCTTCCTGGTCTACCCAGGTGCCTTCGGGTGTCAGCCAGCGGGCTGTGGTAATACGTACGCCGCCGCCGTTGCTGAGTGGGTGCCAGGTTTGTACAGTGCCCTTGCCGAACGTGGTCGTGCCAATCAAAATGCCGCGCTGGCGGTCGCGAATGGCCCCGGCCAGCACTTCGGAAGCGCTGGCGCTCCCTTCATTGACCAGAACAACCAGAGGGATATCCTGAGCCAGGCCTTCATTGTCAGATTCAAAGAGTCGTTCGCGGCCAGAGCCGAACTGCTCTTTGAGGACGACGCCCTCATCCAGAAATTGGTTGGCGACTTCGACGGCGGTGTCCAGGCCGCCGCCAGGATTGTTGCGCAGATCGAGAATGAGACCGGCCGGATTCTGGGCCATTAACTCCTGTAACGTTTCCTCTAACTCTTCTTTTGTGCGGTTGGCAAAACGGTTCAGCCGCACATAGGCCACGTTATCCTCCAGCATTTCACCGCTGACGCTGGGGATTGAGACCACGGCGCGTGTGACCTCAACGTCAAACTGTTCGCCGTTGCGCTCGATGGTCAGGGTGACGTTGGTTCCTGCCGGACCGCGGATGAGCGCCGCGGCCTCTTCCAGCTCCATCTCTGACAGATCTTGCCCATCGGCGGCGACAATGATGTCGCCCGGTTGCAGGCCGACTTCTTCGGCCGGGGAGCCTTCATAAGGAGAGACAATTGTGATGCGCCCGTCGACCATCTCCACCAGAACGCCGATGCCGTGCACTTCCCCTTCCATCGATTGGCGCGCCGTCTCTTCAACCGTGGGTGAAAGATAACGTGTGTTTGGGTCATCGAGGGTCGCTAACATGCCTTCAATGGCTCCTTCTGTTAGCTGCACAGGGTCAAGGGGCTGATCGTAGAATCGTTGGTCAACCAGGTTCCATGTTTCCCAGAAGGGATCGAAGACCTTGGCCGCTGCGGCGGGCATGTTGGAAGAACCCAGTCCCAGCTCAGTAAGGGGCCAGCCTTCGTAACCAAGGGCGTAGCCAACGCCGAAAAGTATCACGGAGTAGAAGACAAATAGGGCAGTGCGAATCGATTTTCTTTCCATTTAACTCTTTACCAGCCATCTGGGTGAGTATTCTCTACCTACCGTATAGTGTATCATTGTTCAAAGCCAATTCAGGTGCTGCAACGAATAGGCTCCGACCCTGAGCAGGATAACTCCTCTGTTGCGATTGTAAAATAGGAGCATTAGCGTTAAGTTGACGTCGCCTAAACGGTGATTAAGCGTCAATCGGGCCACTTTGAGGCGATCCGGCCCTGTGTTAGAATCTTGTGCGGCTAGGCGACTTGCAGCCAGCTCCACAAGCAGGAGTAAATGAAACGGGTGTTAGATCTTGCCATTGTCATTGTCAACTACAATGTCTCTGCTTTGCTGCAACGGTGCTTGCAAACGGTTTTCGCCAGCGAGGGCGACTTTTCGTTTGAAGTGTGCGTGGTCGATAATAACTCAGCGGACGATAGTGTGAAAATGGTGCGGGAGCGCTTTCCGCAGGTCACGATGATTGCCAATGAGAAGAACGTCGGCTATCCGGCGGCCAATAACCAGGGTTTGCTGGAGCTTGGCGTCTGTGGGCCAACACCCCCGCGCTATGCCCTGCTTTTGAACCCGGATACCGAGGTGCCGCCCGACGGCTTTGCGCGCCTCCTTGCCTATATGGATGAGAACCCGGAGGTCGGCGTGGTAGGGCCGAAGTTGGTTATGCTCGATGGCTCGTTGGACCTCGCTTGCCGCCGGGGCTTCGATTCGATGTCCGCCCTCGTCTATCGTATGGTTGGGCTGAGCCGCCTCTTCCCGCGCTCGCCACGCTTTGCGCGTTATAATATGACTTTTTTGGATGAAGATGAGTTAGCGGACGTCGATTCAGTCGTCGGTGCGTTCATGATGGTGCGGCATGAGGCGCTGGAACCAGTGGGATTGATGGACGACCGCTTCTGGATGTATGGTGAGGATTTGGATTGGGCGAAGCGAATCAAGGACAACGGCTGGCGCATCGTCTATAATCCGGAAGTAACTGTCTTGCACGTGAAGAGGGCCTCAAGCCGCCAGAATCCAAAAGCGCAGGTTGAGTTCTACCGGGCTATGCTGCTCTTTTACTATAAGCATTACCGGGCGACTACGTCCTGGTGGCTGCACTGGCTGATCCTGGTTGGGATTGCTCTGAAAGGTGGCCGCGCCGTATGGGGGGATGTGCTTGCAGGCCCTGACATTCTGCAACGACAGCGCTATGGCTCAATGACAGCTCCGGTAACGACAACAACGCCAGGGTAAGAATGGATTTTTAGCCGGTATGAAGACGCAACGGATTCGAAATATCTATGCCATCTCCTTGATGATCCTGGATGCGCTGCTGGTGGCAGTGGCGTTTGTCCTTGCCCACCGCCTGCGCCTGCTGCTGCCGTTCCCGGCGGAGGCCGTGAACCTGTTGCCCTTCAGGGAGTATACGGCCCTGATGGTGGTGCACATTTTCTCCGTCATCATTGCCCTGCTCTTCAACCGCCAATATTACATTCCACGCGCCGTCTCCCGCGTCGACCAACTCTACGCCGTTTCGGCCAGCGTCTCCATCGGCACGGTTGTGTCTGTCGCCGTCTCAGCCTTCTTCTTCAAAGGGACGGCGTTGGAAGCAGATTACCCGCGCGTGATGGTCATCTATGCCTGGTTGTTCTCGATCCTGTTCATCATGCTGGGCCGGGCAGTGCACCAGGTTGTGCGCAATGTGTTGCGCGACAGGGGCGTTGGCAAGGACCGGCTGCTGATTGTGGGAACCGGGGACATTGCCCGTATCATTATCCAGCGCATTTTGTGGTCGCCGCAGCTAGGCTATGAGCTGGTTGGCGCAGTCAGCGACCCGGAAGCGGAGGAGTCGGTGCTGGGCCTGCCGGTGTTGGGGCCGGTGGAGAGCCTGCCGGAGCTGATCGACGAGTTTGACGTCGATGAGGTTATTGTGGCCATTCCGGATAAGGGACACCGGGAAGTGGTGCGTGTCATCTCTTATTGTGAACGTGGCCGCGTGTCGATCAAAGTGTTCCCCGATATTTTCCAGTTTGTGACCACCGATGCTGGTATCGACGACCTGGGCGGCCTGCCGCTGCTCACGGTGCGCAACTACGCCATGCGCGGGTATATGCTTATTGTGAAGCGCACCATGGACGTCATTGGCGCAGGCTTTGGTCTGATCTTCTTCGCGCCGTTGATGATGCTGGTGGCGCTGGCTATTAAGCTGGAATCGCCGGGACCTGTCTTTTTTGTTCAGGACCGAATGGGACTGGATGGGCGGCCGTTCAAGATGATTAAGTTCCGCTCGATGCGCTCCGATGCCGAGAAGAGCGGGCCTGGTTGGACGGTGGATAACGACCCGCGGCAGACGCGCCTGGGCCGCCTGCTGCGCCGCATTGACATCGATGAGCTGCCAAATCTGATTAATGTTCTTCTGGGCGAGATGAGCCTCGTGGGTCCGCGCCCCGAACAGCCTTACTATGTGGAGGAATTTCGCAACACGGTGCCGCGTTATATGGAACGTCACCGTGAGAAGTCAGGTATGACGGGCTGGGCGCAGGTCAATGGGCTGCGGGGTGATACCTCTATTGTGGAACGGACCAAATACGACCTGTGGTACACTGAAAATTGGTCGATTTTGCTCGACGTGAAAATTATACTGCGCACGCTATGGCAGACAGTGACCGGCCGCTCCAACAATCATCATCCCGGGTAATTTTTGTTTAACCCTCACCCTTAGAACGGTGTCCCTCTTTTGCACACCCCTCGTCTAACATCATTTTTATTTGACGCTTAATTTTGCCCATGCTATCATACGAAACGGGTGCCTTTAGCACTCTCCGAGCGAGTCTGCTAAAAGTCCGTCACCCAGGAGTAGTTAAGCAAAATCGGTAAGGCAATGGCTGAACGACTGACAGAAAGGCAAGAGCAGATCCTGGGCCTCATGGTTCGTCAATATATCGAAACCGGGACCCCCGTGGGATCGCAGAAACTGGTGGACCAGTTCAACCTGGATTTCAGCCCGGCAACGGTGCGCAATGAGCTGGCCATTCTGGATGAACTCGGCTATCTGCACCAGCTCCACACGTCAGCCGGTCGCGTACCGACAGAGCGTGGCTACCGTTATTTCGTCCAGCGCCTGTTGGGCGAATTTGAGCTTCCACTGCGCGAGCAACAGATGATTAAGCACCAGTTCCACCAGGCGCGGCTGGACATGGAACAGTGGATGCGACTGGCAGCAGCAATCCTGGCCCGTACATCACGGGGCGCCAGTGTGGTTACCGCTCCTCGACCACGGCCCAATCGCTTCAAACACATCGAGCTTATTTCCACGCAGGGCCGTCTGGTGCTGATGATCCTCGTGCTTTATGGCGGAGACGTGAAGCAGCAGATGTTGACCCTGGCTGAACCCCTGGAGCAAGAGCGCCTGAGCGCAGCAGCAGAGCGGTTAAATGTGGCCTTTGATGACCGGACAGCAGACGACATCAGCGCTCGTATGAGCCAGCTTGATGGATTGGAGCTGGAAGAGGAGATTGCGCGCCTGATCATCGACCTCCTGAAACTGGCCGATGCGCGCAATATCAGCGACTTCTACCGTGATGGCCTGGTGAACCTGCTGGAGGAAGAGGGCACCCGGTCCGCCGTGCGGGTACTGGAGGAGAGAACGTTGCTCGCCGATGTGCTTTCGGAAGCAATCGCTCCCGCTGCGAGTGGGGTGCAGGTGATTATCGGAGGCGAGGGGCGCTGGGAAGAGTTGAAAGATTGTACGATCATTGTGTCTCGATATGGGGCGCTGGAAGATCTATCAGGTGAGCTGGCTGTTCTGGGGCCGACGCGTATGCCTTACAGCCGCAATATCTCGGCCGTGCGCTACGTTGCCGATATTATGAGCAGCTTTGTTGCCGATTATTACCTCGACCGGTCCACTGAGCCAGAGGCACCAGATCTAGAAAGATGACCCGGTTCGGGACAAATCCGCATCGGGACAACACCCACGGCTCCTGCAGGGGAGCCTTTCCTGTATTTGATTTAAATGAACGATTACCCGGCCGCATCGGTTTTTCGTGCCGGGATAGCTTAGAGGTGAAAGGTGCAAGACGAAGAGCTGAGACAGGATGAAGAGCCTCAACCGCAAGCAGAAGAGCAAGAGCTGAGTGGTTCCAGCGAAGTGACCGAAAATGAGCAAGGGATCGCTGAGAACGAGGAGCTTTCAGTGGAAGAACGGCTGGAGGCTGCGGAAGCGAAGGCCGCCGAATATTTGGAAGGGTGGCAGCGCGCCCGTGCTGAGTTTGCCAACGCTCGCAAGCGAATGGAGCGCGAACGGGCAGAGGCGCGCCGCAACGCCACAGTCGATGTGGTCAGCCGTTTGCTGCCGATCCTCGATGATTTTGACCGGGCGCTGGAGAGCGTGCCCGAGGAAATCAGCGACCATAGCTGGTTTGAAGGGATGGCCCTGGTGCATCGCAAGCTGGTGGGTATCCTGGAAAATGTCAACATTGAGCGCATTGAGGCGGTAGGCCAGCCATTCGACCCCAATTACCACGAAGCGCTGCTGCAAGAAGAATCGGATGAATATGAAAGCGGCATCGTCATCCGCGAGTTGCAACCAGGATATAAGTTAGAGGATCGGGTCATTCGTCCAGCGATGGTAATCGTTGCCAGCTAATGCCAGAAGGTTGTCGCGCGAGAAAGAACGGTTGGGCGCCGTCTGCAGGCC
>CAZRTM010000005.1:33673-38680 GCA_964602995.1 uncultured Ardenticatenaceae bacterium
CTGCCGCTTTTTCAATATTGATCTCACATAGGAGTAAGGAACATGGGCAAAATTATCGGTATTGATCTGGGGACGACCAATTCGGTAGCCGCTGTCATGGAAGGCGGTGAGCCGGCGGTGATTCCCAGCGCAGAGGGCGGACGGCTATTTCCGTCCATTGTCGCCGTCAACCCCAAGACAGGGGAGCGTATGGTTGGACAGGTTGCCAAACGACAGGCGGTGGTTAATCCCGAGAACACCGTTTCCTCTGTGAAGCGCTTTATGGGGCGCAAATTTGAGGATCCAGAGGTCAAGCGTGCCCGTGAGTATGTCTCCTATGACGTGCGCGAGGCGCCCAACGGCGACGTGCGCGTGGTGATGAACGAAGAGGAATATTCGGCGCCAGAGATTTCGGCCATGATTCTGCAGAAGATCAAGGCCGACGCCGAGGCTTACCTGGGACAGCCGGTGACGCAGGCTGTGATTACGGTGCCTGCTTATTTCAACGATAGCCAGCGCCAGGCAACTAAAGATGCGGGCAAAATTGCAGGTCTGGAAGTTTTGCGTATTGTCAACGAGCCGACAGCTTCGTCGCTGGCCTATGGTCTGGGCAGTGATGAGGAAGAGGTGATTGCGGTTTATGACCTGGGCGGCGGTACCTTTGACATCTCCATTCTGGAAGTTGGAGATGGTGTGTTCGAGGTGCGCAGCACGAATGGCGACACTTTCCTCGGCGGCGATGATTTCGATCAGCGCATCATTGATTGGGCGGCTGAGCAGTTCAAGATGGAGCAGGGCATCGACCTGCGCAAGGATCGCCAGTCATTGCAACGCCTGCGTGAGGCGGCGGAAAAGGCTAAGATTGAGCTGTCCACGACGGTCCAGACGGAGCTTAATCTGCCTTATATTACTGCGGACGCCACGGGACCGAAACATTTGAACATGACTCTGACGCGCTCGAAGTTTGAGCAATTGACCGAAGACCTGATCCAGCGCAGCATTGGGCCGGTGCGCCGGGCGCTGGAGGACGCCGGTCTTAGCCCATCAGATATTGACGAGGTGGTGCTGGTTGGCGGTATGACGCGCATGCCTGCGATTCAGGAAGCGGTGCAGAACTATTTCGGCAAGACGCCACACAGAGGCGTTAACCCCGATGAGGTGGTCGGCGTCGGTGCGGCCATTCAGGCAGGCGTTCTCGGTGGCGATGTGAAGGATGTCCTGTTGCTGGACGTGACGCCGCTGACTCTGAGCATTGAGACGCTTGGCGGCGTGGCGACGCCGCTGATCGAGCGTAACACGACAATTCCTACGAAGAAGAGCCAGGTGTTCTCGACTGCTTCTGACAGCCAGACCCAGGTGGAAATCCACGTGGTGCAGGGTGAGCGCCCGATGGCTGCTGATAACAAGAGCCTGGGCCGTTTCATCCTGGATGGCATTCCGCCCGCGCCGCGCGGCGTGCCGCAGATCGAAGTCTCCTTTGATATTAACGCCGACGGTATTCTTAACGTCAGCGCCAAAGATAAGGCAACTGGCAATGAGCAGGCGATGCAGATTATTCCTTCCAGCGGCCTTGACGACAAGGAGATCGAAGAGATGGTGCGCGCGGCAGAAGAACACGCCGCCGCCGACCGTGAGCGCAAGGAGATGGTCGAAGTACGCAATCTGGCTGATTCCGCCGTCTACAGCGCTGAGAAATTCCTGCACGACAACGGTGATAATGTTCCTGCTGCCAGCAGAGAAGCGATTCAGAGCCAGATTGGGAAAGTGAAAGAAGCTCTCGACGCGGACGACATTGAAAGCGTGCGCACAGAGGCCGGCAAGCTGCAGCAGGCGCTGCAAGAAGCTGGGGCCGCCATGTATAGCCAGCAGCAGAGTTCGGGCAATGGCGCCGGTGCTGCTGAAGGCGAGGGCGAGAGCGGCGCAGATGGTGAAGACGTAATCGAAGGCGAGTTCAGCGACGTCTGATTTGCCGGTGACTTGAAATTAATAGGTGAGTGGTGACCATACTGCCTGCGCTGTAGAAGAAGGCCCAGGCAGTATGATAAATTCTTATGGCAGGTAAACGCGATTATTATGAGGTTCTGGGTGTACCCAGAACGGCGAGCAAAGAAGAGATCAAACGCGCCTACCGCCGCTTAGCGCGCCGCTACCATCCGGACGTTTCGCAGGAGGAGGATGCCGACGAGAAGTTCAAGGAAGTCGGCGAAGCGTATGAAGTCCTCTCGGATGACCAAAAGCGCGCGGCGTATGACCGCTTCGGGCACGCCGGGGTGCGTGGTGGGGCGGGCGCCGGTGGGTTCGAAGATTTCGGATTTGGCGGCGTAGCCGATATCTTCGAAGAGTTCTTCGGCGGTTTCTCGGGTACGCGGCGCAGACGGCGCGGTCCACGGCGCGGTGCTGACCTGCGTTATGACCTGTCAATCAGCTTTGAAGAAGCGGTCTTTGGCACTGAGAAGGAAATCGAAGTGCGGCGTCCGGAAATCTGTCCTACCTGTAGTGGGTCTGGCGCAGAACCGGGTACAACGCCGGAACGATGCCCGCAGTGTAATGGCACCGGGGAAGTGCGGCGCGTGCAGCAGTCGATACTGGGCCAGTTTGTGAACGTTACCACCTGCCCTAACTGTCGCGGCGAGGGCGAGGTTATCGCCACGCCGTGCCATACCTGCCACGGGCGCAAACAGGTGCAACAGCTGCGCAAGCTGAAAGTGCGCATTCCGGCCGGTATTCAGAGCGAGCAGCAGATTCGGTTGAGCGGTGAAGGCGCGCCTGGCAGCAACGGGGGGCCACCGGGCAATCTTTATGTGGTGGTGACCGTCGAGGGACATCCTATTTTCCAGCGCCGCGGCGACGACATCCTGATTAACCTGGAGATAAACGTGGCGCAGGCAGCGTTGGGCGATGAAGTCATCGTTCCTACAGTTGACGGGGACGCCACCCTGAAAGTGCCAGCCGGCACCCAACCGGGCACCGTCTTCCGCATGCGCGACCGTGGTGTGCCCCATCTGAATGGCAACGGCCGCGGTGATCAGTTGGTGATGACACAGGTGGTCGTGCCCAAGAATCTGACGGGCCGCCAGCGCGAGCTTTTTGAAGAGATGGCCGGTACGCTGGGTAAGGAAGTTGTGCCACAGCGCGAGAAGGGATTTCTGAATGATTTGAAGGACATGTTGGGGTTGTAGGCAGTTGCCACACCCAGAAGGGGAAAGGGAGCCATGTACTGGTTAGAAGTTAGCGTCGAATGTGACGGAGAGGCCGCTGAAGCGGTGTCCGAAGTGCTGCAGCCTCTTGCTCATGGCAATGGGGTGGTGTTGGAGCAACGCGGCGACCTCAGTGCGGAGGAGGAAGGCGCTCTCGAACCCCAGATTACGGTCAAGATTTACCTGCCAGGCGACAAGGATACGCCTGAATTACGCCAGGGCATCCGGGAAGCGATTTATTATTTGGGGCGGCTTTATCCCATTCCAGAGCCTCAATTTCGAAAACTGGAGGACAAGGATTGGGCGGAGGCCTGGAAGGAGCATTACCACCCGTTTCGTGTAGGCAAACGGTTGTGGATCCAGCCTAGCTGGCAGGAGGCGGGGGAGGGGCTGCAAGCGGATGACGTTGTCTTAACCCTTGACCCGGGGATGGCGTTTGGCACCGGTTTGCACCCCACAACTCAGATGTGCCTGCAGGCGCTTGAGGAGTATGTGCAAGAGGGAATGCGCGTCCTCGATGTAGGGACAGGCTCTGGCATTCTGGCCATTGCTGCTGCCCGCCTGGGTGCGGCTGAGGTGCTGGCTATCGATACCGATCCCCTTTCCGTGGAGGCGACCGTCGAGAATGCAGCGCAAAACGGCGTCGCCGACCGCATTGAGGTGCGGCAGGGGACGCTCTCCGACCTGTCCCACATTCAAGCACAGGGTTGGGACATCGTTGTGGTCAATATCCTGGCGCCGGTCATTATCTCCATGCTGGAGAACGACGCCCTGCTGGAGTACGTAGCGCCACAGGGATATTTGCTACTCAGCGGGATTATCGATACCCAATCCGAGGCGGTGCAGAGTACGTTGCAAGCGGCAGGCGGCAGGGTAGATGGCACGCTAACGATACGTGACTGGGTAGCGCTTGTGGCCCGGCGCCAGGATGCCGGTTAGACCGGTTGGCGTAGCAGAAGAGCGAATGACTTATTCGCTCACCTCACAAAACACGGTCCTTTTTCCACATCTTCCAGGCAGTAAAAGAAAAGACGCCATGGGATTCATGGCGTCTTGTTACGTCTCAACTGCTATAGAAGATATGGCTGACCAGAGAATTTGTATTCTAACGAGGAGGGAGAATTAACGATCCTGCGGGCGGTTTACCTGCTTCTTGTAGCGGTAGGTAATACGTCCACGGTTCAAATCGTAGGGGCTCATTTCAAGGCGTACACGGTCACCCAGCAGAATGCGGATGTAGTAGCGACGCATCTTCCCAGACAGATAGGCCAGTACCTCGTGGCCGTTATCCAGCTCTACCAGAAACTGGGTGTTTGGTAGAGCTTCTACGACAGTTCCTTCTACCTCAATCTTTTCTTCTTTCTTAGCCATACTTCTCCTTTCTAGAGTTAACAAAACACCAGCTAATATTATAATGCGAACCAATTAGATCCGCATTAATCCATTAGCCTCGTTCACTGGCGGCCTGACGGCGGCGCATACGACGGATCGCCTTTTTCTTTTGAATTCGACGCAGCTCGCTTTTTCCAACGTGCCAACGCTTGTTGCGCACGACTGTCATTGTACCGGCCTTAGTAACCTGCTTGCGAAAACGACGCAAGAGGCTTTCGTCTGTTTCATTCGCCATTCTTGTGACGCGCGGCATAAACTATCACCCCCTTTTCATCAGGATGTGAGCTGTCATAGCTCTGTGCGGTAAGCGATAAGCCAATTAGCTATCACTTGTTTCCGCTTCGGTTGAAACCTCTACCACCTCATCGGTAGCATCGGCACTTTCTTCTGTTGATTCGCCGTTCACGCCGGCTTCTGTTTCTTCGGCTACCTCTTCAGA
>CAZRTM010000005.1:38780-73242 GCA_964602995.1 uncultured Ardenticatenaceae bacterium
GTCTCTTCTTCAGCGGCAGGCTGGCTGGCCTCGGCGCGGCTTTCGGCTGCGGCTTCGGCAGCAGCCTGTTCGCGTTGGGTCATCCACTCAATCTGTTCCGTGGCCGTCACGGCTTTGAGGCTCAACCCCATACGCTGGCGGTCGGCATTGATGCTGATGATGCGCAGAAGGTGGTTTTCGCCTTCCTGTAGCATCAGATGCGGGTCATCCACGGCGCTGCGGGCCATTTGCGAGCTGTGCAGGAGGCCCTCGACGCCTGGCTCCACTTCGACAAAAGCGCCATAGTCGACGATGCGAATAATCTTGCCCTCAACCAGGTCGCCTACGCTGTAATTCTCGTCGACGAGAGACCAGGGATTGGCTAATAGCTGCTTGCGGCTGAGGCTGATGCGTTCCCGCTCGCGGTCTACCTTGAGCACGTAAACTTCCAGCTCTTGGCCCATGCTCACTACTTCGCGAGGGTGCTCGACGCGGTGCCAGGCCAGTTCAGAGACGTGAATCAGGCCGTCGGCGCCGCCAAGGTCAACAAACGCACCAAAGTCACGCCAGCCGCTGACCTTGCCCTTAATCACGTCGCCTTCTTGTAGCGTTTCCATCAGCTCGTGACGGCGACGGTCTTGCCAGACGCGCTCTGCGTCGCGGTGGGACATCACAAGGCGACGGCGGCGGCGATCAACCTCGATAATCTTGACCGGGATACGCTCACCATGAGCGCGGGCCATTCTTTGCTGGCGCTCCTGATCGCGCATGCCAGGGTTGAGGAATGTCAGGTGGGAAGCGGGAATGAAGCCGCGTAAGCGACCGAACGGCGCCAGTGCGCCGCCCCGGTTGTGCCCGGTGATCTCGACTTCAACGATTTCGCCCTTTTCCATCAGCTCCTGGGCCTCGATCCAGTCTTCGTTCATACGCGCCATGTGCAAGGACACCAGCAGGCTATCCTGCTCGTCCGTGCTCTGGACGTAGACGGGGATTTCGTCGTTGAGTTGCAACGACTCTCGCTCTTCCGGATCCAGTTTTTCCAGGTCTGAGGGTTGAATGATGCCATCTCGCTTCAGGCCCAAATCGACAATGATGCCTTGTGGCGAGATGGACACAATTATGGCATCCCGAATGTCACCGACCTTCGGCATTTCATAATCGTGCTGGTCCAGGAGTGCAGCCATTTCCTGGGCGAAATCAACATCGGTTGTACCTTGACTTTCTTGATTCACCATTTCTACCAGGTCTCTCGTTCGATATGATCAACAAAAAAACTCGGTGCATCTTCACTTCATTGTGCAGCCGAGCTAAAAACCTAACGTTGTTTGAGTTGTATGCTAGAAGTCGCTTTAGGGCTGAAAATTCCTTTTGATCAAGCAGACCGGGCAAATCAGATAATGCGGTTATCAACCATCAACCGATATCAACCCTCCAACTAACACGCGCTGCGACACTATCTAATTGTAAAAAGCGAGATATTATACCCCTCGTCGGGAAATTATACCACTCGATTGAACCATGTCAATTGAATTCTGTCCAGTAGAATGCCCAATTTATCGCTCAGTATCAGACATCTATATTAGGCCAGTCGCCTTACAGAATATCGCCTCAAGCGTACTTTTCCATGAGGAAATCGAGAACTTTGCGATCGATCTGGTCACCCTCGCCATTCCAGCGCTCTTCCAGGTTCTCGGTGCCCACCAGCGCACGCAACGCTTTGCGTGTCGGCTCATCAAATTGGCCCGATTGCGGGCCGCTGTAATGTCCGGTGCGCGCCAACAAGGTCTGTATCTCGCCAGCATAATCAGCCAGCGGTACCAGGTCATTGGGGTCAACTTCCTGGAAGAAGAGGTGGTGCAAATTGAGCAGCCTCTGCAATTCTGCAATGGGTTGGGGGTGGTCATCCACCCGCAGATCGAGATAACGGTCGTTGTTTCCGCCATAGCCGCCCCCTTCGCGGACCACGAGTACGGCCGCAGATTGCCGGCCACGGCTGTCACCACCGGCCTCCTGGCCTGCAGCCAGCGCCGATACCAGCCAGTCGGCCAGCTCGCCTGCCCCGTCGTCGCGCGCCTGTTGGAAGCGCTCGGCCATCGCCTCGACAGTGCCCGGAATCAGGATGTTGCCCTGGCAGGCGAAGCCATCGCCGGTGATGTGTCCGGCCCAGTCGTAGCAGTCCTCGCCCGTGAAGGCGGCCGCGCGCCCCTGGCCGTCCACCATGCCGACCTGGCGCAAGGCCTGGTTGTCGTCGTCTGCGGTCAGGCGGGCGATGGTTTCTGCGGCAGAGAGGCCTTCGCCCATGAGTTGCAGCCCCTCAGGGCCGTACTGCAGGTTGGCGTAGGACTGGGTGGCAACGGCGCCGGCCCCTGCTCGCGCCCAGGACACGACGGCGCCCACAGCGAGGAACTTGGATTGTACGGCGACGCCCCATTCCTGGCGGCGGGGGTCATAGGCGACGATTGAGAAGGTAGCAATTGGTTTCATATTTTCACTCCTAATATTTGCGGCGTCGCTTACGCCGTTCTTCCTCTGGTGTGCGCACTGCCTCGTGCAGCGCCTCAACCTCTTCGTCTGTCAGATGTCGCCATTTGCCCCGCGGCAGGTCGCCGATGTGTAACGGGCCGATTTGCTCGCGGAACAGATATTGCACGTCGTGGCCCAGCAGGGCGGCGACGCGGCGAATCTGACGCTTGCGCCCTTCGCGCAGTGTGACGCGCAGATCCGTCGTCTCCTTGCCGCCACCAATGACTTCCACGCCGGCCGGCGCTGTCCTCTTGCCGCGCAGCATCAGGCCGTTGCGCCAGCGGTTGAGTGTTTCCTCGCTGGGGTGTCCCTGGACGGTAACACGATAGACCTTCTCGTGCTCGAAGCGGGGGTGCGTCAGCCGGTGGGCCAGCTTGCCGTCATTGGTGAGCAAGATAAGCCCTTCACTGGTTTTGTCCAATCGACCGACGGGATAGATGTGTCCCGGCGCCTGAATCATACCACGGACGGTAGGGCGGCCCTCGTCCAGATCGTCTTCAGTAGAGGAGAGAACGCCACGAGGCTTGTTGAGCATGATGTAGAGCGGCTCTTCAAATTCCAGAGGCTTGCCGTCAACTTCGATAATGTCTACGTCAGGGTTGGCCTTATCGCCCAACGTCGCCACACGCCCGTTGACACGCACGCGGCCGGCTTTGATGATTTCCTCGTTGGCCCGGCGCGAGCCAAGACCGGCTTTAGCCATTAATTTCTGTAAACGTTCCTCCATATCCCTCTTGTGGTGCACAGGCCAGGGCGCCCTGCGCCGTTCCTTTACTCTTCTTCTTCAATCTCTTCAGAGACCTCTCCTTCGGAGACCTCTTCTTCAGAGACCAGGGGCGGCAGCTCATCTAGCGATCTCAGGCCGAAATATTGCAGAAATTCGGGGGTGGTGCCGTAGAGGATGGGCCGCCCTGGCGTATCCATACGCCCCACTTCTTCGATGACGCCTTTGCTGAGCAGCGTGCGCAACGCGCCATCAGAGTTGACGCCGCGGATGTCGTCTATTTCAGGCCGCGTGGTGGGTTGCATATAGGCCACAATGGCCAGCACTTCCAGAGCCGCCTGGCTGAGGCGCGTCGTCACTTCCAGCCCCAGGAAGCGTTCGACAACACCGGCAGCCTGCGGCGCTGTCGTCAGTTGCACCTCGTTGCCGCTCCACTGCAGGCGCAGGCCGCGCTCCTGATACTCTTCCTCCAGAGTCGTTAAGAGACCGCGTATGGCGGAGGGTGTGGTCTCTAACGTTTGCGCCAGGCGGTGAAGGCTGACCGGGCCGCTGGAAACGAAGAGGAGGCTCTCCAGCGCTGCGGTCAGTGATAAATCATGATATTCAACCGGTGTGGTTCCGTTTTGCTCACTCATAAGGGCATCAATGCTGCGTTGTGTTCATAACTTGGCTATAATCGGCGGCACTCATTTCCTGGTGCCAAATTTGAATTTCATCCATTAGCAAACTGATTATAACGGAAAGTCGGCCGGAACTGTTAACAGAGGAGAATGATCGCATGACAACGGAACAACGGGAAGCGGCGTTGCGCTATGCGGCTCAACACCAGAGCGCGCATCTTGAAGAGCTGGTGGAGTTCCTGCGCATACCAAGCGTAAGCACCCAGCCTGAGCATAGTGCGGATGTGCAGGCGGCAGCCGAATGGCTTCGCGACGCCATGCGGCGGGCCGGATTGGAAAATGTGCGTGTGTATGAAACAGAGGGGCATCCACTGGTCTATGGCGACTGGCTGCACGCCGGGCCAGATGCACCGACGGTCCTGATTTATGGCCATTACGATGTGCAGCCGGCGGAGCCTCTGGAAGAGTGGGAAACACCGCCGTTTGAGCCTACCGTGCGCAACGACTATCTCTACGCCCGTGGCTCGTCGGACGACAAAGGCCAGCTCTATCTGCATGTGAAGGCCATCGAAGCGTATTTGCAGGGCGCTGACCGCTTGCCACTGAATGTCAAGCTGATTGCCGAGGGCGAGGAAGAGATCGGCGGCAGGAATTTGACGCTCTTTGTGCGCCAGAATCAGGAGCTGCTGCAAGCCGACGTGGCCATTGTCTCCGACTCGGCGATGATCAACCACCAGCAGCCGTCCATTGTCTATGGCCTGCGCGGGCTGTGTTATGCCCTGGTCGACGTGACCGGCCCTGATCACGATATACACTCCGGCAGTTATGGCGGCGCTATCAACAACCCCATTAACGCTCTTTGCCACATGATTGCGCGGCTGAAGGATGAGGACGGGCGCGTGTTGATACCCGGCTTCTATGACGATGTGCGCCCCCTTTCAGATGAGGAAAGGGAAATGTTGAAGCGGGTGCCGGTTACGGAGGAGAGGCTCCTGGCGGAGACAGGCGCCCCTGCTACGTGGGGTGAACCTGACTATTCGCTGGTGGAGCGGCTCGGCGCACGGCCCACGTTGGATGTGAATGGCATCGTGGGCGGCTATACCGGGGAGGGCGGCAAGACAATTATTCCCTCCAGAGTGCACGCCAAGATTTCAATGCGGCTGGTACCAGACCAGGATGCGGAGGAGATCCGCTCCCGCTTCCAGGCTTACATTGAAGAGTTAGCGCCGCCAGACGTGACGGTAAAGGTCAGCTTCACCGGTTCTGCGCCGGCTACAATTACTGACTACCGAACAGACGCCGTGCAGGCCGCTTCCTGCGCCTATGAAGATGTCTTTGGCAACGAGCCGATCTACCGTCGCGAGGGCGGTTCCATTCCGGTTGTAGGCGACTTTCAGCGAGACCTGGGCCTGCAAACGGTGCTGATGGGTTTTGGCCTGCCGGATGACCGCATTCATTCGCCGAACGAGCGGTTTTACCTGCCCAACTTCTACCGCGGCATCGAGACGGTGATCCGCTTTTTCAACGAATATGCCCAGCGCTACGGCGCTGCTCAGGAGACGGCGTAAGGGCAGCTGGTCAGTGCCCGCTTTGCACCGCTTCCTGCCCCAGGGCGAAGGCGTAGGGCATGCCAGAGGTATTGTAGGCCCACCCGACGGTTCCATTGCGGTCGACGGCGATAATGCCGCCAGCGCCCTGCACACGGTGGCTCAACATTGATATGGCGGCCTCACAGGCAGTTTGCGCTGTGAGGCCGCTGGCTATCAGGTCGCAGACCTGTTTGCTGATGACTATTTTCATCAGCGCTTCGCCGTGGCCCGTGGCGCTGGCCGCACCGCTCCAGTTGTCAGCATAAGCGCCGCTGCCCACGAGCGGGCTGTCGCCGATACGGCCCGCTTTTTTGTTGCGCGTGCCGCCGGTTGAGGTGGCTGCTGCGACGTTGCCATGGGCATCAATGGCTACCGCGCCGACAGTACCCATATTTTTCTCGACTTGCTTCTCTGGCGCCTGTTCGGGAACCAGCAAGTCGGATATGTCGCAACGGGGAAAGCCAATTTCCTGCGCGAACCGTTCAGCGCCGTGCGCCACGAGGAAGGTGTGGGCTGAATCGGTCATCACCCGGCGGGCCAGGCTGATGGGATGCAGGACCAACTGCACCGCGCCTACCGCGCCCATATTCAGAGATTGCCCATCCATGATGATGGCATCCATCTCGATTTCGCCGTCTTCGTTCGGGTAGCTGCCGCGCCCGGCGTCCAGAACGGGGCACTCTTCCAGGATGCGCACCGCTTCTTCGACGGCGTCCAGGGCCGACTCTTGTGCGTTAAGGATGGCCTGACCAGCGGCTGCCGCTTCTTCGCAGGCGGCGAGGGCGGTCGTCATCCGTGTTGACTTTAGCTCCCAGGCCCCGGCTCCACCATGAACGATGATTGCTGTCTTCAATGTGTTCCTCCATTGCTCAGTGGTTGTATCAATAGTTGGGTTACCGTAAAAATAGCATAAGCCGCATTTGACACAAATTTCACTTTTGGTAGAATAGGCTGCGTTGCCAATGCAGTGACAGGCACGCGCCTGTAAACCAGGGCAAATACTTTCCTCAGTAGCTCAATGGCAGAGCATACGGCTGTTAACCGTAGGGTTGCTGGTTCGAGTCCAGCCTGAGGAGTGATAAGGGTGGTAGAAGGAATTCTACCGCCCTTTTTTGTTTTTGCCTTATGATGGTTGACGTTTGTTCCTGGTTGTTCCTCCTCGCATAGTTGGTAGAATCCCAATCGTAGGCTGACGCTGAGACGCTGACAAAAGGAGAGTGTCCGATGGCTAACTATAAGCCTGTCGCGCTGATCATTTTAGATGGCTGGGGAATTCGCGAGATGGAGCACGGCAATGCCGCGGTACTGGCGCACACGCCGAACTACGACCGCTGGCTGCGGGAGTGTGAGCGCTGTATTCTGGATGCTTCGGGAGAAGCGGTCGGGCTGCCTGCCGACCAGATGGGCAATTCTGAAGTAGGACACCTGAATCTGGGGGCAGGGCGCATTGTCTATCAGGACCTCACGCGCATCAATATGAGCATCTCCGACAAGACGTTCTATGAGCAGGCGCCACTGGTCGAAGGCTTCAGCCATGCCAAGCACAACGAAGGAAAGGTGCACATTATCGGGTTGCTGGGCCCGGGTGGGGTACATAGCTACATTGGCCACCTGTACGCTACGATCGAGGCCTCGGAGGAGTACGGCGTTCGCCCTGTCCTGCACGTCATCACTGACGGACGCGACACACCGCCGAAGAGCGGGTTGGGCTATGTAAAGGAGCTGCGGGCGTTCCTGCAAAAACATCCGGCGACGATTGCCACCGTCAGCGGCCGCTACTATGCTATGGACCGTGACCAGCGCTGGCCGCGCACGGAGCTGGCTTACCGGGCGATGGTGGAGCGCGAGGGAGAGCATGCGCAGACGGCTGAGGAGGCGATTGAGCAGTCGTATGCCAACAATGTGACGGACGAGTTTA
The DNA here is from genome assembly GCA_964602995.1 of uncultured Ardenticatenaceae bacterium. GTDB lineage: Bacteria > Chloroflexota > Anaerolineae > Promineifilales > Promineifilaceae > JAAYYY01. Next base: position 46,134 of record CAZRTM010000005.1, read on the forward strand.
TCAAACCTACCGTCATCACCAGCGCAGGCAACGTGAGCATCGAGGATGGCGACACGGTGATTTTCTACAACTTCCGCGCCGACCGTATGCGTCAGATTGTGCGCTCGCTGGTGGAAGAGGGGTTCGCTGGCTTTCCGGTGCGCAAATTTGAAGATTTGCGTGTGGTCACTTTTACTTCTTATGAGGAAGGATTGCCGGCCGCAGTTGTCTTTCCGGAACAGAATATCGTCAATCCGCTGGCCGAGGTGATTAGCAATGCCGGTCTCAGCCAGTTCCATGCTGCGGAGACCGAAAAATACGCCCACGTCACCTACTTCTTTAACGGCGGTCGCGAGCAGCCATTTGAAGGCGAAGAGCGCCATTTGGAGGCGTCGCCGAAGGTGGCCACTTATGACCTGCAACCGGAGATGAGCGCAGAACCCTTGACGGAGAGCGTGCTGAAGCGCGTTCGGGAGCATGACGACGCCTTTATCCTGGTCAACTATGCCAATCCGGATATGGTAGGGCACACAGGTGTGTTGGAAGCGGCCATCAAAGCATGTGAGACTGTGGACCGTTGCGCCGGTGAACTGGTGAAAGCGGTTGTGGAAAAAGGCGGTGTGGCGCTGGTGACGGCCGACCACGGCAACGCCGAACGGATGATTGACGAGGAAACGGGCGGACCACACACCTACCACACGACCAGTCCCGTTTCGTTTCTTATGATTGGTAATGAATATTTTGCGCCGCGACCGCGCGCCATTCTGGCTGACGTTGCGCCGACGGTACTGACCTTATTGGGGTTGGAGCAGCCCGCAGAGATGACCGGCCGCACGATTCTGGCACACAAAGGATTGTAAACCGGTTGTCCGGCCTGCCTGTTTATGCCTGGCTTACATACTATCTACCTTACTTCTGAAGATGACATTGTCTCCATTTGTGACCGCCTGCATTGGGTGCAGGGGGAACACCGCGTGTTGCTGGTGTTGCCCGCCGAGGATGAGCGCCTGCTGACAGAGTGGATCGACCTGGTGCGGCTGCGTCGTTGTGCGGAGCAATTGCGGCTGGAGATTGGCCTGGCAGGCGTAAACGGCGAGGTAATGAGCCAGGCGCGAGCGTTGGGCATCGCCACCTTCCGTTCGGAAAAGCAAGCGCAGAAGGCGCGGCGTGGCTGGTGGCGTGGACGGCGCGGCTGGCACCGGCCCACGCGTCCCGGAGCCACCGTGAAGCTGGGGGAAGAGGGCAGTCTACGTTCATTGCCCGATGAGGCAGATCGCCGTGAGATGTATCGCCGCATGGCTCCCCGCAGCACGTGGCAGCTTTGGATGCGGCGCTATCTGGGTATCCTACTCTTCTTCTTGACGCTGGCTATTTTCACCATTGGCGTGGCCTACGCTGTCCCTGGGGCGACGGTCATGCTCTACCCTGAGGTGGAACCCCTACAGGTGACGAGACAGATTGTGGCCGATCCGCAACTGGAGTCAGTTGATTTTAGCGGCGCGACGGTGCCCGGCCGGCTGCTGGTGGTGACAAAACAGTGGCAGGCGGAAGTGGCCACGACGGGAACGCTAGATGTGCCTGATGCTCCGGCGCGGGGGACGGTTGTTTTTGTGAACCTCATTGAACAACCGGTGACGGTCCCAGCCGGCACGAGAGTGACCACATCCACCGGGGACCGTATTGCGTTCCAGACTTTGGAGGCGGTCGAGGTGGCGGATGCTGTGGGCGCGACGGCTGAAGTGGGCGTCGTCGCCGTCGATCCGGGGCCTGATGGCAATGTGGGCGCCAATCAGGTCAACCGCATTGAAGGCTCGCTGGCGTTGCAGCTAGAGGTGCGTAACCTGGAAGCGATGCGTGGAGGCGGCGTGCGTACGGTGCCGGCGGTGGCGCGCGAGGACCAGGAACGGTTGCGCGCCCAGGTGCTGCAATATCTGCAGACGTTGGCAATGGCTGAGATGCAAGAGCTGTTGAATGACAACGAATTTCTGGCCCGGGACTCATTGCGCGTGGCGCAGATCAGACAGGAGACATATTCCCACTTTGCCGGCGAACGCGCGGAACGGCTGGCGCTCGAAATCCGCGCCGAGATTCATGGCACGGCGGTTGATGCCTCACAGGCCAATGAGCTGATTTATGAAGAGCTGGCGCAGGCGGTCAGGCCAGGGTTCGAATTGGTTCCCGACACGTTCAACTTTTACAGTGACGAGGTGTTGGGCGTCGACCAGCAAGGGCGCGTGACCTTTGAGATGGTCGGCGAGGTGTTGATGGCGGCGTCGCTTGATGCTGAGGAACCGGTCAACAAGATCGCCGGACAAGAAATTGGCATCGCCGCTGCCTATCTGTATGAACAACTTCCCCTGAGTGACTACCCCACGATTCGCGTCTGGCCCGACTGGTTTGGGCGTATGCCTTTTCTGCCGGTACGCATCCAGACCCAGGTGATGCCCGGCGGCCAACCCGAGGCCTGACGGCGTTTATCGTTTACGCTCCTGTCAGATACGACGCACTTCTCAAAGCTGGATCGATTAAGCGTAGGAAAGTCGTAGTACAAAATAGCCTGTATTTGTGTTAGAACGTGATAATTGATGGTGAATGAACAAAGTCCGGACGTGACGGGCCAGCCTGTACCGGGGAAGCGGATTATGGCGCTGGATCTGGGCGAAAAGCGCATAGGAGTTGCCTTGAGCGATGAAACGCACCTCATCGCTCGTTCCTATACCGTGCTGAAGCGCGCCTCGCGACGGGCCGATTTTGCGCAGCTTGCCGCTATTGTTGCCGAGAACGATGTGGGTTTTCTTGTCGTGGGCTTGCCCGTTAAGTTAAGCGGTGAGGAAGGCCCCATTGCGGCCTGGGTACGTGATTACACGGCCGCGTTAGCGAAACAGCTTGGTATCGATTATGCTCTCTGGGATGAGAGTTTCACCACACAGCAGGCTAGCGAGAGCATGCGCCAGCGGGGGACGCGGGCCAAAGAGCAGCGAGGCTGGGTAGACGCCGTCGCCGCTGCTTTCATCCTGCAAGATTTTCTGGATGCTCGCCGTGACAGGGCCTCTCTGCCATGAACAAAGATAACACCGGAGTGAGAGCTGAAGTGAAGGAAGCAGTACGCAAAGATCCTTATGAAAAGAAGCCGGGCCTCTTCACCTGGCTGGTGCGGCTCGCCGTGCTTGGCGTGGCGGTTACCGTCTGCGCCGCCGCTGGACTACTGCTCTATTTGCAGTGGCTGGGTGCGGCCAATGGCGGTGGCGCCGTTTCGTTGAATACAGCGGAACGAATCTACCTGCAGAGTTATCTGGCGGCCCGCGCTTCAGATCTGGAGAAACCGGCCGGACGAGGCGTGCAACCGCTGCCTTTCAACATCCAGTCTGGCCAGTCGGCCAATGAGATCGCCGCCGCCCTGGTGGATGCCGGATTGCTTCAGGATCGGGAGCTGTTTATCAACTATGTGCGCTTTCATGGGTTGGATTCTGAGCTAGAGGCGGGCACCTATCTGGTGGACCCCCGTTCCACTGTGCCGGAGTTGGCGCAGACCTTAACCGAAGCATTTGCGCAGGAGGTTGAGGTGCGCCTGCTGGAAGGGTGGCGCGCTGAGGAGATGGCGCAAACGGTCGCCTCTCTGAGTGGGGTTCAAATTAGCGCCGTCGAATTTATGCAGATTGTGAACCGGGAGCAGCCATTTGACCTGTCTGCTTATAGCTTTGCCAGCGAAATACCAGATGGCGCGTCGCTGGAGGGCTATCTGTTCCCCGACACCTACCGCGTTCCACTGGATGCCGACGCTCCCTATCTGCTGAACCTGATGTTGGCCAACTTCGACCGGCGCGTCACCTCCGCGATGCGCGAGGCGTTCGCCGCCAACGGCCTGACTCTACACGAGGCTGTGACGCTGGCTTCCATTGTGGAGCGCGAGACGCCGCTTCCTGAGGAACGGCCGATGGTGGCGGCGGTCTTTTACAACCGGCTGGCCCAGGATATGCCATTGCAGGCCGATCCCACGGTGCAATATGCTGTGGGCCGTGATTTGAACTCAAGTAGCTGGTGGAAGTCGCCGCTGACACGGGCCGATTTACAGTTGGATTCCCCCTATAACACTTATCTCTATCCCGGGTTGCCGCCTGGGCCAATTGCCAACCCGGGGCTGGCGACGCTGGAAGCGGTAGCCCATCCCACCCCTTCTAATAACCTCTACTTTGTTGCCGACTGCAATGCAGCCACAGCGGGCGCCCACCTGTTTAGCGAGACGTATGAACAACATCTGTTCAAAGTGGAGCAGTGCCGTTAGTAGCAGCGGCGGTCTGCGTGGCAGCGCGACGTATCATAGGCCTGTCATAGCCGCGTTGCTGCTTCTGCTGCTCCTGCTCAGCGGCTGTAGCAGCGTGCGGCCGGTTGTGAAGGTCGGCCTGGTAGCGCCGTTTGAAGGACGGTATCGTCCTATCGGCTATGATGCCATTTATGCGGCGCGGCTGGCCATTCGCGAGATAAACGCGAGCGGCGGTATTGACGGCACGATGGTGGAATTGGTGGCGCTGGACGATAGCGGCGACCTGGAACTGGCCCGGCAGGCTGCGGCCAGCCTGGTGCTGGATCCGCAGGTGGTGGCCGTCGTCGGCCACTGGCTGCCGCAGACCACGGAAGCGGCCGACGCTGTTTATATGGAGGGCAATTTGCCTCTGCTCCCGGCCGGGACCGGCCTGTTTTCAGGAGTTGATCCGGCAACGTTGCCTGCTTCATTTCTCGACGCTTATGCTGCTGTCACCCCCTTTGATGAGGAGGCAGGTTTCTATGCCGGCCCGGCTTACGACGCCCTAAATCTGATCTTTGAGGGCTTAGAGCTTGCTAAAACGACAGGAGAAATCGACCGCGCCAGTGTTGCAGGCGCCATAGAGGGATTACAATACGAGGGTCTGACAGGGACAGTCTATTGGCCCTGATGAAGAACGCGTGCATTAAAGGCGCAGGCCCGCATTAGATAACAGGAACCGATTTGTTTCAGGAGGGAAATCGGAATGCAACGAATTCTGGGCATCATCATGATAGCCATCGGCGTTTCGGGGCTTGTATTGAGCTTTGCCGGTCTCATTGCCAGTCAACGGCTGGTTGACAATATCGGCACCGGGATAGAGGCGAATTTGACGTTGACGATTGAGAGCCTGGATACCGTGAACGAGACATTATTGCTGAGCAAAGTTACCGTCGGTCAGATGAGTGAGGCGCTGCTGGCGGTCGAGGAGACGGCAGATAACGTGGTTATTGCTATCAACGATACACAGCCGCTTTTGGAGCAGGCGTCCCAGGTTACGACTGAGGATGTGCCCGAAAGCATTGAAGCTTTTCAGAATACGCTCCCGGCGTTGACTGATGTGGCAGCCACGATTGACGATACGCTGCGTACGCTCAGCGCGTTCGGTTTTCAGCGCTCCATTCTGGGTGTGCCTCTGGGCTTTGACCTGGGCATCGACTATGATCCTGAAGTTCCGTTCGACCAATCAGTGGAGGACCTGGGCGCCAGCCTGGAGGGGATGCCTGATGACCTGCGCAGTTTGAAGCGGCATCTGGACCAGGCGAACCGTAATTTGAGCACAATCGGCGACAATATCGATACCATCTCCGGCAATCTAGGTATGATTAATGAGAACGTCTCTGAGGTGGAGCCGCTGATTGATGACTATCTGCTAATCGTCACCGAACTGTCGGACTCGGCGCGCCAGACGCGATCCTTTGTGACCCAGCAGTTGGGCCAGGTCAAGATCATTGTGAGTATCATTGCCATCTGGCTGGGATTGGCCCAGTTTGCGCCTATTTACCTGGGGTGGGAGCTGTTGGTGCGCGGGCGTGGAACTGAGACCAGAACTGACACCAGAACTGAAGCCGTAGTCCTGGATGAGGACAATGGCAAGGATGTGGTGTCGTGAGTCGAATGGTTAGCCTGAGGCGCGGCTATCGCTGCCTCTTCCTACCGCTGCTCCTGCTTCTGTTGGCCAGTTGTGCCATGGAAGAGAAGCAGCCCGATTCACCAACGGAGGCGCCGGCTGTGTTACCCACAGATGGCGTCGAAGCAGTGGGTTTGGTGGCGACGCCAACCTTGCTGCCTCACCTGCCGACGAACACGCCAGTAAGCACGCCGGCGGGAACGCCAACGCCATCTCCTTCCCCCAGCGCCACGCCGGAACCAAGCCCGACGCCTTTGCCGCAAGAACGGCTGGAGCTGGCCCAGGTTTATCTTACCAACCACGAATTTGATTCTGCGGCGCGCGAGTTCCAGGCCAGCCTCAGCAGCCCTGGCGCCCTGAGCAAGGAGCAACAGGAAGAGGCGCTGTGGGGGTTGAGCCTGTCCTACCTGCGTGACAACCGCTTTGACGAGGCGCTAGATACGCTGAACCGCTACCGCGAGCTGGCTGGCGCCTCGACCGCGACGGAGGGACCAGGCGCGGGATCACAGCCGGGAGCAGCTTCCGCGGAAAGGGGTTCCACAAAAGAGGCGGAGGCGCTGTTCCACCAGGCAGAAGCGTATCGCAACATGGGCGACTGCGCACAGGCCGTCTCTAACTACGAGGATGCGCTGCAGGGGATGCCGGGTCTTGCTGCCTACATCCATCCGCTCATTGCCCAATGTCGGCTGGCGCAAGGCGACACTCAGGGGGCGATTGCGGCCTATGAGGCAGCGGCCGCGGCGCCAGCCCACCGCCTGACCACAGTGGAGACGCGCCAGGAGCTGGCGGCGCTCTATGCCCAGGAAGGCAATGTGACGGCGGCCATTGAGCAGTACGATGCCATTCACGACCTGGCGCAAACGGAGCTTACGCGGGGCCAGATGACTTATCTGGCAGGCAAAGCGCTCCTTGACAGTGGCGACCAGGTTGCTGCTTTTGAGCGGTTCATGAAGGGCGTGAACGACTATCCGCGCGCCTATTACAGTTATCTGGGGCTGGTGGAGCTTGTTGACGCCGGACAGCCTGTGGACCTATTCCAGCGCGGCCTGGTTGATTATTATGCCGATGCCTTCCTGCCGGCTATTGCGGCGTTTGAGAGTTACATACAGAGCAGCCCGCAAGATTACCGGCCGGATACGCACCTTTATCTGGCCTGGTCTTACGAGGCGGTTGGCAATCTGGAAGCGGCTCTGAACCATCTGCAACTCTATGGCGCGATTAGCGATGAGTCTGGTGGTACGCCATATGCAGCTAAGGCAGCCCTGGAGCGGGGCAAGGTGTATGCGCGGGCCGGCCAGAACGAGAACGCGATGGCTGCCTATCAAGGGCTGATTGAAAGCTACCCGCAGACGGCCGAGGCGCAAGAAGCGGCGTGGTTGGCGGGGGTGCTGGCTGAGGGCATGGGCAATTTGGAGCAGGCTCGCCAGCTTTACGTTCAGTTGGCCCAGGCGTACCCTGACCATGAACAGGCGCCGCGGGCGCTGTTTAAAGCGGGCATGATGGCCTATGGCAGTGGGTTGACGGCCGAGGCCCAGCAGGCATGGCAGACTCTGACCAGGGTCTATCCCGCCAATGAATATGGCGCAGCGGCGCTTATCTGGTTGATGCGCACACTGCCGGAGGACGAGGCCGAACCGTACGTCATTACAGCAACGCAACTTTCGGGCGTGGGGTATTATCCGCTGCGCGCCGGGGAGCTGGCCCGAGAAGTTGAGCCATTTGCGCGCGAAGGGGAGCTGGCGTTGCCCGCCGGAGAGGATGATGAGGAGACAGCCGCGGAACGGCGAGAGGCCGAGGCCTGGCTGGCTTCGTGGTTGGGTCTGGAGGAGGATGCGGTCAGTAGTGACCTTTCGCCGGAGCTGGCCCAGGACCCGCGCCTACTGCGCGGCGAGCTGTTGTGGCGGCTGGGTCTCTATGAGGATGGCAAACGAGAGCTGGAGGCGCTGCGCCAGGATTATGCCCGTGATGCCGTTGCCAGTTACCAGCTTGCGCTGCGCTTCCGTGATATCGGAATTTATCGTTCTTCGATTATCGCTGCTGATTCAGTTCTGCTGCTATCGGGCCAGAGCGTCTTTGAAGCGCCGCGGCTCATCGGGCGGCTCAGCTATCCCGTGTATTACAGCGACATTATCCTGTCCCTGGCCGAGAATTACGGATACGATCCGTTGCTGCAGTTCGCGCTGGTCAGGCAGGAAAGTCTGTATGAGAGCTTTATCGCCTCTCACGCGGGGGCGCAGGGCCTGAGCCAGGTGATGCCGGCGACAGGTGAGTACATTGCGCAGCGATTGGGCCTGGCCGATTATGAAAATCAGGACCTCTACCGCCCGCGCATGGGGCTGGTCTTCGGCGCCTACTATCTGCAGGAGCAGTTGAACACCTTTGATGGCGATATCCCCGCGGCCCTTTCCGCCTATAACGCTGGCCCAGGAAACGCGGCGCGCTGGCACGCTGCTGCAGGAGATGATCTGGATTTATATCTGGAGACGGTCAATTTCTCCGAGACGCGCACGTACATTCAGCGCATTTACAGCGGTTACGTCATCTATCGTTACCTCTACACCGAATAAACATAAGCCCAATCAAGCGCCATGCCTTTTGACGTGTAGGAGCCGCCGCAAGAGACAATCTGTAGAAGAGAAAAGCGAAGCATTTCAATGCCTGCGAATTTTGAGTGGCAGACAGAGGAAGAGCAAGAGGATATATGGGAGTTGCCTACACCTGCCCGGCCAAAGCGGCGCAGACGGTGGGCGGTTCCTCTGGCGCTGGCCTCGTTGCTGGCGATTGTTCTGTACACGGGTATTAGCAAGGCAAACCAACGCATCTCTGATGCCGAGGCGCAGGCCGCGGATGAGGTGCGGGCCAGCCAGAGCCTGGCGCGACAGGCCGCATTCAGCGCCGACCGCGAGCTGTTTGTGACTGTTCTTTCCGGAAGCAATCCGGCCTGGACGGAGATGCAGAATTATCTGTTGCGGGAGAACTTACAGTTTGAGCAGGCAGGGCGCGCGCTAGGGTTGGAGCCACGGCCAGAACAGACCGAAGTGGAAGCAATCTCATTCACGCCTGAGATGACTGAGGCTGAAGTGGTCTCGTTGCATAGCTACGCCACAAACGGCGGCCAGGAGCTGCAACTGGCGCAAAGCCGCATTTACCGGCGCGGGGGTGACCGCTGGCTGCTGTCGCCGCCGAAACGGGAATATTGGGGCGCGTGGGAGCGCTGGCAGGGACGCCATCTGGTGTTGCATTATCCAGCCCGCGATGTAGAACCAGCGCAGGAGCTGGCAGAGCGTTTAGATGCGGTCCTAATAAGGTTGTGCGCCGCAACGTTTGGCCTGAACTGTCCCGATGGTTTCGCCGTACGTGTGCGCCTGGAGAAAGAGCCGGATGCCTTGCTCATCGTCGATGAACCATTGGGCGCGCCGCTGGTGGCCGGTGAGATTGACCTGCCGACCTTTTCGCTGGTGGGGGTACCGGTCGATGATGGTGCACAAGATGCCCTTTTCAGGGCCTACGCCCAACAGGTTATCCCGACCGTAATCTCGGAACTGGTGCGTTATAACTGTTGCGACCATATTGTTTATTTCCGGGCAGCGTTGGACTGGCAGCTTCAAGAACTCGGTGTGGCGCGGTGGCCTTTGCAATATTCGCAATATGAGCGGCTGTTGGACGGGTCGGGTGATGAATGGCGGATGCTGGAGCGGACGTGGACTGCCGGCACGTTGCCTGCTGGCACGTTGCCTGGTCCAGAACGGCCAGAGCAGTGGTACGCTTATTCGCTGGTGGAATCGTTGGTGGCTGACGCCGGGCTGCGCGCTCCCTGGGAAGCGGCAAACCTGCAGCGGAACCTGAGCAAAGCGCCTGACTTATTTACCTGGGTGCAGATGAGTCGAGATTATGAGACGGTCGACGCGCTACTCAGGCGGTGGCGCGCACACCTATTTGAGCGTCTGAATCGCCAGGAATTGAGGGCTTCGCTGCCAGGACAGGATCTGCTGCTCAGCCGCTGTGCAGCAGATGGAAGCTCCCAGCATGTACGATATGATGCCCAGTCGGGCCGCTGGTTCCCAGCCGCTTCGCAAACCGGGCAGTGGGCGGAGCCACAGCATACGCTACCAGCCCCGGCGGCCATTGTAGCTCCGTCAGGCAATAGCGCTCTTTATCAGGATGGTGGCCGCATCCTGCGTGCGGTGGCGGGCACGGACCCGGTGGAAGTTGGTATTGGGATCCGGCCCTTCTGGCTGACGGCGGAGTGGTACGGGTACATCTCTGACAAACAGCTCTTCCTGGCCCATATTAGCGATGACCAGCCACAGCATATACTCTCTTTGCAAGAGGTCTACGAGAAGATTTCTGGCGACCTGCTGCGACGACTGTTGGTGATCCGCATTCTGGCTGTGCCGGACGCGAGTGGGAATCTGGCGCTGCTTGTGGATAGCCCCTATGAAGATACGAACTATGTGGTGCTGCTGCGCGCGCAAGGTTCTGCCGCTTTACCTGATAGCCTGCGCAATGCTGAGGTCTCTGTCCTGTTCCAAACGCGAGGCAAGGTGCAAGAGACGGACAGTATGCGCTTCTCGAACGATGGGCGCTGGCTGGCCGTGACCACGGTAGGGCGGGCCGCCGGTGGCTTCTACCTGTACGATATGGCGAGCCAGCGGCTGGCGGTTAATGCAGCCTCATATAGTGTTACTGGTTCCCCATCAGCGGTTTCGACGCAAAGCTGGTCCGAGGATGGGCGGTGGCTGGCATGGCTCACGGGAGAGCATGTGGAGCTGGTCTCGCTCAACACGGAGCAGGCCTACCGTCACTTTTTACCACTGCCTGAGGAGCTGGTTGTGGAAGCGGCCCAGTGCCCGGCGTTGGCCTGGGTTGGAAGAAGTGATGGGTCATAACGGGACCTGAAGCGCTTCCTTCACCTCACCTGCAAACTAGTATTGGAGAATCGATGAGTTTCGAGTGGCAAACAGAGGAAGAACGCGCCTGGGAGGAGACGGTCGCGATGGAAACGGAACCGCGACGACCGTCCCGTGGCTCCTGGTTGTGGGTTGGGCTGCTGCTGGTTGTGGCAGGGGTGGGGCTCTATTTCGGCTGGCGCACGGTGCAAGAACGTGTGGAGGAAACGACGGAGCTGATCAAGAACGATGTGCGCTCCAGCCACCAACTGGCGCGACAGGCTGCCCGACAGCGCGATGAAGAGCTGTTTGTCACATTGCTCTCGGGCCGCGAGGTGGGCTGGACAGAAGCGCAAAAAGAGCGGTTGCAACGCGGGCTGCTCTATGGCAACACGGCGCATATCCTCTATATGGAGCAGTTGGAGGCCAACCCGAACAGTGAAGTCACGCTCAATGCCGATCTGACAGAAGCGGTGCTGACGGCGGAAGAGCCTTTTATGGTGGACGCGGGTGACGGCCTGACGCAGACGGTGGTAATGACTCAGACCGCTGTTTACCGCAAGGGCAACCACCGCTGGCTGCTCTCGCCGCCCACGGCTGAGTTTTGGGGCGAGCAGCGGACGGTGAGTGGTCAGATGCTGATTGTTGCTTATCCGGAACGGGATGAGGCGCTTGTGGAGCGGCTGGCGAAGGACATCGACGCCATTTTGCAGGAAATGTGCCTGACCTTCGTCACCTGTCCGCCACGGCTCATGGTGCGGCTGCAGCTAGCTACCAATCCCGACGCTGTTCTGCTCGCGGCGGACGCCAGGAACTATTTGCGCGGCGGCAACGAGCTAACACTGCCCAGCCCGACGCTGATTGGGTTGCCGGTCGATGAAGCCGCCTATCAGGCGCTGCTGCGCGGTTACGCCTCTTACATCGCTGCCCTCGTGCTTGTGGAGACGGCCGACTATGATTGCTGTGAGCAGGTCCGGTTTCAGCAGGCAATTGTCAATTTGCAGTTGGCGGAGTTGGGGTTGCGGCCAGAGCCGGTGGATACGGCTGATTTTATTAAGCTGGTAGATAGCCCGCCTGACCTGCAACGGCTTCGTTTCTGGTGGAATATGGATGAGCCGGTGACAATCGATGAAACGCTGGAGAGGGATATTGCAACGGGAAATCAGTTTCTGGAAGTGGAGATGTATTCGTTCATCCGCTTTTTGCAAAATTCCGGAGAGGCGGCTCCCGTTAGCCTGCGCGACATGCAATTCTCCCTCAGCCGCGAGACCAGCTTCTGGAATTGGATAGCGGCGGCTACCGGTTACAGCAGCGAAGAGATAGGCTGGGTGGAGACGGAGTGGCTGGAGTACGTGCGGCAGCGGACACGGGAGGCTCAGGCAGCAATACGCTTGCCGGATGAGCTTGCATTGCCCGGACAGGATATTGTGGCGCTTTGTTCGCGGGCCACGGGCTTAGATGTCCAGCACCTGGACCTGCAGAGTGGCGAGTGGCAAACGGTCATGGCCCTGGAGTTGCAATTTGGCATTCTGGTGCCTTTGCCCGGTGATGAGGGTTATATGGTGACCGCTGAACTGCCACAACAAGGAGAGAGCGGGCCGCTGTTCCGTTCCTGGCTTGTGCGAACTGGCCAGGAGCCGCTGCAGGTGGCCGGTAGTGGCGTTGACGATCTGGTGATTTTCCCCTGGGATTATGCGGATTTAGAAGGAGAGCGGTTCTTTGCCTGGCGCTTCAATCCGCTGGGGAACGAAGCGCTCATGAATGTGTTAATTGACCCCGATTCCTGCTCTGCTGATGGTTGTGAGTATGAGCCGGTGCCTGGTCTGCCCCTGTGGTCCCCGGACCGCGCGTCAATAATCTATAATAGTTCGGATGAATTAAAACTTTATCTGCAGCGACCAGGCGAGTCGACTTATGTGGATCTGGGTACAGGGCAGCAGCCAACCTGGCTGGATGAGGAAACGTTTGCCTATATGCGCTGGAGGAGCAACCAGAATGCGCAGACGATCATCGTGGGAACGCTGGATGATCCTGAAGCGCAGGTAATTCTCTCCCCCGAAATGCTCAGCGGCCTGGCGCCGGGGGGCACGGATGGCCGGGGTATGTCATTGCGTTGGATGGAAAAGGATCCTTATGATGACGACCGCATCCTGTTCATCGCCGCTCCTTTTGGACGAGGCGACAGCCACCTGTTTGAGCTGACGCGGCCAGATGGCTCTGTTTCCTGGGCTGAGGCTGAAGGTGAGGTGGAGGTTGGCTGGCTGGATAGCATTGAAGCTCAGCCGCGCGATGGTTGGTTTTATCAGACGCTGAAAGTGACGCAGCAACGCTGGTTGGTGTTGCCGGTCACTCCGGCAATTGGCGCCGCCGAGGGTTTTGTTGAGGATGGCTGGCTGCTCTATGACCTCCGCGAAGAGAAGCTGAGGTTGTTATCCTTCTCCGGCGGCGGCGATAGTTTCTGGGGTCCTCCGGCCGACCTCAGTGCCGACGGGCAATGGTTCCTGCATTCGATACCGGGCGCTTTGGAGCTGGTGGCGCCAGATTATCTGGTTGGCGGCCAGAAACCGTTTCGTTATTTCATCCCGCACGACTTTGCACAATGTCCAATGGCGGTCTGGGTCAACAGACCGTAGAGCCAGCGTGGTCGCGTCGATAGTGGCCGTGCTGAGGTTAAGGGAACGATGGCCTTTGAATGGGAGACTGATGAGGGGGCGGGATTTGAAGAACCGCCCGACGCTCCTGAACCGACGCGTCCCCGGCGCTGGCCATATCTCCTGATTGTGCTCCTCGCCATAGCTCTGATCGCTCTTGGGGCGTGGCGGCATGTGCAGGAGCGAGCGGCCAGCGCCCTTCGTTCTTTAGAAGAAGATGTGCGCTCCAGCCAGCGGCTGCTCTGGCGGGCAACGGCGCAGCAAGATGAAGAGCTGCTGGCGCCTTTGCTTTCCGGTTCCGAGCCAGCGTGGGCCACAGCGCAGCGCGACCTGTTCTCTGCCGGTTTATTTTTGGAACAGGCTGCGCGCGCCCTGAGCCTGGAGCCACTAGACAGCGCACCGGCCATAACGGAGATCTCCTTCAATCCTGAGTTGTCGGAGGCCACCGTCACTGTACAACACGGCTACGTGTTCACCACTACGCATGGCCTGCGGCAATCGGTCCAATTGGTGCGGGCATCTGTCTTTCGCCAGGGGGATCAGCGCTGGTTGTTGTCACCGCCCCACTCTGATTATTGGGGTGAGTGGCGCTTTGCCGGGGGCAGCCACGTGCGGCTCACTTATCCCCAGCGCGACGAAGCGTTCGCCCTGGAGCTATTGCCCTATTTGCGCGAAAAGGTAGATGCGTTGTGCGCCGCTGAGGCATTGCAGTGCCCGGAGAAAGTTAGACTGACGGTGCGGCTGGAGGGCGCGCCCCAAACGGTGCTCAACAGCGCCGGTTCAGATTGGCTGACAACAGGAAGTTATGAAGTTGTCTTGCCCACTCCGTCGCTTATTGGCCTCCCCGCACCTGAGGATGAAGATGGGCGCGAGGCACTCCTTGTGGCCTACGCAGCACGTTCCATTGCTGCTCTGAATGCGGCGCTGGTCGATTATCGCTGTTGTGGGCAACGAGATTACTTTGAGAGCCTGCAGTACGCGCGCCTGGGGCAGCTTGGATTGTATAGTTGGCCTCCTGGTGGCGGCGATTTCAGCTCCTTTGTTGAGCAACCACTTTCACGGCAGCGGTTGAGCGAGCTATGGTGGTCGCCCGAACGGCATGAACCTACTGTGCAGGAGCGCAAACAACTGTTGGCGTTCGTCGACTTCCTGTTGCAAAGTCCGGAAACGACTATTGCTGCTTTACAGAAGGGGCTTGTACAGGGATATGGCTTCCGTACCTGGGTTCACCGCCTGACGCCACATGACCCCGCTCTGGGACAAAACGAATTTGAGGAAGCGTGGCATGCCTTTGTGCTGGAACGGGCCAATGCTACTCAAGGAGATGTGGCTCGTCCTGACTGGCCAGAGCAGAAGTTGGCGGTGGTCTGTCGCTCGTTTCTGGCCAGGTACGGGCTTTATACTGTGGAGCTGCCTGATGGTCGGATGACACCGCTGGCGCGGCTCTCCAGCCGCATACCCTGGGGCCTGCCCTTGCCGGGTGATAAGGGGATGGCTGTCTTCGATAGGTCGGGAGGCGAGACACGCGAGCCGGTGGAGTTATGGCAGGCGGGCGAGATGATTCAGCTTGAGCCGGAGCTTCTGGCGGCTGGCACAGCGGCGGCCGACCCGCAAGGCCGTTACCTGAGTGCCTGGCGGGTAGGCGATGGAGCGTCTGAGAATGAGGCCGTGCTGCTTGACACGGCAGCGTGTAGCGCAGACGCAGGGTGCCCACTGCTGCCGTTGCCCGGTTTACCCGTGTGGTCGCCTGACGGTGAGCATTTCCTACTGCTTGATGCGCTGCAGGGGTTGGTGGTTGGCACGCGAGAATCGTGGGCGCTGGGGGTTGTGGACGGCGAGGCAATCCGCTCTCCATTCTGGATTGACGACAGCCGCTACGGCTATGTTGCCGTCGATGGGCGCACGCTGCGCCTGCGTGAAATGGGAACGCCGGCAGTGCGAACGCTTAACATTATCGATATGCAGCCGGTACTCAGAGGCTCGGAAGAAGGGCGCAACTGGCAGTTTGCCGAAATTCTCCCCGTCGCCGGTGATAGGCTATTGGTGACGTTGACCCTGCCCCACAGCCAGCTACGGCACTTCTTCCTGGTCTCCGATGCCGGTGGGCCGCAGCAGGCGATGGAGCCGATACTGTATGCGCCGCTCCATTCGATTTTGAGTCCTGACGCTATGGTCTCGCCAGATGGGCGCTGGCTTTTTGCGCACCTGGTAGCAGGGGAAATTACGAACGCCCGCTTCATTCTTTACGACCTTCTGGAAAGGGAGATAGCGCTTGATATTGATGCGCCATACTTTGTTGGTTCCCACTTCAACGACTGGTCTGCGGATGGGCGTTGGATGGCGCGCCTGGGCCGGCGCTTTATTGAGGTTCTGGCGCCGGCTGAGGATGGCAGTGGCGAGCTGTTCCGTCATTTTATCAGCACGGATAATCTGCAGTGTTCGGCCGTGGCCTGGGTAGGGCCTTCAGAGGTTCGCGTTCATCCGTAATCGCGTTACAATTGGCGGCGCCGTTGTGGTGGTTGCAACGTGCGCGATGCTGCTGTTGATTGAGGAGAATCCATGGCTGAATTACCGTCCAAAACCAATATTGTCGTCGTGGGTGGCGGAGTCATGGGAGCCAGTACTGCCTATCATCTGGCCCTGAAAGGGGAAAAGAACGTTGTACTGCTGGAGCGCCAGCCGTTCTTCGGGCAGGGGGCCACGGGTAAGTGCGCCGGTGGCATTCGCTACCAGTTCAGCACCGAGATTAATGTGCGCCTTTCTCAGATTAGCCTGCCGATGTTGGCGCGTTTTGAGGAGGAGACAGGGCAATCGATTGACCTGCAGTGGATCGGCTATCTGTTCCTGCTGACGAATGAAGCGGATGTGCGCAAGTTCGAAGGCAATGTCAGGATGCAGAACCGGCTGGGCGTGCCCACGCAGTGGTTGAGCGGGGACGAGGTACGGCAGAGTGTGCCGCAGCTAAATGCGGACGACGTGCTGGCGGGGACGTTCCACGGTGGCGACGGCCTGGCCGACCCTAACGGCGTGGTCAGCGGCTATATCAGCGCGGCGCGGAAGTTGGGCGTGACGGCGCTGAGTGACGTTGAGGTTCAGGATGTTTGTGTGGAGGGCGGGCGCATCAGCGGCGTTTCTACCTCGGCCGGCGACATTGCCTGTGATGTGGTGGTCAATGCCGCCGGGCCGTGGGCAGCGGTGGTCAGTAAGATGGCGGGCGTACCGTTGCCGGTGACGCCCATCCGGCGCCAGATGTTGACCACAACACCCATTCCCGAGCTGCCGGATGATTTCCCCTTTGTCATTGATTTTGCACAGAGCCTTTACTTCCATCCAGAGGGAGAAGGGTTGCTGACCGGGATGTCTAACCCACATGAGAAGCCCGGTTTTGACGAGCGGGTGGATGAAGAGTGGGAGCTTGTACATATGGAAAAGGCCATTGAACGGTTGCCGCTGCTGGAGCAGGTGGGCTTGATGTCCCATTGGGCTGGCCTGTACGAAGTGACCCCCGACGCGCACCCTATCATCGGGCCAGTGAAGGACCTTGGGGGCTACTATGTCGTCGCTGGCTTCTCGGGGCATGGTTTTATGCACGGGCCGGTAGCCGGTTTGTTGATGGCCGAGATGATTCTCGATGGCGACACGTCTACGCTGGATATTTCCATGCTGGATTACGACCGCTTTGAAGAAGGGCGGTTGATCGAGGAGTATAACGTCATCTGATGGCGTCTGGAGACGAAGTCAAACAGCGCGTGCGGCACAAACAGCGCGTGCGGCACAAACAGCGTGTGCGGCAGCAGTACGGCGATAGGGGAGAGGCCTATGCGATCAGTACTGTCCATGCCCAGGGATCCAGCCTGGAGCGTCTGGTGGAGCTGACGCGGCCGGAGCCGCAGTGGCGCGTGCTGGATGTGGCGACTGGAGCGGGGCACACGGCGCACACGTTTGCGCCCCACGTGGCCCACGTCGTTGCCAGCGACCTGACTTCCGGCATGCTGGTCAAGGCCGGGGAGCTGGCGCAAAAGCGAGGGCTGAGCAACGTGTCATTGGCAGTTGCCGACGCCGAGGGGTTGCCCTTTAGCCAGGAGGCGTTCGACCTGGTGACCTGCCGCCTTGCGCCTCACCATTTCCCAGACATTGACCGTTTTATGACCGAAGCGCGCCGCGTCTTGCGCCCAGGTGGGTTGCTGGCGGTGGTGGACAACGTGGTGCCCGGCGGCAGATTGCGCGGCAAGAAGGGGCGATTGCAGAGGGAAGCAGGGCGCTATGTCAATGCCTTTGAAAAGCTGCGTGACCCCAGCCATAATCGTTGCCTGAGCATGGTGGAGTGGCGAGAAGCGTTTTACAACGCCGGATTCGTATTGCTGCATGAGGAAAGCGAGGCCAAGGAGCTGGATTTTGGCGACTATGTGGCGCGAATGAAGGTGGCGCCGGATGATGTGGTGCGGCTGAAGGCCATGCTGGTCCAGGCGCCTAAGGAAGTGTTAGACTTTTTGACGCCACTTTTTGCGGGCGATACAATCAAGTTTTGCCTGGCTGAAGCCCTGTTCATTGGAAGAGTTGAGAGTGGTAATCGCTGAGCGGCGTTGGTTGAGGCGTGAGAGCAGTTGCAGAAATGAATCCCGTGATGATTACTGGTAAGATAGATAGCTTATGAGCGAAAAGAAGTACCATTTCTGGATCACCGGATGCCAGATGAATTATGCCGACGCACGGCGTGTGGCGACCCAGCTAGAGAAGGTTGGGTACCGGTCCACACCCAGCGCCGAAGATGCGGACGTGATCGTGCTGGAGACTTGCACGGTGCGCCAGCAGTCGGAAGATAAGACGTATAACAAACTGCACGCGTTGCGACCGCTGAAGGAAGCCAATCCTGAGAAGACGATTGCGGTGATGGGCTGTGTGGTTGGCGTGCGGGGCAATGAGAAGCTGTCTAAGGCGTTCCCCTTTGTCGATGTCTTTATGGAACCGGCCAGCGATGGCAGCCCGCTCATCTCACACCTGATGCAAAGCGACGCTGTGCAGATGGAGCAATCAGATACGGTACAGAGACACCAGTTGCAGGATGGTGCGGTGATTTTGCCCGTGGAGCAGCGGGGTAGTATGGTTTCGGCCCCTGTGGCTATCGTGTACGGCTGCTCACATGCCTGCACCTTCTGCATCATTCCCCAGAAGCGCGGCAAGGAGCGTACGCGCCCCATTGGCTCGATTGTAGCTGAGGTGCGGTCCCTGGTGCAGCAGGGTGTGAAAGAGGTGGTGTTGCTGGGCCAGATTGTGGACCGCTATGGCTACGACGTGCCCGATGGGCCGGACCTGGCCGACCTGCTGCGGGCTGTGAACGGGGTTGACGGGTTGGAGCGGATCCGCTTCCTGACCAGCCACCCCAACTATCTGACCGACAAAATTTTGTACGCTGTGCGCGATCTGCCTAAAGTGATGCCGCAGATTGAAGTGCCGGTGCAGGCAGGTGATGACGAGGTGCTGGAGAGAATGCGCCGTGGCTATACGGCCAACCAGTACCGCGAGCTGGTGGCGCGTATCCGGGACATTGTGCCCGATGCTGCGGTGCATTGTGACATCATCGTCGGCTTCTCCGGTGAAACGGCAGAACAGTTCCAGAAGACGTATGATTTGCTGGAAGAGCTGCGGCTGGACAAGATCCATCTGGCTCGCTATAGCCCGCGCCCGGGCACGGTCAGCGCTCGCAAGCTGGAAGATGACGTGCCGGATGAGGAAAAGTGGCGTCGCTTCCACCTGATTGAAGAGCTAAACGAGCGGATTTCGGAAGAGAAGATGAGTGAATACCTGGGCCAGACCGTGCCGGTGTTGGTCGAGGACAGCCGCAAGAAACGGTGGTACGGGCGTGATCCCCGTGGCAAACTGGTCTTCTTTGCCGATGAGCGCGAGTTGCGCGGCGAGGTGGTCGATGTGCGGGTGACGCACACGGGCGCCTGGAGTATGTCTGGAGTGCCGGCAGACCTTGCTGAGCCAGAGCCGGAACCGGTGGCAAGCATCCCACTCACCGTACTTTGATGGCAACCTCATAACATATATAGAGCAGTCAGGAAATCGGCCAGGACATCATGAGACAAATCCTGATTCTAGAAGCGGACGAAGAGTATGCGGCGGAGCTTGCTTCTGCCATTCGAGCACGGGGAGAATTTGAGCCTGTCCTGGCCGAGACGGTCCGTGAAGCATATCTGCTGACGGCAAGTCAGGCGCCAGAGCTGGTGTTCATTCCCCTCCTGGACGCAGAGAATGTGATACGCTCGTTGCGCAGCCTGCACGAGCAGTTGCCCATTGTGGTGCTCTTGCCCGAAAAGGACGCCGCGTTGCCCGATGGCCTGAGTGACGCCGTGCAGGATGTGGTTGTGAAAGCGGATATCCTCGATGCGCTCCCCGATCTGCTGGACGGTGTGATGGCTCAGCCACAGAGCTTATCCGGCGCGGACGAGGTTGAAGTTGAGCCTGAGGCTGAAGCTGCTCCGTTTCACGATGATGCGGGGGACGATGAGCTGCCTGCAGAACCGGCCGATTTGCTGAAACGGCTGGCACAGCGCGACCGTGTGCTGGCAGCGTTGCTCTCCGACAGGTATGGGATGCAGGAGCACAGCGGGACGTTGGAAGAGGAGCAGTTGCACGTTATCCACGAGCGCATTATGGAAACGTGGCGAGAAGAGAATTCGGCTCTGCTGCAATTCATTCGCCTGCGTAGCCGCAGCGACGACCTCATGCTCTATTCGCGCCCGGCCGGCGAAGGGCGGCTGTTGACGGTGGTTGCGCGGCCTGACCTACGGTTGGATGAGCTGCGCGAGTATACAACTGCCATTGTCAGGAAGCTGGGCGGCAAGCCAGCGAGTCTGCCGGACGGTGGGCAGGAAGCAGTGGAGATGCCTGCCGGTGGCGATGAGGAGATTGCACCGGAAGCCACCCACGCCTCCCACGCGCTGGTCTGGAGCCCGCTGCGCCCACTGCCGGGGATGTGGCAAATTGCATTGCGACGGTCACTGGAACGCATCGCGGGAGCGAGTGGGTATCAGCTGCACCACCTGCTTGTGGATGCCCAGCTCGTGCATATTGTCGTCACTGCGCCGGCCGCGACCAAGAGCGCCGCGCTGGTTCACATCTTTAAGCACGGCGCTGAAGAGGAAATCCGCCAGCAGTTTGGTGTTGACACCCAGTTGTGGGCTAAAGGTTACTATGCCGCGGAGGGAGATGAACCGCTCAGTGACGCTGAATTACGCCTCTTCCTCGGCTCCACAACACCGGCCTGACAGCAGCGCGGCGAAGGCTCAGACTCAAACGATTTTCTCGTTTCCCTCTTCTGCAAAGCGCCTAACAGCGCCCGTTCTCCAATGCGAAATAGAATAAATGTGCTATAATTGACCTGTTTGAGCGTCACTATTTCCAGCACTCTGCTGTTCCAACGACAACCATCTTCATTTCAGATCACCGGCCGTTTTGACAGGCGATTAACCAAAGGAAAATATCAGGATGAACGACGATAGACTTGTGTTAATTGATGGGCACGCCTTAGCCTATCGCGTCTTTTACGCCTTACCGGTGGACGCTTTCACGACCAAGAGTGGAGAGCCGACCAATGCGACCTATGGTTTCGCCCGCACGCTAATGGATTTGATGTTCGACGGGCAGCCGCCGAAATACCTCGCCGTTGCCTTTGATAAGGGGCTGACGTTCCGCGATGAGCTGTATGAGGATTACAAGGGGACGCGGGAAAAGATGCCGGATGAGCTGGATATACAGCTCACCCGAATCCGACAACTGGTGGAAACGTTCAACATTCCAGTGCTGGAGCTGGATGGCTATGAGGCGGATGATGTGTTAGGCACCATCGCGCAACAGGCGAAAGAGCAAAATGTCCATGTGCACATCTTGACCGGCGACCGAGACCTGCTGCAACTGGTGGATGAGAATACGACGGTGGAGCTGCCCCCAAGCCGCTACGAAAGAGACGCGTCGATTTACGATATCAATGCGGTGCGCGAGAGGTATGGGCTGGACCCGAAACAGATCGTCGACCTCAAGGCCCTGATGGGTGATAGCAGTGACAATATCCCTGGCGTCCCCGGTGTGGGCGAGAAGACGGCGACCACGCTGCTGCAAAAGTATGGCAACCTGGATGCGATTTACGAACACCTGGACGAGATTCAGACCCGCTTCCGCAACAAGTTGGAGGAAGGTCGCGAGAGCGCTTTTCTGAGCCGCGAGCTGGCGCGCATTCACACCGATGCGCCGATTGAACTGGATATCGAGGCCTGCCTCACCCAGGAATTTGAGCCTAAAGCGGTGTTGGAGCTGTTCCAGGAGCTGGAGTTCCGTTCGCTGACGGGCCGGCTGGCCGATTCGCTGGACCAGGTGCCCTCGCTTTCTGACCGCCCACCGACGGATGTGCACATAGTGCGCACAGAAGAGGAGCTGGCGGCGCTGAAGAAGAAGTTGGAAGCGGCCGAGCAGATTAGCTTTGACGTGGAGACGACGTCGTTAGACAAGATGTCAGCCGAGCTGGTTGGTATCTGTCTCAGCGTGGAACCGCCAGAGGCTTTCTACGTGCCGGTAGGCCATATGGCAGGCGAAGGGCAGAACGAAAGCGGGCAGATGTCGCTCTTTGGCGGCGAAGTGAAGCTGGCAGAAGGGCAGTTGCCGCTGGAGATGATTATCGAAGCGTTGCGGCCGGCACTGACTGACCCCGATATTCCCAAGATTGCGCATAACGCCAAGTATGATTATATGGTCCTGGCTCGCTATGGGTTGGAGGTGGAGCCAATCACGATGGATACGATGATTGCCGAATGGCTTACCGATCCATCCAGCAAATTTATGGGGCTGAAGGGGCTGGCGAGCCATCGCCTGGGCGTGCAGATGACGGAGATTACGGACCTGATTGGGACGGGACGCAATCAGAAGACGATGGCCGAGCTGCCGATTGAAGAAGTGGCTCCCTATGGCGCGGCCGATGCCGATATGACGTTGCGTTTGGTGAAACCGCTGCGGGAAGAGATTGAGCGCAAGGGGCTGGAACGGGTTCTGGAAATTGAAATGCCCTTGCTCGCCGTTCTGTCCAGCATGGAGCAGGAAGGGGTGGCCATTGACCGCGACTTCTTTGCCCAGATGTCGGAGGAGCTGGCGGAGCGGCTGGAAGGTCTGGAGAAACAGATTTACGAAATAGCCGGGCACCCCTTTAATATCAACTCCACCCAGCAGTTGAGCGATGTGCTGTTCGGCGAGCTAAAGCTGCCCCACCGTGGCCTGCGCAAGACGAAGAGCGGCTCTTATTCGACGGCAGCGGACGTATTGGAAGCGCTGCGCGAATCAGATGAAACGGGCATCATTGACCTGATCCTGGAATATCGCGAGCTGGGCAAGCTGAAGAGCACCTACGTGGATGCGCTGCCGGGGATGGTGAACGAAGAAACGGGCCGCATTCACAGCAGCTTTAACCAGACCGGTACGGTGACCGGGCGCATTGCCAGCAACTCGCCTAATCTGCAGAACATTCCAGTGCGTACGGAGGTGGGCCAGAAGATACGCAAAGGCTTCATCTCTCGCCCCGGCTGGCTGTTCCTGGCGGCCGACTATTCGCAGGTTGAGCTGCGCATCCTGGCCCATATCTCGCAAGATGAAGCGTTGCTCGAGGCTTTCCGCAAGGATCAGGACGTCCACCGCGCGACGGCTGCTGCTGTCTATGGCATTTCCTTAGATGAGGTAACGTTCCAGCAGCGGCAATTTGCTAAGAACGTCAACTTTGGCCTGATTTACGGCATGGGGCCTTATCGCCTGGCACGTGAATCTGGTCTGACACTGGCGGAGGCTGAGAATTATATCGAGGAGTATTTCGAACGGTTCCCTGGCATTGAGAGTTACCTGCAGGAGACGAAGCAGCAGGCGCGTGAGAAGGGATATGTGGAGACGTTGTTTGGACGCCGCCGTTACTTCCCCATCTTCCAGGCGCGCAACCGCGCCAATCGCCAGATGGTAGCGCGGGCCGAGCGCGAGGCGATTAATCACCCCATTCAGGGCACGGCAGCAGATATCATCAAGATTGCCATGATCCGCTTACACCGCCAACTGCGGGAGAAAGGCTACCGCGCGCGTATGATTTTGCAGATTCACGACGAGCTACTTCTGGAGGTGCCCGAAGAAGAGCTGGATGAGGTCAGAGAGCTTGTCGTTTCCACCATGAGCAACGCTTTCAAGCTGGATGTGCCGCTGAAAGTGGAAGTGAGCACCGGTAAGAACTGGCTGGAGTTGAAAGAGTAGGGACATGGACAGGTGCAAAAGACGGTCACAGCGTTAGCGAGGCGGCTCTGGTCGAACTTCGACCGGCTCTCAGAGAAAGAGCGCGGCTGGCACCTCGTTGAGCTGGCGAGTATCGTAATCAGCCTGCCATTGGTGCTGATCAGCAGCATCTGGCTGGCCATGGCCACTGACCTGGAGCTATTACAGCGTCAGTGGCCTGTTTTCTTGCTGCTGCTACTGATGGGGTTTCTACTGTCCCGCATTTCATTCTTTCAGATTATGGGCTGGCAGGCGGGAAGCTATTCTTATAACAGCAGCGATCTCGAAAATATTGTCGTTGCCACCGGCATCTTTATACTGGGACCTTCTGCAGTTTGGGTTCATTTCTTCAGCCGTCTGTTTTACTTTCTGACCAGGTTTCCACGTCTGGGCGATCGTGTCGGGCGCCTGAACTGGTTCCGCAACTTGCTTTTCAATCTGTGGACCGGTAATGTGAGCCTGTTAGTAGCGGCGCTGATATATGAGGCGGCCGGTGGCATTGTCCCGCCGCCAGGTCTTACTCTAAACACGCTTGGCGCCGGACTGCTTGCCTTGGTGGTAGAGTTCTCGTTAAGTTTCCTTTTCCTCTGGGCGCTGCTCTGGTTGCACGTGGTCCTTATGCCCCCAGGGGAGCAGAAGCTGCTCGCAGGACGGATGGGGGAGACGATGCGCTTCTTTGTTCTGGCCGGCGTGCCGTCGTTGTTTGCTTTGCTGGCGGCTCCTATATACGGACAGATGGGAACTATGGCGCTGCTCTTCTTTTTCCTGGGCGCATTAGGAGTTAGTCTGTTGGCGCGGAACCTGAGCAGCGCTGCTGTTCTGAGCCAGCAGCAGCGGCGCCAGTTTGCGCAGCTAGAAGCGTTGGGACGGGAGATTATCGCCAGCAAGCCGGATGCAAGCGACTTGCCGTCTTTGCTGGCGGGCTTCATGCCGCGCACATTCGACTATGACCAGGCAGAGGTCCGCTTGTTCACCGGCGACGTGCTACTCCATTCTATGCCCAATGGCAGTGAGATTGACGAAAGTGTCTGGGAGTGGAGCAAGAACCACCCGCAGGCCGTCGTGTGTGAAGCAGGTGAGCCGTTACCCTGGGCCGAGGGCTATGCTGAACACAACCTGCTGTTAGTGCCTATTATTGAGTCCGAAAAGCGTGAGACAGCGCCGCTACCGTTGGGCGCTATTTTTCTGGGTTCGCGCGGTCTCTCGCGTACGATGACCTTCCGCGCATCGCTGACTGCCTTACAGGTACTGGCGGCTCAAATATCGTCTACGTTGCAGCGGGCTGAGGCTCATGCCCGTGAGCTGGCTTTTGAGCGGGTGGCCCAAGAGCTGGCCTTTGCACGTCAGATTCAGGAGAGTTTCTTGCCTGCCGATGTGCCGCAACGGCCAGGGTGGGAGATTGCGGCCATGCTGCAACCAGCTCGTACTACGTCTGGCGATTTCTACGACGTGTTTGAGCTTGACGAAGAAAAGGTAGGTCTGCTCATCGCCGATGTTGCCGATAAGGGGCTGGGCGCAGCGATGTTTATGGCCTTCAGCCGCACTCTGTTACGAACGTATGCCCAGAGCAACCCGAGCGGGCCGCACACTGTGTTTAGAGCGGTTAACGAACGTATTCTGGCCGACTCCCACAATAATATGTTCGTCACTGTTTTTTATGGGGTCCTGGATACGAAGAGTGGTTGCCTGACCTATGCCAATGCCGGTCACAACCCACCATTGTTGGTGGGCAATGAAGAAGCGCCGCACTTTCTGTCAAAAACCGGCATTCCGCTGGGTATTGATGAAGAAGCGCGTTGGACGAGCGAAGAAGTAACACTGGGAGCCGGTGAAACGCTGTTGCTCTATACCGATGGTGTGACTGAGGCGTATCGAGCTGATTACGAAATGTTTGGCGCAGAGCGACTTTGCCAGCTAGTACGGCAGCGACACGGTATGGCAGCGACGGAATTGCAGCAGGTCATTTTGCAGGAGGTATGGCAATTTACCGGGAGCCACCCACAGGCAGATGATATTACGACATTGGTGCTGAGGCGCACCGCCGCGAACGAACAGACCGGATGAGAGCTGTGGTAGCCGGTTTGCACCTGCTCTCTACTATCCATATTATCTGCCATCGCCGTGGCGAGTAATGGAACTTGAAGGAAATGAAAATGAAAATTATCAAATTGTTGGGAGTCGTGCTCATCTTGCTGCTATTCGCGGTGGCCTGTACCGAGGAGCTTCCACAAGTAACCCCCGAACTGGCTGCGACCGAACCTGCTGCTATCGCTACGGACACGGTGCAACCGGCTGGCGAATCAGAGCCGGTGGCAACGCCCTCTGCAGAAGGCGCGCCCTCTGCAGAAGGCGCGCCCTCCGCAGAAAGCAGCGCCCCAACGCCTGAAATAACGCCTGCAACGCCTACTGAAGAGACGACAGCCCCCACAGAAGGGCCGGTGACTGCGGCGCTGCCGGACCCTTCACTGTTTGACGTGGGTTGGAATGAGCGCGAGATCTTCCGCGATGGTCTGGTGGAGCAGGCGCAGGGTGTACTGGACGAATTGCCGGGCGCGACCGTGTACCATATAGACGTGGCCCTCAGCGCTGATTTCACCCGGCTGGAAGGCGTTCAGGAAGCATACTATACCAACCGCGAAGAGGTGGCGCTGGAAGAGCTTTACCTGCGCCTTTTCCCCAACCTGGCCGGGGGCCAGACGGACGTGACGTCGGTGACGGTGAATGGCGTGGTGGTGGAGCCGTCGTTTGAGCTGCAAGAGAGCGCCATGCGCGTGCCGTTGACGCCGGCGCTGCAGCCGGGCGACTCTATTGTTCTTGGTCTGACCTATACGGTGACCATTCCAACAGAGGGCGGCGGGAATTATGGCACTTTCGTCTTTAGCAATGAGATTCTGGCATTGGCCCATTTCTATCCGATGATTGCTGTCTATGATGATGAGGGATGGAACGTGGAGATCGCCCCCGAAAGCGGCGATGTGGTGTACGCCGATAGCAGTTTCTACATAGTGCGCGTCACTGCACCGCGCAGCCTGCAGATCGTTGGCTCGGGGATTGCCATCGGCAGCGGTGATGACGGAGAGCGGCAGGAAGTGACCTTCGTCATTGGACCGGCGCGCGACTTTTATCTGGTGGCCAGCGAGGGATTCGAGGTGGTGCAGGCGCAGGTTGGGGAGACCACGGTCAATAGCTATGCCTTTCCGGAGGTTGCGCCGGCATCGATGGAGGCAGTTCAGTACACAATTGATGCGATGAATAGCTTCAACAACCGCATCGGTCCCTATCCCTATACAGAGTTTGACATTGTGAGCACGGCGACACAGGCGCTGGGGGTGGAGTATCCGGGTGTTGTGGCCATTAATCAGGAGCT
>CAZRTM010000006.1:0-3002 GCA_964602995.1 uncultured Ardenticatenaceae bacterium
CATATTCAGGCCAGAAAAGGCTGGCCAACGTCTCCCGCGTGTGCTTCTGGCCCGTCAGCGCCAGATAGGCAAGCAAAGCCCAACCTTTACGCCGGGGTATGTGCAAAGGACCGCGGTCGCACAGTAACGATGGCGCACCAAACAGCGTGATCTGGCACATGATGTTCCATTATACACGACCAGAACCGGCCCATGACGGATGGAGGCGATCTGCGAGGATTATGCGAGAGTATCGCGAGAGTCGCTTGCTAAAGTGTGTATCAGCAATGAGCAAAAAGGAATGGAGCTATGTTGAACGGTAATGCCATCCACCTGCGGCCGGTACGGCAGGCCGATCTTGAGGAACTATATCAGCGGCACGTTGAGGTAATCAATCGTGGCGACTTCTTTCCGGTTGGAATCATCTCTGAGAGCAAATTTCGGCGACGGTTTGAGGAGAGCGGCTTCTGGAGCGAAGACGAAGGGCTGCTGCTGATCATAGCCGCCAGCGGCAACATCGTGGGCCACATTGAATTCTTCAAAACGGTGAACTACCTGGACGAGCTGGAGCTGTCTTACCAGATCTACGAGCAGGCCGACCGGGGCCAGGGCTATGCCACAGAAGCAGTGTCGCTACTGGTGCGCTACCTTTTCGGCCGCCTCAAGGCAAACCGCATCCGTCTCATCATCCACCCCGACAATCGCGCCTCGTGCCGGGTGGCCGAAAAGTGTGGCTTTGCGCACGAAGGCACCGCTCGCGGCGCCTGGTATCACCGCGGAAAGAACCACGACGTAGAAGTGTACGCTCTCTTACGCGCCATGGTCGATCTGGCGCCATGATCTGAACGTTTTACAAACCCTATCCTGACCCTTTCTTGAGGAGGTCAATCATGCAAACAGATATTTTGGAAACGAGCACCGGCGTCATCTCTCTAAATGAAGCCGCAGTCGCCGCCTTTCAGCAACAGCTACGTGGCCCGTTGCTGCAGCCAGACAGCGCCGCGTACGACAAGGTCCGGCAGCTATACAATGGGATGATCGACAAGCGGCCGGCATTGATCGCCCGCTGTGTAGATGCTGCTGATGTCATGGCGGCGGTTAACTTCGCTCGCGAAAATCAGTTGCTTTTAGCGGTGCGTGGCGGAGGCCATAATGGGCCGGGGCTGGGAAGCTGCGACGGGGGGCTGGTCATGGACCTCTCCTTGATGAAAGGCGTGCACGTGGACCCCCTGGCGGGAACGGTGCGGGTCGAGGGAGGCTGCACCTGGGGTGATGTGGATCACGCCACCCATCCCTTTGGCCTTGCGGTGCCCACCGGTTTCATCTCTACGACCGGAGTCGGCGGTCTGACTCTGGGCGGTGGATTGGGATACCTGACACGCCGTTACGGCCTGACCATCGACAATCTGCTGAGCGTGGACATGGTGCTGGCCGACGGTAGCTTCGTCACTGCCAGCAGCGAAGAACATCAAGACCTCTTCTGGGCTGTCCGTGGCGGCGGCGGCAATTTCGGCGTCGTCACCTCTTTCCTTTTCCGGGGTTGTCCCGTAAGCATGGTGTATGGCGGGCCAATGTTCTGGGAGATGGAACACGCCGCCGAGGTGATGCGCTTCTGGCGCGATCTGATTCTGACCGGCCCGCAGGAGCTAAACGGCTGGTTTGGCTTCCACACCGTGCCCCCTGTGGAGATGTTCCCGCAGACGCATCATCTGAAGAAAGCAGCGGTGATTACCTGGTGCTATACAGGCGATCTGGAGCAGGCAGAAGAACGCTTCCGCCCCATTCGCGAGGTGGCCCCGGCCATGATGGATTTCGCCGGCCCCATCCCTTACCCGGCGCTGCAGAGCATGTTTGATGGCCTCTATCCGCCCGGGCTGCAATGGTATTGGAACGCCGACTTCTTCACCGACTTAAGCGACGAAGTCATCGACCTCCATCTGCAACATGCCTCGCAACTGCCCACCGTCCATTCCACCATGCACCTCTATCCCATTAATGGCGCCGCCCATAATGTTGGCCCCCATGAAACCGCCTGGAGCTACCGCGACGCCAACTTCGCCGAGGTGATCGTGGGTGTGGATCCGGACCCGGCCAACAATGAGCACATGATCCGCTGGGCCAGAGCGTACTGGCAGGCGCTGCACCCCTATTCAGCCGGAGGGGCATATGTGAACATGATGATGGATGAGGGTGAGGATAGGGTGCGAGCCGCCTACCGTGACAATTATCCGCGCCTTGCTCGCGTAAAGGCCCGATATGACCCGCAGAACCTGTTCCGGGTAAACCAGAATATCAGGCCGCAGGATGCGTAAGGCGCTGAATCAGCTCCGGTATCTCACGTACGGTTGCCACTTCAAAGACGTGCCCATTCAGCTTCTGCGGCAGCTCAACTATCTCATGTGCCCACGTCGATTCCGTGGGCACATGGATGGCCCAGCCACCCAGCTCAGCTACGGGAACGACGTCTGAACGCAGAGAGTTGCCGATCATCAGGAACCGTGAAGGGTCAACCTGATGCTGTTCCAGGATATGCCCATACATCTGTGGCGTCTTGTTGCTGACCACTTCTACATAACGGAAATATTGTTCCAGGCCCGAGGAGACCACCTTGTTGCGCTGGTGGCGCAAATCGCCCTTGGTGATCACCATCAGAGGGTAGGTAGCGCTTAACTGTTCCAGCGTCTCGCGCACGCCGGGAAAGACATGCACGTCGTCGGTCA
The DNA here is from genome assembly GCA_964602995.1 of uncultured Ardenticatenaceae bacterium. Taxonomy (GTDB): domain Bacteria; phylum Chloroflexota; class Anaerolineae; order Promineifilales; family Promineifilaceae; genus JAAYYY01. The sequence goes on from CAZRTM010000006.1 coordinate 2,700, forward strand.
GCATGTGCTTGCCCAGCTGCATCAGCTCACTGACATCCTCACCGCTGAATTTACCTTCCGTCAGCTCAATCGCCGCCTCAATCAGCGAGAGGACAAAGCTCATCACCCCGTAGCCATAATAGTCAATATTGGCTACCTCATAGTAGTCGGCCCGCTCATCCACCGAGCCATTCACTTCATAACGAGCCATCAGCTCCCGAAACTTGTCCCGGGCATCATAATACCAATGTTCGTTGTGCCACAACGTATCGTCTGCATCAAACGCAATCAATTCAAACATACCCTAAATTCTACCCACACCAC
>CAZRTM010000006.1:3102-30367 GCA_964602995.1 uncultured Ardenticatenaceae bacterium
TCCTCTGACCACCCGGCGCGGCGCAGCAAATCGGCCCGCGCTGCGTGATAGAGATAGTAACCGGCCAGACGGTCATCCGCAGCCAGGCCATCCAGCAGCGCCAGACCGCGCACCGGGCCTTCGACCATGGCCACGGCCACCGCCCGGTTCAGCTCCACAATGGGCGACGGCATGACACGCGCCAACTCGCCGTAAAGCGCTGCAATCTGCGCCCAGTCCGTCTCTTCCGGCCGCGCCGCCTGTGCGTGCAACGCCGCAATCGCCGCCTGAATCTGGTAGGGACCAGGACGGCCCATGCGCAAGGCGTGCTCCAGGATGGCCACTCCTTCTTCGATTTGCTCCCTGTCCCAGGTGGAACGATCCTGCTCTTCCAGCACCCGCAGCTCGCCATTCGGCCCTACCCGCGCGTCACGGCGCGAATCGTGCAGCAGCATCAATGCCAGCAACCCCAACGCCTCCGGCTCCTCACCCAGCACCTCCTCATGGGCCAGTAGGCGGCACAACACGCGGGCCAACCGGATCGCTTCCCCACACAAATCACGGCGCACCAGATTCTCACCCGCGCTGGCGTTGTATCCTTCGTTGAAAATCAGGTAGAGGACGGCCAGAACCGCATCCAACCGCTCAGGTAATAGGTGGGCAGGAGGCACACGGTACGGAATGCCCGCGTCCCGGATCTTGCGTTGGGCGCGCACCAGCCGCTGGGCCATCGTACTGACCGGCACCAGGAACGCTCCAGCAATCTCGCCCGTGGTCAGCCCGCCCAACGTGCGCAACGTCAGAGCGACCTGGGCTTCTGGCGCCAGCGCGGGATGGCAGCAGGTGAAGATCAGCTTGAGCCGTTCGTCTGGAATTGCTTCCATCACCGCCTCCTCCTCAAACTCGTCCACCAGACTTGTCTGCCTTCGCAACACCTGCTTCTTTTCCGCCAGCGTCTTATCACGCCGAATACGATCAATGGCCTTGCGCCGCGCCGTCGTCGTAATCCAGGCCCCCGGGTTATCCGGAACCCCATCCTGCCCCCAACGCTCCAACGCCACCACCAGCGCATCCTGAAACGCATCCTCCGCCAGCTCAAAATCGCCCAGATAGCTAATCAAACTGGCCAACACCCGCCCCGACTCCCGGCGGAATGTCTCGGAGACTACCTCGTGTATGTGACTCATGAATGGGGGAGAATTGGAGATCGGAGATTGGAGATTAGAGATTTGCCGCAGATGCCCCGGCGCGGGATGCCCCGGCGCGGGATGCCCCGGCGCGGGGGCCGCAGATGAACGCAGATAGGTTAAATAGAAAAATCTGCGTCCATCCGCGTCCATCTGCGGCAAAAGCTTGGTCTCCAATTCTCCAATCTCCAATCTCTAATCTCTAACTACCCAAACTCCACCACCGGTCGCACCTCTATCGAGCCAGTAGACATGGGAAGTTTCTTAGCCATTTCAATGGCATCTTCGATACGTTCACACTCAAGCAGGTAGAAGCCGCCAAGCTGTTCCTTCGTTTCAGCAAAGGGTCCGTCGGTGACCATCACCGGATTGCCATCTTCAAAACGAACAGTGCGCGCAAGCTGGATAGATTGTAGTGCTTCCCCGGAGGGGTTCATGCCCCGTTGGGCGGCTTCGGCGCCAAAAGCATTGTGCGCTTCAATAATTCCCTGCCAATCCTCTTCAGTCACCTCAGCGCTGAGAGCTTCATCACCGTACAGTAAGATCATGTAACGCATGGAAATTCCTCCTATAACCGCTCGTTCCTGCTCTAATAAACCATGATGGGGCGAACTTCAATGGACCCAGTCTCGGCCGAGGGGATTTTGGCTGCCAGCTCGATGGCTTCGTCCAGGTTTTCGCAATCTAGTATATAGTACCCGCCCAGTTGCTCCTTGCTTTCGGCAAACGGGCCATCCGTTGTCAGGACCTGGCCATTACGCAGCCGCACAGTTGTGGCTGTGGACGTTGGCTGCAACTCGTCGGCGGCCACATAGGCGCCACGCCGCCGCGCCTCCTCATTGAACGCTCGATAGCGCTCATAGAGAGCTGCGCGCTCCTCGTCGCTCAACTCCACGTCTGCATTCTCGTCACCATAAATCAATAGCATATATCGCAATTTGACCTCCTTTTCTAAATGAATGGTGTCGATTTACCTTAACGACGAACGGGCGCGGCCAAAATCGACAACTTTCCGAAAATTACCCTATCGAAAAAGAAAAAAGCCTGCGAGTTCTTGAAACTCACAGGCTATTTATCTCTCAAACCTAACCTAACCGGAAGTGGTTATCCCATTAACGCCCCAGGACAGGCGGCATACTGAGCGCAGCCAGGGAATTTCCATACTCTTGCAGGAAGTAATCTTGTGGTGAAGTGTGGACCCAGACCCACAGATCTTTCTCATTAGGGGCATTCTCCGACCAGTGGAAGACCCACTCTGCATCACGGGGCATCATGTTGACGCAACCATTGCTACGCGGCGCTCCGAAACCATCGTGCCAGTAAGCACCGTGTAGTGCGATCTCGCCGTCATAGAACATGGTGTGTGGCACATCCTGCAGATAGTAATAATTTTTGCCAACCGTTCCACCCCACATCGGCCACTCGCGGTGCCGCGAATATACCGTAAAGAGGCCCTCATTCGTCTCCGCACCCTCGAGGCCGCTTGAGACCAGCCCGGCGTAGACCATGCGATCCCCTTCATAGGCGGCGAACACTTCCTCGAACAGATCCACCTCAACCCAAAACTCGTTCTCGCCGACTCCTTCTGGGCGCGGTTTGACATCAACAATGGCCAGATTCGTCTGCTTCACCCACTGGCCGTTGCCAATGTCGAACCAGACCCAGCCCTCTTCCCCGCGGGCGGCGCCGAAGATCTCAATAAAGGTGTAACGCTCAACCCAGGGAGCATTCTCCGGCGGTTGCTGGTCAGGGCCTGAAGCAGGTTGGAACTTTGTCATAACCCAGCCGAACGGCCGCTCGGGCTGCGAATTTATTCTCAGGCCTGTAGAACGGGTCGGAGTGTAAGGCACCATATCCTCGGCCCGAGCATATTCGTTGTCCGCAACCTTGTACCACTTGTTGCCGGCCTCATCGATGACCGTGTCTTCAATTGTGTAGAAGAGAAGGCCTATTGTGCCCTCGGTGGCAATTTCAGCACCGGGCTTCGGCTCCTTGTAAGTGGGCGTGTGGTCCGCAAGCCAGGCATAGGTGCGGTTTAATAAGATACTGTTGGGACGGTATTCGGGCGCGGTAAAAACCACAGGCTGGCGCCGCGCGTCACAGACGAACGCACCGCCCACACCACGGAAACAATTTGCGGCCTCCACAGCGGGAGCCAGAAAAGCAAAGCCGAGCAACACAGTTGCGGCGATCAACAGTCGTCGAAGTAGTCGCATAGAAATCACTCGCATCAGGCCCCTTCTTTCAAGGATCTCCTGTTTAACAGTAAAATAGTCGTTCCCTCGCATTATCATAGTAGCAGATGTGGCTTAGACCGTCACATCGTTCTCATTGCACCTCACTGTTGGAGCGCTAGCGGGGATGCCGGCGCTCCCAATTCTCATTCAGCCGCCAGCCGTTTGGCCGCGGCCAATTCACTGCCGTAGTTCTGCAAAATATGGTCTGGCGCTTTCTTGAGCACCGAAACCCACAGGTCATTGGGCGCCTGCGCAGACCAGAAATAGATCCATTCCGCATCACGTGGTGGCATATTGACACAACCGTGGCTCTTTTGGTGGCCAAAGGCGTTGTGCCAGAACGCCCCGTGTAGTGAAATGCCATCGTCAAAGTACATGGAGTACGGCACGTGTTGGATGTTGTAGAAGTCATCGCCAACCTCGCCGCCCGACATAGGCGCCGACAGTTGACGATCCCAGACCTGGAACAGGCCGGGGCGCGTGGGCCAGCGGTCCAGTCCGCTGGCAACCAACGAGGAGTAGATCATGCGATCCCCCTCGTAGGCTACAAAAACCTGTTCTGTCAGGTCCACTTCAACCCAGAACTCGTTCGCGCCAACCTCTGCCGGACGTGGGCTGGCATCGACCACAGCCACGTAATTATCGCGCACCCACTGGTCGTCGCCGATGTTATACCAGACCCAGCCGTCAGATCCCATCTGGGCATCATAAATCTCGACGAAGTCATATTTCTGCAGAAAGGTGCGTTCTTCTTCTGGCTGCATGGGGCCATTGGGTGAAAGGCGCGGCACCCACGTGTCCAGCATCCAGCCAAAGGGCCGTTCAGGCTGGCGGTTGATCACCACGCCGGTGAACGGTGTGCCCTCCACAATATGCACATAACTGGCCGGCGTCCACCCCCCATTCATCAGGAACCAGGTATCACCATTGGCATCAGTGGCCACACCCTGGATGGTGTTGTAGAGGAAACCCACACCCGCATCGCCAATGACGGGCGCATCGGGTCGCGGTTCGGCATAAATCGGGGCATGGTCGTCAATCCAGGAATAGGTAAATTGGTGGAGGATGCTACCTTTTCGTGGTTCGGGAGATGAAAAAGTGGCCGGTTGCGGCCTCGCGTCACAGACGTACGCAGCGTACAGAGAAGCCAGAAAACATTGCGCGGCTTCACCTGGACGCACGGCTACAAACAAGCCCAGCAGCAGGATTAAGCCGGAGACGGTAAGTTGTAGAGCGCGCTTCATGGTGCAGGCGATCCCTCCTCTTTGGTCCAGTACACCCGGACATTTTACCATAATCTGACTCATTGTGGCGAGAAGATGTTGACTTGTAGTAGGAACGGATCTTGCAGCGGCAGCACGCCATCCCTGCCCTGCTGCCCCGTTACTTTCTAAAAGACCCCTCGTGGAAAGTTAAAATTCTCGTTCAAAAGCCGCTGTGAGGTGGCAATCACCTCCTGTTCGGCCTAAAATGTGATTGGTATCCAGGCTCAGACCGCCAGGCAGGCGGCCAGATCTCCTGGGTGCCAGCCTTTAGACAGCAAGAACTTTGGGAAATCTATGGAAGATGAATCGGCAAAACCGGGCTGGCGGGGGGCAGCTCGGGAAGCAATGCACGAGGCTACCCTGGATGAGGCTGACAGGCGTTACGGCACACGCGAACCGGTCTACAACTATCGTTGGGAGCATGTCTGCGCCGTTTATACGCTGGCGATGAAGCTGGCAGATCTAACAGGGGCCGACGCGGAAATTGTGGAAGCAGCGGTATGGCTGCACGACATTCGCAAAGATGCGGGCGAGCAGCACCATGAGGCAGGAGCAGAATACGCACGAGCGTTTTTACGCGAGACCGACTTTCCTCCTGAGAAAATAGAACGGGTGGCCCAGGCCATCGTCAACCACAGCGGCCTCTGGCTGGAAGAGCCATTGGACGACCTGGAGTCGCAGGTCTTGTGGGATGCGGACAAGCTGGCCAAATTGGGTCTGACGGCCGCCTTCCACTGGATGGGCATGGGCTTCGCCAAAGGCCGGCAACTAACGACCCAAAGCCTCATCGCGCGCGGCCGCGACGCGGAGTGGCAAACCAGGACGGTCGCCAGTATGCACACCGAACCGGCGCGCCGGGCGGCCGCCGCGCGCCTGGAAGCGTTTAACCGGCTGTGGGATACGTTAGAATCGGAGCTGGCGGGCGAAGATCTCGACGCCGAGCGGCCTGGTGGGCCATAGGAAACCGCCAAAGGGACAACAGACAGATAAGAAATTCAGACAATAGGAGGTGGGTATGGAAGAAACGAGTACACAGATGCCGGGCATTCATCATATCACCGCAATTTGTGGCGACCCGCAGCGTAATCTTAGCTTCTACACGGGATTGCTCGGTCTCCGCCTGGTCAAGAAGACGGTGAACTTCGACGATCCGGGGACCTACCACCTTTACTACGGTGATGGCCTTGGCTCGCCGGGCACGATCATGACCTTCTTTGCCTGGCTCTTACCCCCTTTGGTCTCTGGGCAGGCGCGCCAGGGCACCGGGCAGATCACGGCCACGCCCTTCTGGATCCCGCCCTCGTCGATTGACTTCTGGATTGAGCGTCTGGCCAACGCCGGCGTGGACTTCGACGGACCAGAGGAGCGCTTTGGCGAGCCGGTGATCTCTTTACTCGATCCTGACCGGTTGCCACTGGAGTTAGTGGCTCGCCCCGACGGTGAGCTTCGCGCCCCGTGGCACGAAGGGCCGGTGCCAGTGGAGCATGCCATCCGAGGCTTTGCCGGCGCCACCCTCTGCCTGAATGGTTATGAGCACACAGCCAGGCTGCTGACAGAGACAATGGGCTTCCAAGAGATTGGAGAGGACGACTCGCGCTTTCGCTTCCAGGTGGGTACAGGCAATGACGCAGCGATGATCGATCTGCACTGCCAGCCCGAAGGCAAACCAGGGCGAATGGGCATCGGAGCAGTGCATCATATCGCCTGGCGCACTCCATCCGAAGAGGCGCAGCAGGAGTGGAGGCGGGTGCTGGCAGCAGCATGGCTGAATGTGACGCCAGTGCTCGACCGCAACTACTTCAAATCGATCTATTACCGGGAACCGGGTGGCGTGCTCTTTGAGATCGCTACCGACCCGCCGGGCTTCACAGTGGATGAGTCGCCTGAGGCGCTGGGAACGGCTCTAAAGTTGCCGGAGTGGCTAGAGCCACGGCGCACCTGGATAGAGGCGCAACTCCCGGAGCTGCACCAGCCACGGTAGCGCCGGCAGAGGTATGCGTGCCGTCAGCGGCCACGATAAAAGAATTCCGGTACGGCAGGGTGCACGTAACCACTACGGAATAACGCCTGCCACTCCCAGGTGTCATCCCAACTGCCCCCCTCACGGTTGGCCACAATCCAATAGCTGAAGGCCATCATGTACGGTTCTGCATTGTGCATATAGTTGTACTGGAACCTCAGCAGGCTTGTTACCTCATCAGCATTGCTGCTGTAGCTGCCCCCTTCCGTACCAATCATAGGCATGGTCCGCAACAAGTGCGTGCGCACAATCTGGTCATAGTTGCGGAAGAGCAAAAAGCCCTCAGGGTCATTCTGAGGCCGCGTGCCGTGGTAATTATGGACGGAAAGCCAGGCCCAATTCAGCAGCCACTCATCCCCGTTGTACTTAATGGCTCCTAGCGCGCGGTCGAGGAAGGCATAATGGTTATAGGCGCCGCCTGGGCTTAGCGCGCCAAAGCCCGGCAACCCACCGTTGGCCACCACCTTACGCGCTTCGTCGGCCCATACGCGGGCATAATGGTTGGGATTGGCGAATCCCTGGCGGTTCTCGTCATTGACGTTTGGCTCATTGTAGAGCTGGAAGTAGTACACGCCTCGCTTCCGGTAATGGGCAACCATTGCGCCCAGGTCCCCGTCGTGCGGCGTAATCGTGCTGCGATAAACGCGCATCACGGGCATGATGCCGTTAGCCACCAGCCGGTCCACCAGATAGTCGTTGTCGCCAATGTTGGTCCCGTCGTTGAGGAAGACGACCCACTTGATGTGCATTTTCACCATTTCATCGACAAAGCGGTCGACGACAGCCGGCTCCTGCTTGACCGTGGGAATCCAATGCATCCCCCAGCCATTGTCGGCGGGCGGTCGTGGGAACGCCTCCAGGGGGATCACCTCCTCGCGGCTATAGGCCGCCAGCGGGCGCACATCGGGTGTGGTCGAAGGCGTGGGCGTAATTGTCGGCGTCTCAGTCGGCGTGGAAGACGGTGTGATTGGCGTCTTGGTGGGGATGGGCAACGGTGTATTGGTGGGGACACGCTCGCGCGTCGGGCCGGGCAAGGTTGCCGTAGCTGTCGCCTGGGCCATGGACGGTGTCCAGGTTGGCGGGATGATGGTCTCAGTCGGAGTGGGCGTGCTGGCTGCCGAGGCCATTGTCGGCAGGGCCGCCATCGCTTGCAGCCGAATGGGGAGCTGGCAACCGCTCAGCGCCAGGAGGAGCAGCAAAAGAAAGAGAATGGCGGCTGGCATTCTCCCCCCGCGCCCTATCACTCGTCGGACTCGCTGCCTGACATACATGCGCTACTTTGCTTACCTCAGTGAACGTGACGCGCGCAACGGCGACGTAACGCAAATAGGTTAGCTGTAGTTTAAGCTGTGTATGCCGGGGGCAAATGGGTAAATGTGGCTACAGGTCAGATTCGGGCGGCAGAGGGGTCACCCTTAACGATACAGATCTTGTTCTGCCGGGCGCACCAGATCGCGCGCCGTACCGGCGAGAGGCGGTAGCTTCAACCCCCTGATATGAACGACGGGGGTCCCTTCCGCGGCCTGCCCCATCAACAGGCCGGCGGCGGCGGCAACCTCGTCGGCCACGCCAACGTCAGTATGCTGTAGCTCGTAGCCGAAGAGGTCTGTTTCACCACGCCGGTCCCACAACGCGGGCATTCCGGCGACGCCAATGGCCACGCCAACGGTGCCCATGCGGAAGGGGCGCCCGTGGCTATCGGTGATAATAACCGCCACTTCAGCGCCGCTTTTCTGCCCAATTTCGTCCCGAATGGCTGCAGCCGACCGGTCCGGGTCTTCAGGCAACAGGAGCACCACCGGGTCTTCTTCGTCCTGCTTGATGTTAGAGCGGTCGATTCCGGCGTTCGCGCTGGTAAAGCCCAAACGGTGGCGCACGATGAGCAGATTTGGCCCCATGCGCGAGATCGCTTCACTTTCTTGCAGAATCAGCTCCACCAGCCGCGGGTCTTTGCCCGTTACACCGGCAACATGCAACGCCTGCTCCCCAGGCTCCACTTCCGTCAGGCGCGCATAGCGCCCCTCTGCCTTGGATATGATCTTCTGCGCGATGGCCAGAACATCTCCATCCTGCAAGGAATGTTTGGCGCTTTCCAGAGCAGCCAGAATGAGAGCCGCGACGTTATCGCCGGGCTGTACAAATGGAATATTGTCGAGAGGGGTAAAACAGATCGATTGACTCATTATTCGTCGTTCGTCCCGCCTGGAGACGGGTGCGGGCGCATCACAGAAGGCGCCAAATGTTCATTGGAGCCGCTGTCACGCGCCCGGCACATTCTAATTTATGCTTGAAAGCTTACTCTTGTGGCAGCCCGGTAATGCGAATACCGGAATGCTTAATCTTATGGCGGATGTTGATGCCGATCAGCACGGCCGTCAGCCCTTCGACCACACCGGCATTCTGCAGCGGGCCGGCGTCGATGCCCCTCATCCCGGCATCTGCAGTCAACTGGCGCACCAGCTCCTTGTCCTCTTTGTTCTCGCCGCAAATGAGGACATCACAATCAACCTCCTGCTCCGGATCAGGCAGCAGCTCGGCTGAAATGTTCTGGTAGGCCGCGACCACACGCGCCCTGTCACCCAGATACTGCTGCGCTTCCTGGGCAGCGGAACCAGCGGGCGGATGCCAGACGTGGCTTACCTTCGGTGGCTTGAGCGGGACGACGACGCTCACGAGCAATTTACCGTCCAACGCTTCGCGCACCGCTGCCAACGTCGGCTCCTGCGCCGAATAGGGCACCGACAGCACCACGACATCGGCTCCTTCTGTAACGCTCAAATTATCAGAGCCTGTGATGGGCGGCGCGTCGTGCCCACCCTGGGCCAACTGTTCGTTCATTTCTTCAGCCGCTTCCGCCCCGCGTTCGGCGCTGCGTGATCCAATGGCAACCTCGTGACCGGCCATGGCCCAACGCAAGCCAAGTCCCCGCCCCTCGTTACCAGTTCCGCCTAAAATTGCTATCTTCACCGTTTGGTCTACTCCTTAACTTCCTTGATTTCCAGCCGCCGCGTCGCAGGACACAGCGAGGCATTCTCCCCGAAGCCTGCGATACAACGGCCGTTTTTGGTTGTCTGACCTCGCTGTGGAGATTTAGCTGATTCTAACGGTGATGTGGTAGAGTGCAATAGTGAATTGCTTAAAATCCTATTCAACTCACTAAAAAACTAGTTGGTGGATAAACGTCCCAGAACCGTGCAGGCCGGGAGCTTGACACGGACGTGCCATAGGTTACACTCTACACAACAACAAATAAGCCAGAGTGCCTATGCGACAGCATCGCGCACTTTATCCGTACCGACGGCAAGTAAGGAGCATAGAATGGCTGAACCTTTTGATGTAACGGATGATGAATTCCAGGCTGAGGTGCTAGAATCCGAAAAGCCTGTTCTGGTCGATTTTTGGGCTGATTGGTGTGGACCCTGCCACATGATCGCCCCCAGCGTGAAGGAAATTGCCGGGGAGTACGAAGAAGTACTACGTGTGGCCAAGCTGGACGTGGATGATAACCCCACCGTTCCTGGCCGCTATGGCATTATCGGTATTCCTACTCTGATGCTGTTCAAGGACGGCGAAGTAGTGGCGCGCATGACCGGAGCTTTGCCCAAGGATCGTATTGTGGCTGAGATTATGCCGCACCTGGAAACGGCTGAAGCATAGCCGCTACGTCATCAAGTATCAAGTATGAAAAAAGGCGCTCGCCAGTTGGCGAGCGCCTTTTTTGTTGCAGGCCTAGGGCAACGATGTTACGAGCTGGTCTGGTTTTCAATCACTTCCTGACCGTTGCTGCTGAGCGCCTTCTCCGTATGGATGGGAATCCGCTTGGGCTTGCTCTCTTCGCTCTTAGGCACGGTCAGGGTCAGAACACCATTCTCCATGTGCGCCTCGATGGCGTCGGCATCTACCTCAGCAGGCAAGGTGACGCTGCGGCTGAACCGGCCATAGCGACGCTCACGTAGATGGTAGACTTCACCTTCCTGGCGCTTCTCTTCGTCCAGCTCGCCCTTAATGGTCAGAACGTTGTTCTCCAGGGTGATGTCGAGCTGCTCGGGATCAATACCGGGCACCGACGCCTGGATCAGGAACGATTCATCATTCTCGACGACGTCCAGGTCCAGTCCCCAGATTCGCTCCAACAACGGACGCTGGTAACCAGATAGCTTAAAGAAGGAATCGTCAAAGAAACTGTCTAGTTGACGACGTAAAGTCATCATCTCACGGTATGGGTTCCAAAGAGTCAGACTGTTCATTGCAACACCTCCCTTATTCTATTTTTCGGACATTGATTGGCTTGTGGAACTGAACTTTTCTCCCGATTGTTCCGCCTATATTCTCTACCAGGAAGATCAAAAATAGGTTAACAATTTGTAAAAAAAGCATCAGAACTTTTAGGGACAGTTGTTCAGCGCCTCCACGACGTCAACCACTCCATCGCCCTGTGCCGAACACAAAATCGTCTGCTGCACCAGCCCGGGATCCGTCGTGCCGCTCTCCTGGACCAACGCCGACAGGCCGCTGACCAGCGGCGTGGCAAACGAGGTGCCGACCCAGAAGGCAAAGCCGCGGTGCGCGTCAAGAACATAGCTGATAACGCCCGCCTCACATCTCGCGTCCGTGGGGTCACAGCTATCCGTAATTGGGCGACATTCCTCCGGTAGCTTGCCCCCTTCACCACCCGGCGCCAATAGATCACCAGCATTGGCAAAACAAGAGCGGCTCATGGACTGGTTGCTGGCCTGTACGCCAATCACCAGCGGATAAGCGGCGGGAATCTGAGAAGGAAGTGGGTCCGTCGCCGGCTGGTCCGCCGAATCATTACCGGATGCCGCAACCACCACGGCGCCCAAATCCTCGGCGATAATCATTGGCAGCTCCAGTGAAAAGACAGGCACACCGTCCTCACGCAATGGGCGGTAGCGCCATAGCTCCATCATCTTCTGAATAGCCTCCTGCGCTTCTAGCGGCAGCTCTTCTTCATCCGGTTCGGCAGTGCCCAGGCTCAGGTTAATCACTGTTCCCTCTAACGTCCCGCGTTCGGCCAGTGACGCCTGCAGATAGATGTGTAGAGCATCGACGAACGCCTGTATGGTACCCTGACCGTTGTCGTTTAGAACGCGGATCAGATCGATTTCGGCGGCCGGCGCCACGGCATAGGCCAACCCCGACACGAACAGACCGTGGTCGCTAATCGAGGGTGTATCTTCGCCAACAGTAGAGGTAGGCAACACAACCGGCTCCGAGACAGTGATAGCCAGCGCCGGAAAGTCAGGCGGTCCCCAGCGGTCCATGCGATAGCCACCGGGACCTGGGAAGGGCGACGTATCAAACACAGCAATGTGAACCCCTTCGCCCATCTGCTGCGCAGCGCGCCCTATTGGTGCGTCTCCGCCTCCGCCGCTAAACAGGTGGATTCCCAGGGCCTCGCCCAACGCCCACTGCTGCCAGAAGCGGTCGCTGGCATACTCAACACCCGTTTCATCACCGGCGCTACCTTCCACGGCCCAGGGGCTGCCTTCTACAGCCCAGGGACTGCCCTCGACAGCCCAGGGGTCAGCACTGATGTCAGCGGGCGTCTCAAAGCCAACAATATAGTTTGGTTCGGCAATGACACCTGCCTGCACTTTCCCCTGCTGGGCCTCAACCTCATCTGCAATCCTCTGCAACGTCTGGGTCAGCGGGGGGCTGGCCGTCGTAAAGGCGTAGAGGTTCGTGCGCAGGGACGAAACCTGCTGCAAACGCAGCGAGGCCAGGCTGCTGTTGCTTCGCTTGCCCTGCTGCCGGGTATCGTTGTCATTGTCCAGGTCGCGCGGCTGGTAGCGTTCCAGGTAGTCAAGGGAACGGCTGCTCAGTTGCTCCAACCCTAGCTCAGCCTGCAGCGGCCCCATGATCAGCTCTATGTCTGCTACCGGCCCTGTCACCACAATCTGGCCAGGCACCAATGCCTGTCCCGGCTGCAGCTCAACCACCGGAATTTCTGGCCCGGCGGGCAACGTCTCCGTTTCAAAGCGCGCTGGCTCAGGGAACGGTTCATCTTCTGGGGGCACGGGGTCTGGCCGGCATTGCGCCAGGAGCAAGATGAGTAAGGTAATTATTGCCAAAAGTAAGAGCGTACGCGATTTGGAATTCATCTTTTTCTTTGCCTCGCTTTTCAGCTATGCACGGTCTCGGACACAGGTCGAGGTCTCTGACGTCGCCGAGGCCTCGGCGGCGTCAGAGAGTTCGGCCTGTGTTCAAGATGCACAGGTATTTCATCATTGTAAACGAAGTCGCTTATGGAATTACAGCAAGCGCAAGGGGGAAATTTGGGATCCAAACCTAGAGATGGAGCGGATCGGTGGCTCCGACCAGGAAAAAGGGCGCCCAGAAGTAGGGATGAGCCGCGCCTGGGTCCGGCGCATGCTCCAGAAAGTGCCGCTGAGCCATCTGCAGCGCCTTGGCCTTACCGGCGCCTGCGGACAAATGGCGGTAGAAGCCTTCCATCAGCGCCGCCGTCGAACGGTCTTCCACGGCCCAGAAGGTCAGGAGCAGGGAAGCCGTTCCGGCATAGAGGAAGGCGCGCATCAGGCCCAGCAGCTCATCGCCGCCGGCAACGACGTTGCGCCCCGTCTGGCAGGCGCTCAACGTCACCAGGGAGCTGTTGATGCGCAGGTTGAAAATGTCCAGCGTCGTCAGCCAGCCATCATACAGAGAGAGACCGGAGAACAGGGGATTGTCGGGACGGAAGTCGCCGTGAGCCGCGATGTGTAAGAGTCGCGCCGCCGGCGCTACTTCCAACAAAGCGCGGCGCGTCGCCTGCTCTTCCACCAGCGCCTGGCCCTGCCACATCCGGGCTACCGCCTGCGCTTCCTCGACGGTGTAAGGCAGGGTCATATTATGGGAATAGCCCAGCGCCAGGAATTCGGTTCCGGACGGTTGCGCTTCGCTACAGTAACGGAGGAAACTGGCGCCTGGCAAATAGCTAACCTCATGGCGCTGGAAAAGATAGGTCTCGCCGTCGAGCAGGGCATGGAAGGGCAGGTAATGCAGCGCCCCGTGCGGAACGATGATCAGCTTTTGCCAGCCTGCCATCTGTTCCTGAGCCGGCTCCAGAAGCAGGCCATAGAGCCTACCCAGAATGGCCTGTGCGTTACGCGCCAGATGAGCGCGGCGGGCGCCCTCGCTGCGGGGCACTGAGCGCAGGTTGAGCCACAGAAGCTGCGACAGCTTTTGCACCTGCTCCAACGGCGCGGACAACGGAACGGCCTCAATCTGCGTGGCTGTTACCAGAAACAGGATCAGACGGTCGCGGGCTACAAAATATTCCAGGAGCAACGTCTGCTCATCCAGATAAGGCTGAACCGGCTCCGTCCGCACCTGCCACAGCGCGGCATCGCGCGCATAGTCGGCATTGCGAATGAGCAGGCGGTGCCACAGCTCCGTCATGCGCCCTTCAATCTGCAGCACTTCTTGCTGCGCCTGCTGCCAGCCGTCATCGGCCGTGGCCCACCCGCGTTCTGTCTGCCCTTCCCCGCTGCGCCAGCGCCGGTAGAGGCGATCACGCTGGTCGCGCAGTTCGGCCAGCTCAGTCACCAGAGGGCGGTCCGCCTCTCGCCGCGCCTGCACAGTTACGTCCAGGCGGTAGGCCAACAGGTCCAACAACGAGCGCGACTTGGCTCGCTCGGCATACTCCAGCCCCAGCGCCGGGCGGTCCAGATCCAGGCAGAGGGCGACAATGTCTTCATAGAGGACGTTCTTATCTTCCAGGAAATCGGCGCGGAATTCGACCATTAGCTGGCCGCGCAACTGTTCCAGCGCCGTAATGGCCGCATCATAGGCGTCGAGCGCCGCGGCTGTCTCTTCTTCCTGCCGCGCCAGCGTACCCAACAGGTAGTGAGTCTGGTAGATGAGCGTAGGCAATTCCTGATTCTCGGCCACCTGCAACGTTTTCTGCAACAGGCGGCGCGCCTGCTCGCTGTGGCCCAGTCCACTGGCAGCCCGCGCCGCCACCAGCCAGGCCTGGGCTTCAGGCACCAGCAGGTTGTGCTCGCTGAATGTCGCCATACACTGCTCGGCCAGTTCCGCTGCCGCTTCCAGCTCGCCATGTCGCAACAGGAGCGTCGCCATCTCCAGGTCGGCAAACGCCAGCCATACCTGGTTGCCCTCTGCAGCGAAAAGGGAGCGCGCTTCCTGCAGCGATGCCCGGGCCTCATCCTGTTGTTCCAGCCCGGCGTAGGCCACCGCCTCGTTCAGAACTGCCTGCGCCACTTCAAAGCGGGTTCCCAGGTCGCGAAACAGCTCCCGCACCTGAGCGCACTTGGCCAGCACATCACGAAAACGGCGCAGTCGCAGCAGGCAATCGCTGATGAACAGCTCCACCAGAATCGCATCCCGCTCGCGCCCGTCGTCCAGGAAGACGTCGCGCACGTCGTCCAGCAGTTGCAGCGCCTCGTTGTATTTGCCAAGCACGAAGTAGGTGATGGCCAGGCTTTGTTGAGCGCGAGCGCGGTCAATGCGCCGTTCACCGCTGGACAGCCGCTCAAGCGCCGCCTCGCTGGCCTCTATAGACGCTTCGAAACGGCCCAGGTTACGCAGGACAATGGCGCGGTTGAGCTGCACCCGCGCCACATGGGGCAGCCCTTCCTGGCCCAACCTCTCATAGACGGCCAGCGCCCGATTAAACGTGGCCAGCGCCTCACCATCTTCCCCCATGCGACCGTAGATGACGGCCAGGTTTGAAGTCAGTTTGCCCAGAGCCAGCCAGGCGCCTGCCGCCTCCAGCGTCTCCGCTGCCTGGTGTCCAGTCGCCAGTGCTTCCTCATAGCGACCCAACGTTGCCAGGGGCCACAACTTGCCTATCTGCGCCCGCGCCTGATCCACAGCGCGTCCTTCCGCCCCATAAATTGCTGTCGCTTCATCATAAAGCGCCAACGCCTGCTGATACTGGCTCAGCCCAATGGACCGCGCGTTGGCCTCCGCCAGCAAACCCAGAGCGCGGTGGCCCGGATTGCCAGTCGCCCCGGCCAGCTCCAGCAGCAGGGCCGCCGCTTCCAGGCAGCGGTCGATGTCCTCGTGCAGATAGCGGTCGGCCGCTGCTTTCAACGCCGTGGCAAGCTGGTCACAGGCATCGGCGTCTAGCTCGGCAACCCGGCACTGCAGCAGATGGCGCCGTTCCTCACCATCTGTTGCGGCCCATAGCTGCGAAAGCCATGCTTCCATCGAGCTCACACTCTGGGTCATCGCTTGATTACCTGTACGGTTGATTATGGAACGACTACGTTCTGCAGATGAATTTCCACGTCGTCACCGCGCAACAAGAGGTTGTAGGTTGCGGGCGCCACGCGGTCGAAAATGAAGTTGCCTAACTCATCTACTGTCGTGCTGGCGACCAGCTCTGCATCTCGCCAAAGGCTTACCTGCCACCCTTCGCTATCCTCACCGGTCAGCAGGCCCAGGATGCTCTTATGGGCCGTCGCCACAGCATCCTCCTGCACCTCCAGCGTAATCTGAACGTCGCCGGCCTCGTAGAAGAGCGGCTCCCCAGCGCCGCCGCGTACACCGGCCAACGCCGGTACACTCGCCGCAAACGGCTGGCCGGTGCCAGAAGGGGGCAACAACCGCGCCACCAGCACCTTCACTCGCTCCAGAAAAGTATACTCCAGATCTGGCCCAATCTCTGAGAGATAGTCGCCAAGCTGCTCTAGCTCGGCTGTGCAATGCGGGCAAATGGCGAGATGGGCAGAAATCGACTCGGTTTCCGCTTCAGATAACATACTGAATTGAAACTCCGCCAGCCGCTGTGGATCGGGACAACTGCTGCGGTATAGAGCCTGCGCCAAGCGCCTTTGCTCCTGGGCTAATACCTGTAATCTTGCCTGCAATTCTTGCGCGTCGGCCCCTGAATCTTCAATTAGCTTTGCTGTTCCCTCGTCCAGCTCGCCGTCCAGATAGGCCAGTAGTTCCGCGTCACTCAAGTTGGAACTCCTTTCATGGTTGCTCATGCCATTTTCTCCTCTTTTTTTACCCACCGTCCTTTGCCAGATTGAACGACAGAAAACGGCACTTTCAGGCATGAGTTTAGGTGAAACACCGATCTGCTCTGGCAAATGTTTCTTATACGCAGCATACACTCAGGCATGGGTTAGCAAGAGCTCCCGTAAGGCATCATCCCGGCGCAGGCGAGCCAGCACGTTTTCTTTAATGCGGTAGATTTCGCGAACATCATCAAATATGTCAGCCCGTTCGCGGTAGATATCGCCTGGCTTAAAGCCGACGACGTAGGAGTAATGGACGACCAGCCGCTCTTTTTCATCGTTGAGCCGGTCATTGACCACCTGCCAGAACCCTTCACGCGCCGTTCGCTCCAGCGCCTGCTGTTCTACTTCTATGTCGCTGGCTTCTTCCGCACCCGGCGGCAGCTCCTCCAGCATCTGATTGTACTCGCCACTGCGCACGTAATCGGTAATCACGCTGGCCACGCACAGTTGCAGATAGCGCAACAGCGACTTGAGGTCGTCGAAGGAGTCAAATTTCTGCGGCGACATGGCCGACCACATCTTGGCAAAAGCGCCGTTCACAAAGTAGCCCACCTCTTCACCGCTGCCGGCAAAGGCGCGGTGGCGCGTGACCCAGCCGGCGACCAGCGGGCGGTAGTTGTGCGTCAGGTAGTTCCAGGCACGCTCGTTGCCTTCGACAACGGCTCGTCTGAAAAGTTCGAAGCAGTAACGGGGATCGTAATCGCGGCGGTGGAAGAAATGTTCGCTTTCTTCCGCACAGCGATGCGCCAGGCTCTCGAGTGTCAGCGACTGGTAGGCGTCGTTCGCAGACATGAATGTCCTTCTATGGAAACAGGCCCAGGTCGATCCAATCTCTGGATTATGTTTGTGACAGATGTACGAGCAGAGGTTGGATTTGCAGTATGCAAGGGCAATCATAACAGTGCCCCCAGGCGTGGTCAAGCGTTGCAAAACCGTTTGCCACCCCTAACGACAGGTCATAGAATCGACGGGGGCGGGTAGTCATCTATTCAAGAACTGGCCTAAATCCAGTTTGCGGGTAATCAGAGAGCAGTAAGTGGCACACAGGAGAAAATAAGATGGAAGTCGCCATAATGATTGAAGGACAGATGGGATTGAATTGGCCGCGCTGGCAGCGTATGGCACGGGCCGTGGAGGATCTGGGTTTTGCCGGCCTTTTCCGCTCCGACCATTACACCAACCCCAATCCCCCCGACCAGGATTCGCTGGAGCTGTGGGTGTCGCTGACCTGGCTGGCCGACAACACCGAGCGGCTGGAGTTCGGCCCCATGGTCACGCCCTTCTCGTTCCGCGAGCCGACGATGACGGCACGCATGGCAGCGGCTGTTGACGACCTTTCCAATGGACGCCTGATTCTGGGTATGGGCGCGGGCTGGCAGGAACGGGAGCATCACGCCTTCGGCCACGATTTGCTGAGTGTGAAAGAGCGGCTGGACCGTTTTGAGGAAGGGTTAGAGGTGGTGACGCGCCTGCTGAACAGCGACGAACACGTCAGTTTCAGCGGCGACTATTATGAACTGAACGACGCCATCCTGCTGCCCAGGCCCCAGCGTCCGGGTGGGCCGGATATTCTGATCGGTGGCAACGGGCGGCGTCGTACTCTGCCCCTGGCAGCGCGATACGCCGACGAATGGAACGGCGTTTTCGTCACACCACAGCAGTTTGCCGATCTCAATAGCCGTCTGGACCAGCTACTGGCCGCCGAGGGCCGCCAACCCGAAGATCTGAGACGCTCGCTGATGACCGGCGCTGTCTACGGGCGCAACGAAGCCGAAGTGCGTCAGAAACTTGAATCACGCGGCGTCAGCGCCGAGAAGCTACGCGAGCGAGGCATCGTCGTCGGCCACGGCGACCACTTTGTAGAGCAGGTCGCCGCTTATGAAGAGGCAGGAGGTTATCGGATTCTGCTGCAGTGGCTGGACCTGGATGATATGGACGGCCTGGAATCGATGGCCAACACGCTCCTGCCGCAGGTGTAATGGTTATCAAAATGAGCCTGAACACAATGTTTCAGGCTCATCTCGTTCCAAACAGAGTAGAAGACGTCTAGACGTCCAAAGATGTCTAAAGTTCGACGACCTCGCTCTCAGCGCCCTCCGCCTCAGCCGTCGCTTTCGCAGACTCTTCAGGCGGGTTGAACTGCTCTGCCAGACGGGCCAGCTCCTGGCTCATCCACGTCAGGCCCTCGACCAATCCGCTGCGTGCTTTGCGGCCCAGCTCGCCACTCTCCACCTTGACGCGCACATCTTTCGCCTCTTCCTTTATCTTCTGCGTAGTCGGGCTTTCTTTGGCTTCCTTGAAAACCCGGTTCACCTCGTCGGCGAAGCGGCGCACGCCTTCCTGTACTTCTTGCTCAAACTCTTTCCGTTCCTGGCTGTTCCAGGCTGCCTGCAATGTCTCGGCGAACTGGCGGCCCAGGTCGCGCAAGGCGTCCGATACGTCAGGACGCTGGCCTTGTCCCTTATGATCCTCCACTTCTTCTACTGGAATTTCTATGCGTTCTTCAGCCTTCAGTTCTTCAATTGTTGGTTCATGTTCCTCAGTCATCTTATGTCCTCCTCAAAATCAAGCTCCGTTACTCCCTATACGCAGCAGCACAGCACTGGGTTGCAAATCCCCATCCACCCAACTCAACTACCCATCCGACTCCCCCACCCTATATAAGCGCCAGTCATCCATAAACCAGCCATTGTTCTGAATGGCCCAGCGCCCGCGCATGGCAGCGCCGACCTGTATCGTTTGTTCCGTGTTGAGCGTGAATAGATGGGTGAATGAATTACGCACGCCAAACGTGGGTAACATCCACTCCGTAGAGTGTTCGCCGGCAATCAGACGTACTTCACCCGAGAGCGGGTCCGGCGCCCAGACCTTCTGGTCATTTTCATACCCCACCACCAGATCGGGAAACAGTTCAATCTGCAAAAGATAGGTACCCGGCGGCAGGGTGACATCCGTCGTCAGCCGGAAGCTGATGGCGCCGGAGCCTTTGAAAATTTTCACCGTCTGCTTGCCGTCCCAGATGAACAGCTCGTGTTCGTCAGCAGGCAGAAAATCCCCCGACAGCACGCGTACTTCGGGCCGCACCCAGGGCGCGGGCTCTTCAGGAAGCGGATTGTGGCCGTGCTCCCACTGGAACTGCCACTGCTCGGGCACCTGAAGCTCAGGTTCCCCTCCAATGTGGTACCAGCCGCCCTCGAACGAGGCATTGGGCAACAAATTTACACCATAGAGCGGCGGCGTGGTTGGCGTTGCTGTCGGCGTCGCGCTGCTGGTTTCGGTGGGCGGCGGCGTATCGCTGGGCGCCGTTGTGGGCGTTGCGCTGGGTGTGTTGGTAGGGAAGATGAGCGTCGTGGCCGTGGGGCGCGGCACCAGCGTGGCCAGCGGTGTGCTGTCGGCCCCTACCGTCGCGGCTGGTGCGGTCCAGGTAGGCGGCACATTGGCGCTCTCTGCCACCTCCACCGTCGGCGCTGCCGCTGCAGAGGTTGGAAGCTGCTGAATCTCACTTGAAGTGCAGGCAGCCAGCAAAAAGGCGACCGCTATGATGAGGAACCTGAGACGAAACGTTAGCGGCAAGGAAGGACCTCTCGACTGATACCCGGTGTGCCCGCAGGAAGCTCTTCAATTAAGAAGGATTCGCCAACGCCTACGCCGCGCCAGGCGACGAGACCGTAGTTACGGGCGTAGAAGTAATGTTCGAACGGTGATTCTGCTCGCGTGCCCCCTGGCTCGGTGAACGCGGCCAGCTCCGCCACGTCTTCAAGGGTGATGCCACTGGGCAGGGTCAGGTTTTCGTGCACCTTCTCCAGGCGGATCCACGTGGCATGGCTGAAGGAGTTGATCACGCTGCAGTCCGACTTGCGCCGGAAAGTGACCGTGGGATTGCGCCGGTGGAAGATGCCCGGCGACATATGGCGCGGCACCCAGGGGCTGCCATAGCTGCCATGCTCGCTCAACGTATAGTAGTTGCCATTGCCCGGCGAGGTGTCCGTTCCACGGTAGATGAACTGCTCATCAGACCAAAGCTCTTCCCATTCGTGGCCCTTTACATGGAAGAAATGAACACCGTCATGCTGCGTCTGCACCTGTTGCTGCCCGCCACCGTCCCAGGTGTAACGCAGCACGTAGATGCGCCCATCGCCGCGCAGGTAGGGCAAGAGGTCGATAGCGCCCTGCTGCCGCACTTTAATCTCCAGCGAAAGCTCTTCGCCAAACAGTTGGCCACGAGGATCGCGCGCTCGCCAGACACCGCGGTATTTACCAGGAACCGGAGGCGCTGTCAGCTGCACCGAGACGTTGGTTGAGCGTTGTGGCGCCGTCTCCGGAAGGGGGACGCTCTCAGGCCCCGCCATCTGGTTGTCTCCGGCAAAAGCCAGCGTATAACCGGGTCCCCAACTGCTGCGCCCGCTGTTGCGGATACGCCATGTCTTCACAAACGTCTCGCCCGGTCGCAATGTGGTTCCATCCGGCGCTGTCACATGGTCCACCAACGCCGCACCATCTTCTTTGGCAGCCACGGCCGGGGCCGCGACCGCAATTTCGGCGAACATCTCAAACTCAAAGATCTGCCCGCTGGGATTGCGTGGTTTCCAGACCGAGCGGTGTGTTCCAGGCGTCGTCGGCGCCGTCAGGGTTACGGAAACGTCGGCGATTTGCCCTGGCTCCACCACCGGCAACGGTATGTGCTGCGGCCCGCCCATGCGGTCGCCCGCGAAAAAGCTCAACGTATATGGCGGCCCCCAGGTCGTCGTGCCAGTGTTGCGCATGCGCCAGGTCTTGGTAAAGCGCTGGCCAGGTTGAATGACCGTCCCATCAGGGATCGTCACATCATCCACAAAGCGCGCCTCATCCAGCACCTGCGTCGCCGGAATCGACTGCGGCACCCGTATTTCAGCGTACATCTCGAACTCGAAGAATTTACCGCCTGCATTGCGCGGTTTCCATGTGCTGCGATGCAAACCGGGCCTGGAGGGCGCCGTCAGGATGACGGAAACGTCCACCGTCTGCCCCGGAGCAGCCGCGGGCAGCGGCACGCTCTGTGGTCCCTGCATATGGTCATCGCGCACAAAGACCAGCTCGTAACCAGCCCCCCAGGTTGTGGTACCGCTGTTGCGAATGCGCCAGGTCTTGGTAAAGGGCTGGCCCGGCTGCACAACGGTGCCGTCTTCCACTGTCACATCGGCAACAAAGCGAGCCTCATCCACGCCCTGGCTTGGCGTCACCTGGCGCGGCACCACAATTTCGGCATACTGCTCGTGCTCAAAAAAGTTGCCCTGTGGCGTGCGCGGCTTCCACGTGCTGCGATGGGTGCCGGGGGTGGTGGGCGCCCGCAACGTCACCGAGACGTCTACCTCCTGGCCCGGCGCAGCAGGTGGCAGAGGGACGCTCTCGGGGGCGCCCATCCGATCGTGAGCAAAGAATGCCAGCCGGTACCCTTCCCCCCACGTCGTCGTGCCCTTATTGCGGATGCGCCAGGTCTTGAGGAACGTTTGGCCCGGTTGGATCAAAGCCCCGTCGGCCACCGTCACGTCCGCCACCCAGCCGGCCTCATCACGCTGAGGCACGCCCACGACGTTGATTTCGGTGAACATCTGGTAGGGGAACAGGTTGCCCGACGCATCGCGTGGCTGCCAAACAGAGCGGTAGAAACCGGGCCGCTGCGGCGCAACCAGGGTTACCGACACATCAACCGCCTGACCAGGATTTGCATTTGGCAAGGGCACGCTGGCAGAAGCGTTCATGCGGCTGCCCTCGACAAAGGCCAGCCGGTAGCCGCTGGTCCAGGGGACGTTACCCGTGTTGCGGATGCGCCAGGTCTTGACAAACTGCTGGCCTGGCGTCATCGCGGTGCCATCGGGAACGGTCACATCGTCCACCCACGATGCCTCATTCATTGGGGGTGGTCCACCTGACAGGCGCAGGAATGGTTCAGGATCTATGACATCATCCACCACGTAACCATCTTTGCCGTGGCCCAGCTTCTGCAGGGTCAGGTGCAGGTGAATACCGCTGGAAAAGCCGGTGCTGCCGGCGATCCCGATTTGCTGTCCGGCCGTCACAAACTGCCCTTCGCGCACCATCGTCTGCGAGAGGTGCCCGTACCAGGTGACGTAGGTAGCGTCGTGCCACTCGTGAACGATGCGCACGTAGTTCCCATATCCCTGGGGGGCAAAGTCAACCTTGTCCACAACGCCGCGTTGCGCGGCCAGGACAGCTACCGGCTGCCCGCTGGAATCGATAGCGGCGAGGTCAATTCCTTCGTGCTTCTGTAATTTATCCGGGGCAAAACGGTAATCGCGCGGATCGTTAAAACGGCACTGAGCACAGCTAATGGCAAAACTACGCGCCACTGGCAGTCTCAGCCAGAACTCCTGCGGTTCAGTTGATGCTGGCATGAGGCCCTCCTTCCGGGATGCGACCCGGTAACCTGAGTTGTTTTGAGGACAACACAATCGTTAAACGATCTTAAACCAACCGTGCTGCTAATTCTACTGCGTGAGCGGCCTCTTCTACCAGCATTAATTCCCAGGTACTACCTCCCTTGTAATAAAGGCAGGTTCAGCGGCCACCCAAGCGCGATGTCACGGCACCAGGCATAGGTGTCGGTAACTGCATCACCATCCCGAGTAACAGCGTAACCACAGGCTTCAGCTTCGCCGGCAACGAAAGGTCCACCACTCTGCAGCGTGACCTGCGCGTTCCATTGCTGCAACGCTCCCTTGCAAATCTCCTCCGTGCCGCCGATGGCCCCGGCGCCGGTGGCCGCCTGTGTGACAGTCACGGCCACGGTCACCTGCTGACCCACGCTGCAACCGCCGTGGCCATTGGTGAGAACGCTCTGGCCCTGGTCCAGGATGGGGAGTGGGCTGCCAAAACCGAAGGGGATTGAGATCAGGTGGCTGGCCTTGACTGACGGCAGCCTGGGCGCATCAAAAGCGCCTCCCTCTCCGGCCGCCATGCGGCGAGTGCGGCGGTTAGGGGCGGCAGGGCGCGCCGGGTCGGTGCGGAGCTGGCGGGCGCCGGCCTTCACAAGGGACACGCCGAACAAAGTGAATCCCATCACGGCCGTGAAAATGACGACGAAAGCAGAAAATCTTCGCATGGTGAACCTCCAATTGATCCAGTACTTCTGTCTGAGTAGGTACACCATAACATAGTTGGGGCTGCTTTCATGGTGAAGAGTCCGTAAGCATCTCGATAAAATTCTGTGCAGTAGGAAGCCCGTGATCGTGTATAATGTTCCAGTTCCAGGCCGCGCCTGAGCCGGATTAAGTGCATCAGTTTCAGAAGGAGGAGTGGAGTGGCTCACACAGATATTAGCACACAATTGGCTGATTTGTTCGCAGAAGCGAAAAAGGATCATCTTTCAGCATTTATCGAGGTAGACGGCGCCGATCCTGACTGGCCCATCTGGTACGCCGACTACCTGCACAAACGGCTAACGTCGCTACTGAAAGCATCCTTTACGCGCAGCGAGCTGGTCTATCTGCTGGTTTTGATGGCCAAGGAGATGGATTTACACGCGCCCGGTGCGCAATGGACCCACTACTACGCCCGTTTCCTGTTGCAGCGCTACCCGCTATAGCGCCAGAGTGGGTCACCGTTGAACCTCATACGTTGTGAAACGGGGGCCGGTAGACCACAGTTCCCCGCCGCCCGGTCAGCGCTCCCTGGCGCAAAGCCACAACCATAAACACGTCGTCAGGCACGTCGAACTCACACTGAATCCCATGTGGCCGCGTGGGCCTGAACCCGAAGCGCGGATAGTAGTCAGAGTGGCCCAATACAAAGACCAGCGATTCGCCTTGCTCTCGTAACGCCTCCAGGCCTGTTTCGATCAGCCGCGAGCCAATCCCCTGCTGCTGGTACGCTGGGAGCACGGCCATAGGCCCCAGCGCCACGGCCACGGACCGCTCCTCGCCTTCAACCAGCTCCACCGGAGTAAATAAAATGTGGCCCACAACCCGGCCATCCCCCACGGCGACGAGCGATAGCGTCACCTCATTATCAGCTCGCAGCGCGTCGACCAGTTCGGCTTCGTCCGGGCGCCCAAACGCCTGCCGGTTCACCTCACGAATCGCCTCAATATCCTGCGGCTGTTCAGGCCGAATCTCAATCATGTCCCGCCCTTTGCGCCAGCGCCGTTTTGATGGCGGGGCGATAGGCCAGATCCTGCCCGGCGCGAGCAAACGCCGCCCGTGCGCGACGCACGTCGTTCTGCTCCAAATAGAGTATACCAATGGTGAAAAATGCCCCAGGCAGACGGAGACCGCCGACAATGGCCTTCTCGTAACAGGCAATGGCCTGCCGGATCTCACCACGCGTCTGAAAATCGATGCCCTGACCGACCAGCGCATCTCGCTCTAGCTTGCTCAGGCCCTTTTCTCCCACTCCATAAAGGTCAGCATCCCCCTCCTCCTCGCGGAAGATCTCTTCTGCCAGCTCATCCTGAGCGCGGCGCAGCATCTGCGCAACGAGGTCGTCCTGACCGGCTTCCGGTTGGTCCATCTGCCAATGCCGGCGCTCTTCCTCGAACACGGTGGCAATCTGACGCACGGTTTGGGCCATTGCCTCCCGCTCCCGGTCTTCCTCGCTGAGCGGCTCCGGTTCTGGCTCTGGCTCCACTTCTCGCAAAGCGGCCTCCCCTTCGCGCACCAGCTTCATGGCCATAATCACGTCTTCATTGCCCGGATCCAGGCGCAGCGCAGCATGGCACATCTGCAGCGCCTTTTCAATTTCGCCGCGCATCTGTAACGTGCGCGCAATGGCCAGATAGTGACGAATGGCGGCTTTAATGTTCTGTTGGCGCTGAAATACCATCGCCAGGCGGCGGTGCGCGCCCAACAACCCCGGCTCCAGGCGAACGGCGCGCTCCCAGTTCAAAATCGCCTGTTCCAGGCGGCGCTGACGTAGCTGCAGCTCTCCGGCCGCCATATAGGTCTTGGCTGCTTCACTCAACTGGCCTAGCCGCTCCTGCAAATCGGCGACCCGTTCCAGATGACGGATGTCGCCCCGTGAATAACGCGCCGCCAGCTTGTAACTCTCCAGGGCGCGGTCCAGCATTTTCAGACCAAAACAGGCTTCGCCCAGGCCGGCATATGCCTCGGCAGAGTCCGGTTGTTCGCTAAGCGCAACGCGGAACATCTGAAACGCCTGTTTCCAGTTTCCGGCCTCGTTGTTGCTGTGCCCACGCCGCAGCGCTTCGTTGTATCGTGCCAGATTTCCGCTCACTTCTTGCTCCAATAGTTGCTCGAAACCTTAACATAACCCAGCCGATTTCTTTTGACAAGGTGACTTCCGTACACCCCATGTGGGGCGCCGGTATCTTGCCGGCACCCGGCACTCCGCCACCAGCGCTTGCCCTGAAGTAGCGAAGGGATGGTGGCGCTCCGTTTCCTAGTAAAGCCCCTTTTCGTGACGGAACCGCATAACTTGAATACCATAGCCGCTAATCAACCAGAAAGAAACTGGAGGAGAGATGACACGCGCGAGATTACGAGATTTGGGCATCAACATCGGCACTCTGTCCCCTGGCCCACACAATGCCATAACCGATGTCCCCGGCGTATGGGTGGGCCACAAGACCTTGATCTATGACGAGCCACGAGTGGCGCGCACAGGCGTCACCGTCATCGTGCCTCGCGAAGGCCGCATTTGGCAAGACAACGCCTTCGCTGCGTTCCATTCCTTCAACGGTTGCGGCGAGATGACAGGCATACACTGGCTGGAGGAATCAGGCTTGCTCAGCCACCCCATTGCCCTGACCAACACATACCAGGTGGGCACCGTACATGAAGCGCTCGTCGCCTATGGCCGGGAGAACAAACTGCCCACCCTTTCAGGTCTGACCGTGGTCGGTGAAACGTGGGACGGCTGGCTAAACGATATGGATGCCTTCCACATCAGCAAGGCGGACGTCTACGAAGCGCTGGAAAACGCGGCGCCCGGTCCAGTGCAAGAGGGCAACGTGGGCGGCGGCACAGGCATGATCTGCTATGATTTCAAGGGTGGCATTGGCACCGCTTCACGCATTTTCGAAACAGCAAGTGGCCGCTACACCGTTGGGGCGTTGGTGCAGGCCAACCACGGCGACCGCACCGACCTGAGCTTCGGCGGCGTGCCCATCGGCCGCCTCATTGGGCCGGACGAAGTACCTCTGCCGTGGCAGAGCGAACAGGGCCAGGCCACGAGCGCGAGTGGTGGCTCTATCCTCATTATCCTGGCCACTGATGCACCGCTGCTGCCCGGACAATGCCGTCGCCTGGCCCAACGGGCTGCCGTCGGCTTCGCCCGCAGCGGCGGCGTGGGCCACAACGGCAGCGGCGATCTATTCCTGGCCTTCGCCACCGGCAACCACATCCCCAGCGGAGCTAAGGAACCGGTCTCCGTTGAAATGATGCCCAACCACCATATGAACCCCCTCTTCAGCGCCGTCGGCGAGGTAGTCGAAGAAGCGATCCTCAACGTGTTGACAGCAGCAGAAACGATGACCGGCTACCAAAACCACACCGCCCACGCCCTCCCCCTAGGCCGCCTGCAACAAATCTGGCAGCGCTATCAAGCCCTGACC
>CAZRTM010000006.1:30467-37160 GCA_964602995.1 uncultured Ardenticatenaceae bacterium
ACACCATCAAATACCAGTCCAAAAACCGCTCCATCCGCTCATAAGCATCCAGCAGCGTGGCGCGCTTCAGGAAGCCATGCGGCTCGCCAGCATACGTCTTATATTCAAACACCTTGTCCGCGCGCCGCAACGCAGCGGCCCATTCTTCAGATGACTGGGGCGGCACCACGTCGTCCAGCAGACCATGCAGGAGCAGCACCGGCTTCTGCACATTCTCTATCTCGTGAATAGGCGAGCCATCACGGTAGATCTGCCGGTTCTCGCGTGGATGCCCCAGAAAGATTTCACTATAGAGGCGCAAATCCCGGTTACACTGCGCCCAGGACGTCACCAGATTGGCGTCCCCATACTTACTCACGCCACAGGCAAAAAGATAATCCGGATCGCGGGCCAGGGCACAGGCCACCATATAGCCGCCGTAACTGGCGCCATAAATGGCAATGCGCTTAGCATCAACCCCTGGGATTCCATGAAGATAGCGCGCCGCATAGAGACAATCCTGTAGATCGCCAACGCCCCAATCGCCATAGTTGGCGCGCTCAAACTCCAGACCATAGCCGGTGCTGCCGCGGTAGTTGGGACACAGATAGGTATATCCCTTGGCCAGCAGATATTGGGCGAAGATATCCCACTCATACGTATATTGCGACGAGGGGCCTCCATGTGGATAGACAATGGCGGCACCGTTGGGCTTCTCAGGCCGGTAGAGGAATGCAGGAATCTCCAACCCATCGTAACTGGTGTAACTGACCAGCTCCGGCTCCACCAGCGATTGAGCCCGCAGCGCAGGCGGGTTGGAGAAAGTGAGCTGTGTCAGGCGACCGCCGGGCAAATCAACACGGTAGAAATCCGGCGGCTGTGACCAATCCTCGTAAGCCACCGTCAGGCCCTTGCCATCCGGCAACCAGTTAAGCTGCGAGTAATAGCCTGGCCCACGCTTCAACTCCGTCACGCTCCCATCGCCAACATCGAGTAGCGCCAGGTCAAAGGCGCCACCCCGATTTACCGTGCAGGCCAGCCGCGTGCCGTCCGGCGACCAGGCAAACTCCCCCACATCACAGCCCAGATTGCTGAGCTGCTGCAGGCCTTCACCATCTGCTCGCACCACCCAGACCTCGTTATAACCCGATTGCTGCGACAGAAAGGCCAGCAACTGGCCATCTGGCGACCAGCGCGCGTGCCAACTGCGCACGCCGGGCGTGCCTGCCAGCGTCCGCAGCGCCCCACTTTCGACCTCCACCAGGCGCACGTCAAGGCGGTGCAGATCAGAAAACGGGCGAAAAGTAAAGGCCACAAATCGTCCATCAGGCGAGGGTTGGGCGTCCCACACGTCACCTTCCGGGTCTGTCACCAGGGCGCGCGGCCAGGCTCCGTCACAGTCAGTGAGCAGCAACTGGCTGCTGTCGCCGCGCTCCACGCCGACGAGCAAACTGTTGCCGTCTGGCATCCAGACCGGCGAAAAAGCGCCGCTGGCGAAATCGCTGATGCGGCGCGGCAGGCCGCCATCAACAGTGGCCACGTACACGTGCCCTTGCATGGTGAAGGCCAGCGAACGGCTGTCTGGCGACCACTGCGGCGTTTCGTCCGACCAGTAGGCGACCAAAGCACGCTCCATAGAAATGCGCTGCGGCCAGCCGCCAGCGGCGGGCATAACGTAGACATCCGATAAATCTTCCCGGTCCCAGATGAAGGCGATTGTTTCGCCGTCTGGTGACAGGCGGTGGTTGCGCACGCGATTGACGCCGATTATCAGCGGCAGGCTCCAGCCCTCAGGCGGCTTCAGGTCAGGACGGGGCAGCGAAGGCCAGCCATTCCGTTCATATTTTTCTTCTACTTTGATAACATCAGCAACGATCTCTGTCATCCTTCCTCCGGCGTGCCTGGCTGTGCGCTGCCCCATAGGCCAAAGCCGCTGTTACGTCGTTCTTCGCGGCGGCGGTGCTGTTCATGAATCTCACGCACGTGGGCCACCTTTTCGGCCACAGCCGTCTCCAGCCAGATCCGGCCGTTCTCTGCTGTGGCCACGCTGCCCGCCCCGTATGCGCCAGTTTCCGTATCATCATCCCACGGCGGATTGGCAATCAGCACCCCACCCTCGATCCAGTCCATATAGTAATTTTCGGTGGTCACAAAATCGACCTCGTCCACCACGCGCTCCATTTTGGTCAGGTCAGGACGCAGGTGCAAAATCATCGCCGTCTCCAGCTCCCCCGCATGGCCCATGCCGCCCCGCTGCGAGCGGCGGTGTTTGGCCAGCGCCTCTGCCGACGCGGGACCAGAAGTGTGCAGCCAACTTGTGGCGCAAAAGATGCGGCGGTGGCGCTCTCCGGCGTACTTGACCACCGTCACCAGAAAAGAGACATTGCCGCCGTGCCCACTCATCAAATAGAAACGGTCAAAGCCACGGGCGACCAGCACATCAATGACGGCCAGCCAGAAATCCTCAAAGGCACGGCCGCCAACGTTCAGCGTACCTGCAAACGAGCTGCGATGGGTACTGACGCCATAGGGAAAGAGCGGCAGCGTCGTCGCCAGGTCGGACGCCTGGTCAACGGCGCCCTGTGCAATAGCGCCAATAATCAGATTATCGGTGGACATCGGCAGGTGATAGCCGTGTTGCTCGGTGTGGCCGATGGGAGCCAGCACCACCTTGCCGCGGGCGGAAGCTTCTGGCAAAGGGGGCGCAGGCCGGTAATGGGTATGGTGCGGCAGGGCAATGCGCCCGGCGCCCAGAGCCAGGTTCACGCCCTGCGGCGTCAGGGCGTAGACATTGGTAAAACCATCGTCGCGCAGGCTATCAACCAAATTGGCCAGCAGCGGCGTGAATGCGCGCTCGGGCACCGCCAGAGGGCTGCCAACCCAGCCAAACGGAATGGCCGGCAAAAGGCCAACGCGTTGTGGATGGCCCAGCGCGTCGGCCAGAAGGGGTAAAGGATAACCATCGCCAAGGGGGATCACAAGAGGCACCGTTCGCGGCAAAGCAGCCACTTCGGGCCAGGTCAACTGGTCATATTGGAAAAAATCGGTCATGGCAGGGCATTATAGACGAACGAGGCTTTTCTGCCATCAACCAACGCAACGCGCCCACACAGGACCGCCCTCAACTATCAGCACGAACAGGGGTTTTGACATTCTGGCTCCCCTCAAGTAAAATTCCGCAACTGTTCCAGAACCACTGTCGTAGCCCATAATCCAATCACACCTCAAAACAACCAATCGCGCTTTAACAAGGGAGGTGAGAGGTTTCAGCAACCACAGCTAAGAAAGGTTTCCTCAGATTTCACCGTTTAGTGTCTCAAATTGGGGAGGAGATAAAGAGAGGAGAAAATGCCAGGTAAGAAGTTCACCCTGACGCTGCTTTCATTGGTGCTCGTTTTGAGCCTACTCACCGCCGCCTGTTCATCCCAACCCCCTGCTGTAGGAGAGCCTACTGAGGCAGCACCGCAAGAGGAAGAACCCGTAGAAGAACCGGCCGCTGAGGAACCAGCAGCGGAGGAGCCTGTCACAGAAGAACCTGCCGCAGAAGAGCCTGTGGCCGAGGGCGACCGCAAAGTTGCCACCTTCATTTTTACTCAGGAATTTGACTCCCTGAACCCCATGTATACGTCGATGTGGTTCTCGACCATCACGTTACAACTGTGGAACGCCGCTGGCTGGGATTTCAACGCCGAACTGGAGACGGTACCCGTGCTCCTGACCGAAGTCCCCTCAGTAGAGAACGGTGGGGTTTCTGAGGACGGCACCACGCTCACCTTCAACCTGCGTGATGACATTGTGTGGTCCGATGGTGAGCCAATCACGGCTGAGGATTTCATTTTCACCTACGACATGATTCTGGATCCTGCAAACTCCGTGGCATCTACCTATCCTTACGATTATGTTATTAATGCCACCGCCCCTGATGAACATACCGTTGTCCTGGAGTTTGAAGCCCCATTCTCCGGCTGGCCCGCCTATTTCTGGCGCTTTGTGTTGCCTGAACATATCCTGGGACCGGTCTACGAGAGCGAGGGCACGCTGGATAATGCCAGGTGGAATCTGGCTCCGACCGTAGGTGCAGGCCCCTATACCTTTGCTGAGTGGGAATCGGGTAGTTTCGCCCGCTTCGTACGCAACGAAAATTACTACGGCCAACAGCCAATTATTGACGAAATTTTCATCCGCTTCGTGCCCGACGATGCAGCGCAGACTGCCGCATTACGTAATGCCGAAGGCGATCTGGGCACCTTTATTGCCTACTCCGACATTCGCATTCTGGAAGATGCTGGCGTAAAAGTCTTTGCTGTCCCCTCAGGCTACGCCGAAGGCTGGTTCCCCTACATGGGTGACAATGCCCACCCCGCCATGCAAGATGTGCGCGTGCGACAGGCGCTGGCTTACGGTTTCGACCGCTTCTCGCTGGTTCAGGATCTCTTACTGGGCCAGACTGAGGTGGCAGCCACCTTGTGGGACGACACGCCCTACGTTGATCCGTCAATTGAGCCTTATCCTTACGACCCGGACCGCGCGCGCGAGCTATTAGACGAAGCGGGCTGGGTAGACAGCAACGGCGACGGCACGCGCGATAAAGATGGTACCGAGCTGGTTCTGATTCAGGGCACAACCACCCGCGAAATCCGGCAGGATGCGCAGGCCGTGGCCCAACAGCAACTCGCTGAAATTGGCATCGGTCTGGAAATTGTCAACTACGACGCCGACATCTTCTTCGCCGGCATTGCTGAGGGCGGTCCAGCGGCGATGGGCGAAATGGACATTTTCCAGTGGTCCGACGCACCGTTCTACCCTGATCCCGACCACTACTACTGGCTCTGTAGCGAGATACCGACCGAGGATTACCAGGATGGTGGTAACTGGCAGCGCATCTGCGACGAAGAGCTTGACGCTCTGTTCCAGGAACAGTCAACTCAGACCGACGTCGAAGAACGCACCGAAACGTTCCACCAGATCACCCGCCTCATGTTCGACCAGGCTTACTGGATTGGACTGTGGAAAGATCCCGATATCTGGGCAATCAGTGAACGCCTGGCCGCCGGTCCTATGTCTGGCCCCAGCCCCTTCTACAGCATTGTAGAGTGGGACATTGTTGAGTAATCGTTTGTAACCAACCATAACGGGAGAGGCAGGCATCACCTGTACCGATTGCCTGCCTCTTCCATCCGAGAACAAGAAGCGCGTGACACGCTATATCATTCGCCGTATATTGCAGGGTATTCCCCTGCTCTTTATCATCAGTATCATTCTTTTTGTCCTCATGCTTAACATGGGTGATCCGTTGGCGACCATGGGTGGTCGCCGTGCCACGCGCCCGGCCGACCGCGAACGACTGACCCGTCAGTTGGGGCTGGATCAACCGATCCACATGCAATATGTCTACTGGCTGGTAGGCAACGACTGGACCTCCTTTGATATCGACGGCGACGGCGAACCGGAAACCCAGGGCACGCGCAAGGGCATTTTGCGCGGTGATTTCGGTATGTCGCTGGTCAGCCGCGGCAAGCCGGCCCTGGAGGTCATCTGGGAAAGGGTGCCTAACACATTGATACTGATGGTTGCCGCCGAAATTGTAATCATCATCTTCGCCCTGGCTATCGGCATCTTTTCCGCTTTGCGCCAATATTCGCTGGCCGACCACATCATCACCACTCTGACCTTCGTCGGCTACTCAATGCCCATATTCTTTATTGCCCTGATGCTGATGTACATCTTCTCTGTCAACTTCAAGCGTTGGGGCCTGCCCCATCTACCCACGGTAGGCATGTTCAATCCGCAGGTTGGGCGCACGCCGGGCCAGATCTTATTACACATGATCTTGCCCGTAACCAGCATTGCCGTCATCAGCACCGCTGCCTACAGCCGCTACATTCGCAGCACGATGCTGGAAGTGATGAGTGAGGATTATATTCGCACAGCCAAAGCCAAAGGGTTACGTAAAGCATATGTTGTGGGCACCCACGCGCTGAAGAACGCTTCTCTACCCATTGTCACGGTCATTGGGCTGGACCTGCCGCTGCTGCTGGGCGGCGCTGTCATCACCGAGCGTATCTTCGCCTGGCCGGGCATGGGACGTCTCTTCCTGGATCACGTTTCCCGCTCAGACGTTCCCGTCGTCATGGGTATCCTGATGCTCATTTCAGTGGCTGTGATTGTCTTCCAGATCCTGACCGACATTGTTTATGCCTGGTTGGATCCGCGTATCCATTATGAGTAACGGTTCATGAGTACCATAGAAGCACCCGCTACCCCGTCCAGACCAGATGTCGCCCAGCTAGAAGCGCCGCCGCTTTCGCTGGGTGAGATGACGTGGCGCCGCTTCCGCCGCCACAAAATGGCCATGGCAGGGTTAATCATGTTGGTGCTGCTCTTTATCTACTCCTTTGGCGGCGCCCTCGTCTTCTCCGAAGCGGAGGCCAACGCCACCAACACCAGTATGCGCCTCACCGCTCCCACAGCCGAACACCCCTTTGGCACAGATACGGTGGGGCGAGACCTCCTGGCCCGTACGATTTATGGCGGACAGATTTCACTGATCATTGGCCTCGCCGCCGTCCTTCTGGAAACATTCCTGGGCGTTCTCATCGGCGCCGTGGCCGGTTACTATGGCGGCAAGCTAGACAGCATCCTGATGCGCTTTACGGAAGCGATGCTGAATATTCCGCAGCTATTTATCCTCATCGTCATGGCCAAGTTCTTCGG
>CAZRTM010000006.1:37260-44236 GCA_964602995.1 uncultured Ardenticatenaceae bacterium
TTGGGCGTGGCCAACGCCATCCTCTCTGAAGCTTACATCAGCTTCCTGGGCCTGGGTGTACAGCCGCCCACTGCTACCTGGGGCAATATGCTAGACGGCGCCTACAACTACTTGGAGTCAGCCCCCTGGCTGTGGATCTTCCCTGGCCTTCTGATACTGCTGACTGTTTTGAGTATCAATTTCGTTGGCGATGGATTGCGCGATGCCCTTGACCCTCGCAGCCGCGCTGATTAACCATGCCAAACTATGTGAGTGACGCCAACGACCGTAAAGGAATATTGTGACAAGACTGCTGGAAGTAACTGATCTGCGCGTTCGATTCAACACGCCGGAAGGCATTGTGCACGCCGTCAATGGCATCTCTTACCATCTGGACGAGGGCGAGGTGTTGGCTGTGGTCGGTGAAAGCGGCAGCGGCAAGTCAGTGAGCATGATGTCCATCCTGGGGCTTATCCCCAGCCCACCCGGCGAGATCATCTCGGGTCGCGCCCTCTACCAGGGCCAGGATCTCCTGCAATTAGACGAAGACGAGCTTGAGCAAATCCGGGGCCGGGAGATCGGCATGATCTTCCAGGATCCGATGACATCACTCAACCCGGTTCTGTCCATCGAGCGCCAGATGACCGAGGCCTTGCTGCAGCATTTCAACATGCCTAAAAGCGAAGCAAAGCATCGGGCGCTGGAGCTGTTCGAGATGGTGCGTATTCCCGATCCCGCCAATCGCCTCTCAAATTACCCCCACCAATTTTCGGGCGGGATGCGCCAGCGTGTCATGATCGCCATGATGCTGGCTTGCAACCCTTCCATCCTCATCGCCGATGAGCCTACCACAGCGCTGGACGTGACCATTCAGGCCCAGATTGTGGACCTGATTCAAGAGGTCAAAGACAAGCTCGGCATGGCCCTGATCTGGATTACACATGACCTGGGCGTGGTAGCCAGCATCGCCGACCGCGTCGCTGTGATGTATGCGGGCCGCATTGTCGAAGAAGCGGACGTAGACACCATCTACGAGGATCCCAACCACCCCTACACCAAATCACTCCTGGCGGCCCTGCCCCGCATCGACCAGCGACGCGCTGGCCGGCTGAAATCGATCCCTGGCACACCGCCCAACCTGCTGGTGGAGCCGCGGGGCTGCTCCTTCGCGCCGCGCTGCGACATAGCCATCGACCGCTGCTGGAGCGAAACGCCGCCGCTTATTCCCACCACCTCTACACACCAGGCCGCCTGCTGGCTCAGCAACGTTAAAGTGAGAGAAGCTCAATGAGCAACGGCAATGGACAACCACTTGGACAACCACTTGTCCGTGTTCGAGAACTGAAAAAGCATTTCCCCATTACGCGCGGTGTCATCATGCAGCGCAAAGTAGGCGCTGTGCAGGCCGTCGATGAGATTTCCTTCGACATCTACAACGGCGAAACGCTGGGTCTGGTCGGTGAAAGCGGCTGTGGCAAGACAACAGCCGGCAGAACCATTCTAGGGCTTTACCCCATTACGGACGGCGAAGTGACAATCGACGGGCACAACGTCGCCAACGCCCAGGGCGCGGAGCTGATGCAGGTGCGGCGCAAGGCGCAGATGATTTTTCAGGATCCCTACGCCTCGCTGAACCCCCGCTGGACAGTGAACGCCATTGTCAGCGAGCCTCTGCGCGTTCACAACCTGGTGGACAATGCCAAAGAACGGTCGGAACGGGTCAAAGAGCTGTTGAATCTGGTGGGGCTGAGCAGCCGCTACATCAACCGCTTCCCGCACGAATTCTCCGGCGGACAGCGACAGCGCATTGGCGTGGCCCGCGCTCTGGCGTCGGACCCGCTCTTTGTGGTCTGTGATGAGCCTATTTCGGCGCTCGACGTCTCCATCCAGGCTCAGGTTGTCAATCTGCTGGAAGATTTGCAGGAGCAGTTCGGCCTGACCTATTTGTTCATTGCCCACGACCTGAGCATGGTGCGCCATATTTGTGACCGTGTGGCCGTGATGTATCTGGGCAAGATGGCGGAGCTTGCGGAACGGGACGAGTTGTATGAGAACCCACTGCATCCCTATACCCAGGCGCTGCTCTCCGCTGTTCCTGTGCCCGATCCCAAGATTGCCCGCCGCCGCAAGCGCATGATCCTGACCGGCGACGTGCCCAGCCCCATCAATCCGCCCAGTGGCTGCCGTTTCCACACGCGCTGCCCCATCGCCCAACCTCATTGTGCCGAGGTTGTTCCCCAATGGCGAGAGGTAGCGCCCAAACATTGGGTCGCCTGTCACGAAGTTGAGCCAAAATTCATTCCCAGCCAAGACATTATCACCACCCCGGCCAAAGCAGCCTGAGCGCGCCGCTCAGCCCGCTCATCACAACTTTCTCCGGAGGACTGAATGGGCCACCTTGACCTGAGTGATTATCATGCCACTGATGATCTTTCTCGCGCCAGCACCTTGCCCGCCCGCTGGTATCTGAACGCCGATTTTCTGGAGCTGGAAAAGGAACGCGTTTTCTGGCGTACCTGGCAGCCTGTAGCGCGCACTGAGCTACTGTTGCGGCCGGGCGACTACTTTGCCTGTGACTTACTGGGCGAACCGCTGGTAATCACCCGCGATCTGAACAACGAGCTACGCGCCTTCTACAACGTATGCCGTCACCGGGCCGGGCCGGTCGCCCAGGGTAAGGGGAATCGCAAGAGCCTGCAATGCAAGTATCACGGCTGGACATACGATCTCGACGGGCGCTTGCGTCAGGCGCCCGAGTTTGAAGGCGTGAAGGAGTGGGACAGCAGCGCTGTTTGTCTGCAAGCCGTGCGTGTCGAAGCGTGGGGTCCTTTCGTCTTCGTCAATCTCGACGAGAATGCTCCACCCCTTTCCAGCTATCTGGCTCCCATCGCCGCCGAAGTGCAAGAACATGGTTTCAATGTCGCCAACATGAAACTGGCCGAGCGGCGCGATTATCATGTCCAATGTAACTGGAAAGTGTATGTGGACAATTACCTGGAAGGCTATCATATCCCCATTGCGCACCCCGGCCTCTTCCGCGAGCTGGACTATGACCAGTACCAGGTTGAAACCTTCTCTCACTACTCCAAGCAACATGCGCCGCTGCGCCCCGGCAGCGACGCGCCACTCCACGACCGTGACAGGCGCTATCTGCGCACCGAGGCCGAAGAAGAAGCGCTCTACTATTGGGTCTTCCCCAATGTGATGCTCAACTTCTATCCTGACAATCTACAGCTCAACATCATCCTGCCCCTCGATAAGGACCGCACCCTGACCATCTTTGAATGGTATTTTGAGCAACCCGGAACCGGGCCAGGATGGGAAAGCATGCAGCAGTCAATTGCCTTTAGCGACCAGGTGCAACAGGAAGATATTGCCCTATGCGAAATGGTCCAACAAGGACTGAAATCTCGCTCCTATGACCAGGGGCGCTTCTCGGTGAAACGAGAGAACGGCGTGCACCATTTCCATACCCTGTTGCACCGCTACCTGACCGGTGAGGCTCAGGCCGGCTGAACAAGCGTACCAGATCCTCTCCAACATGTGCCCTGAGAGGCGGCCTGCGAAGACAACTGTATAGAGTAAAGTCACCGTTGCTGCAACGGCCGCCACCGCGAACAATGATGCGAACAAAGATTGGCCTCCTTCTCCTCTTTCTCTCTGGTATGGTAGCCGCCGTCATTTCGGGTTGGATATTAGCAACCGCCCGCGCCAGCGGAACCGCCCGCGCTAGCGGATTACAACAGGTGGGCGCTGTTGCACAAGGATTCACCTATCAAGGAGAGCTGCGCATCGGGGAGACGCCGGCCACAGGAAGGCACGATTTTCGATTCACGTTGTGGGACGCTACTACCGGGGGAACACAGGTTGGCGCCACCTTGCAACGTTCTGGCGTCGAGGTCTCCAACGGGCACTTTACGACAATGCTTGACTTCGGCGACCTGTTCGATGGGCGCGAGCTGTATCTGGAGATCGCCGTCCGCGCCAGCAGCGACGCAGGCCCCTACACGACCCTACAACCCCGGCAACGCCTCACAGCAACCCCTTATGCCTTATACGCCGCGTCCGTTTCCTGGGGAGGTATCGCTGAAATGCCCGACGGGTTTGCTGATGGCATCGATAATGACACCACCTACACCGCTGGCGATGGGCTGCGCCTGAACGGGTCGCGACTGGACGTGGTGGGTATGCCCCTCCCCTTTTATGAAGACAACATCGTCGACAGTATAGGCGTCGGTCGCTATAACTCGATGATCATAGGTCGTGATGGGCTGCCGCTCATCAGCTATCACGATGCAAAAAACGGTGCTCTCAAAGTGGCCCACTGCACCGACCTGACCTGCTCACAGGCCACCCTGACCACACTGGACACGGCAGGCATCACCGGAAAATACACCTCCATCACGCTGGGGCGCGACGGCAACGGCCTGATCAGTTATTACGACGAGACGAACGGTAATCTGAAGCTGGCCCAATGCCACGACCTCGCCTGCACCGGCGCCACGCTCACTGTGGTGGATTCTGTTGGAAATGTGGGGCAGTACAGTTCAATCACGACCAACAGCAGCGGCTATGCCTTCATCAGCTACTACGATGCCGGGCAACACGATCTGAAAAGCGCTTTCTGCCACAATCTGCCCTGCACTGACGTTACCATTCATGTGGTTGATGAGAGCGGTGATGTGGGCCAGTATTCGTCGATAACGCGTTCCAGATACGGAGACGCCTATATCAGTTACTATGACGCCACAAACGGAGACCTGAAAGTGGCGCGCTGCCCGAACCAGGATTGCTCAATAGCCGAATCGGTGCGCTTCGACGGAGCTGGTCATAGCAACGGCGTCGAACACGACGTCGGCAAGCACACCTCAATCACCATTGCGCACAACGACTTCCCAGCCATCGCTTATACCAAAAGCCTCGGCTCAGTCTCCGATCCGGCCCAGGTGCGCCTGGCTCAATGCACCAGCAGAAGCTGCCTGGGCGGTCTGGTCGACGTGCTCATTTCCACAACTGAGTTTGAGTGGCAAGGGGTATCCGTTTCGATAGGGCGTGACGGCCTGGCGCTGGTCACCTTCACGTCCTCGGCCACGTCACAACTGTACACTGCCCACTGCAACAACATAAACTGTACTTCCCAGACGGTCACAACGAATACCGCTCTATCCGGCGCATCTGATACGTCGGTAACAGTGGGAGTAGATGGATTGCCCCTGATCAGCTATAGCTCAGAGGAAGACAACGCCCTGCGCGTCATTCACTGCTCCGATCTGGCCT
Source organism: uncultured Ardenticatenaceae bacterium (assembly GCA_964602995.1). GTDB lineage: Bacteria > Chloroflexota > Anaerolineae > Promineifilales > Promineifilaceae > JAAYYY01. The sequence goes on from CAZRTM010000006.1 coordinate 42,517, forward strand.
GCGAGCCTTACCTACGCCGCCGCTAACGCTTTCCACCCCCACTCTCCTGAGGCGCCTACTACCGTCATTCTGAGTCCCCTACTACTATTCTGAGGCGCCCACTACTGTCATTCTGAGGCGCATGCCGAAGAATCCTACGCCTATCTAAAAATACGCCCTACGGTCCGGCGCACCTTGCTATTCGATTGTTGGCTCTCCTGCACCCGTTGCCAGGCCGCTGACGGCAAAATCGGCGGGAATTCGCGATGGGAGCTTTTACTAACCTCAAACGCGAAATCTTCAAGCGCGCGCGAAAACGCGTGCTGCGGGCGGAAGGTGAGCAGCGGTTCCCCCTTATTAATAGCCTGCACGCAGTGCGCACCGGCAAACGGCAATTCTGCCGCGACGGGATGCTTCAGGGCGCGCTCAATATCCATGGGGTCCAACCCTCGCGCTTCAAACGGCCGGTTGAGCACCAGCTTCACATTCTCAAGTGTGTAACCAATCCTGTTATAGGTATCGAGCGCCAGCGAGGCCGCCCGCAAGGAGGCCAATTCGGGTGCAACCAGAGACAAAACCACACTGGCTTCATCCAGCAACGCCAGGGTAATCGCACTAAAATCGTGCGGCAGATCGACGACGATGTAATCATAAGAAGGGCGCAGCAACTCCAGGACCTTTTCAACCATTTCCCTTCTAATCAGTCCTGCATCGCCGGGAAGTTCCGGAGCAGCGATAAATTGCAGACCGTTCCCATACTCCTGCAACAGGCCGGACACCACACTATCCTCAATTGCTTCTACGGCGTAACCACGAAGGCTGGCCCAGGTCTGTTTTGCCCGTTTGTTGAGAAACAGGCTGACATGTCCCGATACAAGCGCCATATCCAAAAGTAGAGTCGGGGCGCCCCAGAGGTCGCGAAGCGCAACCGCCAGGTTCACGGCCAGCGTCGTCGAGCCTATCCCGCCACGCAGAGAATGCACGGCAATAAGGTGAGGCTCCACAGAACCGCCTTCAACCATCTGCGAGCGCCGGACCAGCGCCGCAATACGCGCCACCAGCTCTTCAGTGGCAAATGGCTTATTCAGATAATCATCAGCCCCAATCTCAAAGGCGGTTACTTTGCCTTCCAGATCTGCCTCAGCCGTAAGCACGAGGACGGGGACCCGGTTAAAGTGCGGATCGTGACGGATGCGCCGGACAACTTCATAACCATCCATGCCAGGCATTAACTTGTCGATAATCACAACATCCGGCTTGAAACGCCGCATCTCTTTAAGCCCCTCCACCCCACTGGCTGCCGTACGAACCTCATGGCTGTGCCGGCGCAAAGCAAGCTCGATGAGCTTGCACATATCGGCATCGTCATCAATTGCCAGAATACGGGCCATTTCTGCTCCTTGCTCAGCCAGTCAAAGCGCCTATGCTTCAACCACTGCCACGCTCAATATTGAAGAATTAGTGGGCTATTGTATCGGCATCAGTGCGCTCTCAGCTCCCCCGAACGCACTTCGTCTCCTGATACGTTTGGAGCGGGCTGCAGTCCTGGTGCAACCCGCTCCAAAGGAGGGTTTTGAAACCCCTGCATCGTCCATCCACTGTACGCTAAGTAGATTACGGTTTGGATTACAATTTGCCTACTGTAAAGCGAGTTGGTAACTCGCTTACCATAAAAAGCGAGTTGCCAACTCGCTGTACAAGAGTAGGAGGAGAAAGAATTACTGCGAAGCGGTAACGGGCA
>CAZRTM010000006.1:44336-48766 GCA_964602995.1 uncultured Ardenticatenaceae bacterium
AACTCGCTGTACAAGAGTAGGAGGAGAAAGAATTACTGCGAAGCGGTAACGGGCAACGGCCCGTCATCGGGCCAGACTGGCGCTGTGTAGAGCGAGTAACTGGCGCTGGGAAGCTCCTGTGCTTCTCCGGCGTCACGTACGAAGGGGCAGGTGAACGAGACCACACCACCCTCCTCGCCGACGATGGCGTTGGCCAGGGAATCTTCAAAAGCGCAGGCCACGCCCGTGCCCAGCACAGCGCTCCATTCGCAGACGCGCACCACCTGCGGCGCTCCTTCGCCCTCCGTCCGCAAACGCAGCTCCAGCCTTCGCTCTGCCCGGCAAAGGGCATCCACGCCCTCCAGCGTCAGTTCAGAGAAGCCGCAGTTGCGCAGCGGGCCTACTTCCCCATTCTGGCAGGGCATCGTCACAAAGCTGCCCGTTGGCGTCAGCGGCACGTCGATGAACGCTTCGTTATTCTCCTCCCATCCCTCAAGAAACTCGCACTGTGGTCGCAGCAGCGGTTCCCCTTCTTCATTCGTCAGCTCGCTAGGCTCCCACAACTGGTTGCCCTCCTCATCCAGCAGGGGCATTCCTTCACAGAGAAACCCTTCCTCGTTCGATACGAAGCCTAGCTGCACCGTTTTCCCTTCAGGCTCCATCTCCAGCTCTGTAATATCCATCCACTGGGTGTCGAGGCCGGCCATATATTCGTCCTCCCAACCAGCCTCAATGCCCTGGAAACGGCAGGAGTAATCGTGCACCAGCGGCGACCATTCGCTGTTACTCAGACGGTCTGTGCTCTGCACACAAAACGCCTGCTTACTACTCGATACCTGATCCTCGTTCTGCACGACGAAGTCACCATAATAGCGATAATGCACATGATCATGACAGGGAGCGTATTCAAACAGGCCGTGTTCACCGCCGCTTTCAGTTGCCGCGCCCACGTGCAGCTCTTGCCCACCCACATTCTGCACATTGGCGTCGAACTGCAGCAGCCTGCGCCAGCCAGGCGCCAGCACAGCTCCTTCCTCCAGTGCGCAATCGCCCACGTTGAAGTAACGATAAACCACACGGTTGTTGCGCAGGTCGTCACCCACAACTGCCATATCGGCATACTCGCTCTCGAGCACGGCCGGCGTGCGCACGCGGTCGGCCAGGCCGTCGTTCCAGGCCACTCGCTGAAAGCGCACAGCCGTGTTTACCGTGCCCACCCGCGCTGCCAGGGCGTTGCGGCACGTAGTGCGGTCGAAGTCATAGAAGTACCAGGCGTTCTCGGAGTCGATGCTGTTAGGTGGGATTCCGCCGTCGTTAATACACGCCTCCCCTGTTCGCTGCACCAGCATGTCAGGATCGGCCGGGAATAAGAACGGTTCTTCCCAGACGCCGCCAGCTACGGCCAGCGCCGGTTCTGCCGCCGCCACCGATCCAGCATCGCTAAGAATGGTCGTGGTCAAAATGTAGCCAATCATGACCAGCTCATGCCCCTGGACAGTGGTGCGCTGCGGTCCGCGAGGGTCCAGGCCAATGTTCCATTGCTCAGGTTGCGGCAGGGGAAGCTGTCCCTTATTGGCGTAATTGGAATCGCGGAAGTTGAGGCGCAGGCGCGTCAGCCGTATCTGCCGCCGTGCCCGCGCCAGCCACTCTTCCTCCGGTTGTTCCATCAGCGCTTCTGCAACCCGGTCACGCATATCGGCTGGGAATTCGTCGAGTAACACGCCAACGTGGCCTGGCATTGTGACCTGCACCAAGGCCCCCTCTATATCCGCCGCTGACCCGGACGAGGACGCCTCCTGGGAGGCCTCCTCCGCACTCTCGGGTGTTGCAGACGGCTCAGGGGTAAATGTGGCGCTATCCTCGCCCGGCCGCGGCGGCGTTTCCAGCGTCCCCGAATTTTCCTCAGAGGCGGCCGTGGCCGTTGCCGACGGCGCCGCTCCTGGCGACGTGGCTGTCAACAGCACACCTGTCGCCGTTGCCTGCGCTGAGTCGCCCGAAGATGAAGCTGCCCCACCGCCATCTCTGGATGACTCAGTACAGGCGGCCAGGAGTATGACGAGCAGAAGAAGCATGCCTAATCGTCGTCTCATGTCCCTTCCAGTCGCATTAGGTGTGCAGAAGTTACGTCAAAACTGCTACTGAGCTTTTGTAACGACAAATTGTAGCTTTTTAGAACGGCATCACCCGTTTTTGCCGAGCTGTTCATCTCATTATCATACAGAGAAGGCTGTTAGTTTTGCGTTGGACTACCTCACTGCAGCCAGGGCGCATAAAATCGACCTCGACGACGGCCCACGCCAGTTGAATCTGTTCGACATTCTAAAGAGCTACCAACCAACGCCTGTCAATAAGCGCGCCCAAAAATCGCTATGCGATCCGCCATCCGTCCCGTGTAGAAACAACGCCCGCTACCGTCCGGCTGCTCCAGTGGAAAGCAGCGGAGCGTGGCCCGGGTCTCCTCTTTCACACGCAATTCATCCTCATTGTCACCAGCCCACCACACACGCGCGAATCCGGTCTCAATCACTTCTTTGAACTGATCATAACTGGTAACGACATGAGTACGCTCATTCATAAAGGCGCCTGCTCGTGCCACCAGATTGTGGTGAATATCGCGCAACAGCTCCTGCACTGTCTGAACAATGCTGTCCTGCGCCACGGTCTGCTTGCCAGCACGACCCGGCCGGTCGCGCCGCGCCAGGACCACCGTTTCCTCAGCCACTTCGCGCGCGCCAACGTCAATGCGCACTGGCACTCCCTTCAGCTCCCAGGCGTTAAATTTGAACCCCGGACTCAGGTTCTCGCGGTCGTCAATCTTCGTCGAAATCCCGGCGTCTGCCAGCGCCCGCGACAGGCGCTGCACCGTCTCCATCACCGCTCCCTTGTCACCATCGCTGCGATAAATAGGCACCAGCACCACCTGGTAGGGCGCCAGACGCGGCGGCAAAATTAGCCCGCGGTCGTCCCCATGCGTCATGATGATGGCCCCGATGAAGCGGGTGCTCAGCCCCCAGGACGTTGTGTAGCAGTACTGTTGCGTATTACTGGCATCCACAAACTGCACATCAAAAACCCGGCTGAAATTCTGCCCAAAGTAGTGCGAAGTGCCCGATTGCAGCGCCTTACCATCACGCATCATGGCCTCAATGGTCAACGTCTCCTGCGCCCCGGCAAAGCGTTCCAGCTCTGATTTCACGCCGCTGATAACCGGCAGCGCGGCCTCGTCAAGGGCAAACTCCGCGTACACATCGAGCATCTGTCGCGTCCGTTCGCGCGCCTCCTGTTCTGTGGCGTGCGCGGTGTGGCCTTCCTGCCAGTGGAACTCCAGGCTGCGTAAGAACAGCCGGGTGCGCAGCTCCCAGCGCACAACGCTGTTCCACATATTGAGCAACAGGGGGAGGTCCCGGTAGCTCTGAACCCAGCGCGCAAAGGCCTGGTTCACCAACGCTTCGGAACTGGGCCGCACCACCAGCGGGTCGCCCAGCTCCTTACCACCACCATGCGTCACCACTGCCAGCTCTGGCGCAAAACCGGCTACGTGCACCGCCTCTTTGCGGAACAGCTCCATGGGTATAAACAGCGGGAAGGCCGCGTTCTCCACGCCGGTGGCCTTAAAGCGGCTATCCAGCGCCCGTTGTATATTTTCCCACAAAGCCCAGCCATAAGGCTTGACGATCATCGTCCCGCGCACCGGACCGTAATCAGCCAGATCAGCTTTCAGAACCAGTGTGTTATACCACTCGTTGAAATCCTCTTCTTGAGAAACCAATCTATCATCTGCAATCATTGTTCACCTGTCCTTTCGTGCAACACGGTTTCAAAAATGGGAGGGACTGGGATCAAAAAAGGCCTCATCCCAGAAGGGACGAGACCTTTGCCCGCGGTACCACCCTGATTAGGAAGCCGCCGCGCCTCATGCGCGCAGCTTACCTCACTCAATGGACCATACCGCCTGCACGTAAAGCGATATGGCAGTCTTTTAACGGTGACTGGCCGGCCGGGTTTGGCGAATCTCACCTGTCAAGTCCGTTTCACCCGCAGCTCGTGAGATGGGTTCAACCTGCATTACACTGCTGGCTCGCACCAACCGCCAGCTCTCTGTCAATGCTCCACAGGCTTACTATTTCTCAGTCAACGCCTTTCCGTATATAAACCTGTTGGCACCTTACCATGAGGCCGCTCCCATGTCAATATGCCCGTCAATTTGTTGCTAAAACCAATTGCGCCTGCGCCAGCAACCACTCCTCCTGCTCAACAATCCCTTCACTCAATCTTGCCGCAGCGACGACGGGCCACCAGGAACGGTACTCCTCCTCGCTACCACCACTCAACAGGAAATACTCCTTCAGGTAAAGTTCGTGGAAACGGTGAACCAGCGCTACCGGCACAACAGGCGTGCCCTTCGTGTGGGCTTCGCCCATCAAGAGAATTGAGGTGCGCGCTACATCGGC
>CAZRTM010000006.1:48866-53777 GCA_964602995.1 uncultured Ardenticatenaceae bacterium
CCTGTAACCGGGCAAGCTGGCGCGCATAGATGCCCAGACGCCAGGGACGGCTGCGCAGCTCTTCCAGCATCTCTTCCAACATCGTCCGGCCCACCACCCGCTCATATACCAACCCATGTCGCCCATCTATCTCCAGCGCCTCGCCGGCAGCAGGGACCGGCAGCCCTGCTTCATGCACAGCGCGCGCGATACGCGCTTCAAAATCGACCTGGGCTTCTGGTACCCAGTCGTAAAATAGTTTGAGCACCTGGCCGTCCTGCCAGGCATACACTTCAGCGGTGCGGCCTACGGCGATGGGATTACTAAGTGGCGTCATTTGCAGTAATATACAGTTGTTTTGACAGACAGTGACTCTCGCACCAATAGATCATACTGGACGAGAAGAATGGATTCCACGACGATTCACCTTGCAGTAGATGAATTTGAATCTTGGAAGGCAGAGCTGATACAAGTTTACACCTATGCCTTCCGCGAGCCACCTTATTCCAAGTCACAACAGGAAGTGGAAACGTTCACTCGATGGGTCGAAACCTATCACCGTTGCAACAACATCTCGCGTAAAGCACAATAGGCGTAATAGGCGTAAGGCACAATTAGTGAAGCCCACAGTTTTTACAAAGTCGAAGAAAGAGAACTCCCTATGCCAATTGACGACAGCCTCTTACAAGAAATGATCACCTATTATCGCGAGCGCGCTACAGAGTATGACCAGTGGTTTCTACGTGAAGGGCGCTATGACCGTGGCGACGAGTTCCGCCGCTCCTGGTTCGGCGAGGTTGCTGTGGTGGAGCAGGCGCTGGCAGAGGCTGGCCCTCGTGGCCACGTGCTTGAGCTGGCATGTGGCACTGGTCTCTGGACCCAACACCTGACCGCTCCAGCCCAGAGTGTGACGGCCGTCGATGCCTCACCAGAAGTCATTGAGCTAAATAAGCAGCGCGTTGGCGCAGACAACGTCACCTACGTGCTCGCCGATCTCTTCCAATGGCAGCCGCCCCAACAGTATGACTTTATCTTCTTTGGCTTCTGGCTGTCGCATGTACCACACGACCGTTTTGACCCGTTCTGGCAGATGGTACGAGCAGCGCTGAGACCAGGAGGCCACGTCTTTTTTGTGGATAGCCTTCTCAATCAAGGCTCCACCGCCCGGGACCACAAAGAGATTGGTACCAGCGGCCGTGTAGAAAGACGCCTGAACGACGGGCGCACCTTCGAAATTGTAAAGATCTTCTACGAACCAGATGAGCTGCAAAAACAGCTGGCAGCGTCAGGCTGGCAAGGGTATGTGCGCGGGACAGACAACTTCTTCCTGTACGGCTGTCTCACCCAGACCCACACTGACAACGTATCAGACGCCTAGAATTTACCCCGTAACGTCAACCACCTTGCCGCGTCCCGCCAGTCCTCTTTATGTAAAGCGATTTGCCAAATCGCTCTACAAGCTGACGCCGCCTCATCCATCTGTTAGAATGAGTGGCTGCGTAAAAGCTGACGGTGAGGTGGAGATTGACCATGACAGTCACAATTGAGAAGGTAGCGGCCTACATCACGTGGCATGACCGGCTGCTTGTGTTCAGGCACCCCGACACGCCAGAAGCAGGCGTTCAGGTACCGGCTGGAACAGTGGAAGACGGGGAACCTCTGGAGGCAGCCGTGTTACGAGAAGTTCAGGAAGAAACCGGTCTGAGCAACCTTACCGTCGTCTCCTACCTGGGACAGCAGGAGTACGGTCTGGAGAATGCCGGCGGGCAACCGCGACGCGCCCGGCGTCACTTCTTCCACTTACAATTCTCCGGGGAAGCGCCGCAACGGTGGCAGCATCTGGAGATGACACCGTCTGAAGGGGGCGAAGGACCGCTTCTATTTGAGCTGTGGTGGGTTGCCTACCCGGATGAAGTGCCGACGCTGGCCGGCAATCAGGATAAGTTCCTGAAGGCTATTGCTTTAGGCGCCGACAACAAGGTGCCCCAGGCCAAAGATGAACGCGCTTATCCAGAAGATGACGGCGCTGATGATGAATAGCGGCGGCGCCAGCGGTAAGTAGATTGACAGCAGGCAGAACGCCAACAACCCCACGGCGCAAATCGACAGGTAGAGCCAGGTTGGTCTCATCCAGTACCTCTCCCTGGCTCGCGTCTCAACGTATAGGACGCTGAGAACGAACATCATTGGGCGCAGATAGAGGACAAAATGGCACTGGCGCTCCCTTTCCAGAAGCGATGCGCTCTGCGTGCTGACGAAGTAAGGTCGTCCTTGCTGCCACATCTGGATATAGATAATCAGTTGCACCAGCCACAAGGGGAGCAAAAAAGGGATAGCGATAGCTACATAGAGGAGAGGTCCAGGCCAGAGCAGAAATGATAAGGCGCCACGGGGGTCGCCATGAATCACCCCACCGGCTGCAATGAGGAGGACGAATAACAGCGCGGCAATGGTGGCGGCAATAAACGGTCGCTTTTGGGCGGCGAGCCAGGTAATTGGCTGGACAGGAATGCTATCTACGGTGCTATCTCCAGACATCACAACGGTATTATAGCCTATCCAACCTCTCCCCGCGTCTTTCCCGTCGCGCCATCGAAATAGCTTCCACCATAATAGTACCATTCCATCTGACCGAATGTGGCTCGCGCATTTTCGCCGTTGAGCGCGGCTAGTTGCTCTTCCGTGATGGCGCCCAGATACCAGCGACCCGACCGCGTAAACGCTTCCAGCTCATAAGCGTATCGGAGCCAATGGCGGCCGCACGCCGGGCAGCGCATGAGAGAGATATCGGCAAAATAGGCATCACTTCCTAGCGCTCGAACGAACACTAATTTCTCAGACGGCGCTTCCAGGCAGTGACAGGAACTATCTTCCATCAATCCAACCTCACCCGACGCGCCGGATCTCACAAACGTAGGCCCGGTGCGGAACAGAGCCGCTTATCGGATCAATGGCCTCGTTGCCGATAATCAGGTTCAGATTCGCCCCCTCTTCGCTAAACGGATCGTAGCCTGGCGCCCCAATCTCAGCGCTGGCCTGCCACCAGCCGTGCTGGCCAACTACCACATTGGGCTTGAGCGTGTCATTCATGCGCGCCCGTGCGCGCACACTGCCCTGCGGCGTCTCGATAGCCACCCAGTCACCGGGGCTTATACCACGCTCCGCAGCGGCCTGGGAGTGCAGCTCCACTTCCGGCTCCAAGGCTCGCTTGCGCAAACTGGGCAGGGCGCGGTGCTGGCTCTCGCAAAAGAGCGTGTGCTTGACCGTTGTCAGAATCAGCGGAAAGCGCCCGGCCAGTTCTGGTTGTGAAATGGGGCTGACCAGCGGTTCTTCGTACGCTGGCAGCGGCTGATAGCCGTGTTCCAGCAGCGTCTGCGAATAAAGCTCAATCTTGCGTGTGGGCGTCCCAAAGCCGGCCGCTACACCTTCTGTCTCAACCGCATATTTGCGGTACTGCGTCTCGACCGGCGCGCGCAGGCCGCCGGGGTTGGCACGCAGCTCCTCCAGCGTGATGCCCGATGGCGCCAGCCGCTCGCTATACCCTGCCTCAATATCGCCCTGCCAGAAGTAGTCGCCGAGACCCAGGCGGCAGGCGAGGTCAAAGATAATCTCTGCGTCGGAACGGGACTCCCCACGTGGCGCGACGACCGGCTGCCGCCACTGCACCCAGGCCTGTGCATCAGGAGTGACCTCAAAGCCGATCTTCAAAGCATCGCGCTCAAAGGCGCTGGCCACCGGCAAAACGATATCGGCCAGCTCGGCCGTAGGATTCATAAACAGATCCATGTGCACGTAGAAGTCGAGCGCCTTCAGCGCCTCGCGCCCATAATGACCGTTGCTATGAGAGAGCAGCAGATTGGAGCCGAAGACAAGCAGGCCATGCACGCCATACGGCTCTTGCTCCAGGATGCCGCAGTATATCTCGTCGGTGGTGATGTGATTCCAGCGCGACGGCCCCAACGGCCGGTCGGCCATGCCCAATGCCCGCCCGCGCTGCGCCGCCGGCAACAGCTCATACCCCTCGAGACGAGCTGAGGGCACCGGCGCAAAGCGCACATTACCGCCTGGCGCGTCCAGGTCGCCGGTCAGTACATAGAGCTGGGCGATGGCCCGCGCGATTTGTGTGGCATTGCTCTGCATCTCCACCCCGCTCCAGGCGTAATAGGCTACCGGTCGCGCCTCCCACATCATGCGCGCTGCCGCCACCACCTGCTCGCGTTCGACGCCGCATATCGCCTCGACGCGCTGCGGAGGATACTCTCTGCAGAGCCGCGTCACCAGCTCAAAGACCGGATGGCAAAGGACCTCGCCTTCCACCGTCCTGACGGCGTATTCCCCAGAGAGAGCCAGCTCTGTACTACTCACTTCATAATGGCCGCTATCCGGATCATATAGAATGAGTCGCCCCTCAGCTCCGCCCCAGGCCACATATTTCTGCCCACTGCCTTGCTCAGACAGGTCGCGCTCAACCAACAGGCGTCCATTATCGGCGCGCACGAGCAAGGGACCGTTGGTCCACTGGCGCACAAAATCGTGGTCGAACCATTCCTGCTCAATCATCACATGCGCCAGGCCCAGCGCCAGCGCCCCATCACTACCGGGCCGCACCTGCAGCCAGCAATCGGCTCTCTTGGCCACCCCGGTGCGCCGTGGATCGACTACGATTAGCCGTGCCCCCCGCTTCTGCGCCTCTACGGTCATTGTAGCATGGGTTAACCGCGCCAGGTTGGGATTGTAGCCCCAGAAGAGGATGCACCCGGCATTCTCCAGATCCGGCATATAGAGGCCGGGCACGCTCGCGCCATAGGTATACGTCGGCGCCAGATAACGCCCCCAGCCGCAAAGCTCCATCGCCGAGCAGAGATTAGGGCTACCAAAGGCATTCATCAGCCGCTCAATCCACACCACGGCGTCGTCCGAAGCGGAGGAAGA
>CAZRTM010000006.1:53877-59332 GCA_964602995.1 uncultured Ardenticatenaceae bacterium
CCCACAACGCGACGTACACAGCGCACAATAACACGGAATCCGCTCTACCGGTGGTTTTTCTACCAGCATGATACACTTCCTTTAAGGTCCGTTAGGCTGTGCTAGATAGTGGGAGACAGTGGTCAGTTGGTTGTATGGTAGCAGAAGAGTGGTTGTGCGGTCCAGTTGGCGCCGCAACATCAACTCGTTCTTGCATCTCCCCGGAATTTGATCAATCGCGCCTTTGGACATACGATACAGGTGTCACGCGCCGTTAGCATCGGTTGGGCCCGGGTTTTGCGGAGCGATGACCTCTATCCTTATAGCCAACATCAGCCCACATTGCACCGCAGCACGGCGGAAGGAGAGGCGCCGATGAAGCAACGGCATACCTGCACTCGCTTACTCTTGTTACTATTCGTGGCTCTTGTAGCCTGCCAGGCAGGCCAGGCGCCAACAGCCAGCCCAGAGCCAACCTCTACCGTACCACCCCCTACCAAAACGCCTGAACCAACTTCAACGCCATTACCTACGGCGACAGCCACAGCCAGCGTAACACCAACACCCGGCCCGCTGTCACCTTCCGAGCTATTCGACAAAATTGCGCCTTCCGTTGCCTTCGTCGAAACTGGCAGCACAACGGGTAGCGGACTGTACATCAACAACAACTTCCTGCTCACGAATGCACACGTCGTCTGGCCTTACCAGGAAGCGCGTATTGTATTTGCCGATGGCTTTGAGGTTGAAGCGGCGCCTGTCTATAAGTGGGATTTGATGGCCGACATCGCCCTGCTTGGGCCATTGGAAGGAGTGCAAGCCAAGCCTTTAACCCTCTCTGATGGGGAAGACCTGACGACCGGCAGCCAGGTTTATCTGATTGGCTATCCCGGTGAAGTAGAGCGCCTGCCCACGCCAACCATCACCGGCGGCATCATCGCCCGTCAGCGCCAGTGGGAACAGGAAGGGATTACTTACTTCCAGACAGATGCCGACATTGCCGGTGGGCAGAGCGGAGGCGCTCTCGTGTCTGATATGGGTGAAGTGATTGGACTTTCTGGATTTGCATTTACAGAAGCACTGTTTGGTCTCGTAGCTTCAACTGCCGATCTGGACCCCTTTATCCAGCAGTTGGTATCCGACGACAGTGTGCCAGGCGATCACCTGATGGACCACAGCAAAGCCGCCAACCGGCATACCTTTGGCCTCACCAACGCCTGGGATAGTGCTGCCTACATCCTGGAAACGCTACGCAACGGCCAGATCACAATCACGGCTGAAAGCAATGAAGATATTGCGCTCTCTGTTGTCAACCGCTATGGAGAAATAGTTGGTTTTGCCGACAAGACATTTAGCGGCGAGGAATCGGTCGTCATCACCAACCCGCAAGGCGCCCATATCGTGCAGATCAGCACCTATAGCAGGACCGGAACGTCCGTCACCCTAACGGCATCTGGAGGCGCCCGGCTCATCCCGATCACCGATCGCGACGACAACCGTATCATCAACGTGGACCGGCCAATTCGGGGGACGCTCGATCACCCTGGCGACGTCGACATTTTCCAGCTTCGATTGGCGCGTGGCGAGATTATTAACCTCGCCGTTGATTCAGCCAACATCGACGCTCTACTCACCGTTACCTACCCCGGCGCCAAAGCAGATCAAGCGGTCAGAGACGACGATAGCGACGGTGGCTTCACTGGTCTGAATGCTACTCTTACTTACCGCGCCCCACACGACGGTTTTTATTACGTCGTGGTCAGCGACTCCAACAGCCGCTCGATGGGCGGCTACACCTTATTGGCAAGCAGTCGCCGGGCCGATGCCCCCACGCCAATCGCTCCTTTGCCTACGGAAGTTCCGATCGTGAGCCCCGCTGGACACCCCATGTACCTACAGGGCGAGGACGAAGGCTTCTCGATTCAGACGCCAGCGTGGTGGGACCCGCTTGCAGAAGGATGTGCAAGCACTGCCTGCCAATACGGTTCGCAGGGCTTCCTCCTCATACTACAGGTAGAAGACGAATCTATCTTCGCCTATCTCCGCTCGCAATTGGCGAATAATCTGGCAGTGACCCTTGAGGAAACATTACCCCTGAACGCGCAACAGCAGCAGCGCAGCACGGTGCAGACCTCTGGCGGAGAGCTGGTTGAACGGTTCCACTACCTGATATATGAAGGCGAAAATGAAGTGCACCTCATTGCCGGCCTTGCCGTACGCGACGGGGCACTTGTGACAATGGAGTATTACATTTACGACGAATACTATGAAGAAATGGCTACAGTCGTAGATTACAGCTTGTCTACGTTCGAGTGGACCGAATAGCCCGGCGTGCCACTTTCACTCGCAGCGTTGGCGTTCATAATTGCGAATGATCATGCCCGAATAGGGATGAAAGCCGAGCTTCTCGTAAAATGGCTGCAGCTCGGCATCGCAGATCAGGTCGATCATGTATAGGTGTTGGAGCTGTTCTATCATGCGGCGAACAAGCTCTGAGCCAATGCCCTCGTCGCGCCGGCTTTCTCGCACCTCCAGATGCGGAATGTAGGCGCACGACACGCCATCACTGATAGCCGTGATATAACCTAACACCTGCTCTTCTTCCACAGCCAGTACAACATAGTCGCTCCCTTTGAGTATTTGCAGCAACGTCTCTGGCGATGGCCGCTTGTGCCAATGGCTGAAGAACCCGCTTAGTTGTGCCGCCGTAACCATTGCCGTGGTGTCCGTGTAAGTGACCATATTGCCTCGTCGTCTATCTCTGGTTCATGCTTAGCTTACACAGCGCCGCAACAGTGGCTCGTTTATCGCCTCTGCATCCAGGCCATCCGCTCCGAGAAAGGTAGCGAATCGCGCGAAGCCACGGGCCAAAGCCTCCGCAAACGCCATGTCTTTGCCCAGAGCCTCATCCTCCAACCAGAAGCCCAGGATAACGAAGGTGTTCGTCGTGCGGTCCATCTTGCTATCGAAGCGCGCCACAAGCCGGTCGCCCCACAAGAGGGGCAACGTGTAATAGCCGAACTTGCGCTTGTGCTCTGGTTTGTACACTTCCCAGGTGTAGTCGAAGTCGAACAGCACTTTGGCCCGCCCACGCGCCACGACGGGGTCGAGCGGCGCCAGGAAAACGACCTCTTCCGTCGTGTCCGCTTCCAACGGTGCCCACGCCTGCGGCACAAGCCCCGCGCTCAAATCGTCGAGCAGCGGGAGGTCACTGGCGAGCGCGTAATGCATCTGCCGCCACCCTTCAACCCTCACCCCGATGATGTCGCCATCTGCCAGCAGGTCGTCGCGTATCTCCTCTGCCCGGCTAAAGGGCACGCCGCGATAGTAGGCATCGCTGGTCCGGTTCAGGCGCGACAGCCCGGCAAAGCTGATTTCCTTCTGCACCAGGAAGCGGTCCGCCTCGTCGTCGTCACTTTCGCGAAGGAGATGGGCAGGCGCCACCTCCTCGGCGAGGGCATAGACGCGCTCGAACTTCTCGCGGTGATGGGTCATCACTTCGCCCGTGCGCCATAAGTAATACAACGCCAGGCTACTGTCCTTACGCCCGCGATAATGGTTCGTGCGCGTGCGCTGCGCCATCTCGAAGTCGCGGTTGCCCACGACGCCGCGCTCGCGCAAGATGTCGCGCATTTCTTCAATCACCTCGGCGTATTCCTGGCCTGTTTTGTGGACCCGCGGGTCATAATTGGCCTTACCGTCCCGCTCGCGACCCATAACCACGCGCCAGTGCGGCAGGTCATCCATTGGTCGTGTGGCCAGCCAGCCGCCCCAGTCAAAGAAGTTGCGCTGCCCGTACGTCACCTCCTCCCACCTACCCGGCGTGTAGTCGAGTACACGGCTGTGCATTGCAATGTCCTGGCTGCGAGCAATGATCTGCAAGGGATCAAGCTGCAGATACTCCATTGCGCGCATGGACTGCTCCGCGCCCTCCAGCCCTCGGTAGCGGCGGCCCGGCCACAAGCCCTGTTTGCCAAGAATAAAACGGCGAGCAATGTCCAGCGTGATGGTCAGATCAGCCATAGCCATGCACCCAGCCTACCCAATCGATCTCCGCCCCTATTTGGGCGCCAACCCGCTCCATCAGCTCACCGGTATGTTGCATCAGGTGGCGGAGCGAGAAGATCTGAAGCTCCATTGTAATCAAGTCATCCCCAAACCCCTCTGGTGCTTCCAGCTTCAGCTGCGGTACTCTCCCGACTACCTCTTGCTGGCAAAAGGCCAGGTATTCCAGGAGGGTCTCTTTATCGTAAGGCTCGCCGCCCTCCGGCGCCGGAAAATCTTCGTACCCGTGCCGATGTTTGGGCCACGGAACAGCAGTGGCAGCAGACTCTTGTAGATATTCATGCACGAAGAAGAGCGCATGGTAGGCGACCTGCCAGAATTTATTTTTGTCGCTCTCCGCATTCCACATTGAATCCGGGCACATGGTAATCGTTTGCTTGAGCATTTCGAGGGAGGCCAGGTACTGCGAGATCAGAATTGCTGATAGGTCCATCGTTGCATCTCCCACTTACTGTTCCACAACTCGCGACAGCCAGGCACGGACGTCTGGCTCGTGGTCATCGTGGAAGTGGTTAAAGAACTCGCTGGCAAGATAGCGCTTATTATCTAACCACACGAGGTAAAATGCTGGTTCGATATGCTCGATTCGCACGTCATCGGGTAACTGGTCGACGACAGTGAAGAGCTCCTGCATTACCTGGTCCATCTCCTCCAGGAGTTCGCGCGACGACTGGCGGTGGCTGGACTCATAGATCCAGGCATTGATGTCATCTTCCTCCTTCAGGTCCGCAGGCCAGGGCGGGGCTGGCTTCGGTTCGCCTCGAGCCGCGGCCGTCAGCCGGTTGTTTAGATGGCGTTGCCAGCCGGTGAGATGGGCCACGATGTCCTTCATGGACCACTCACCATTCACGCCAGATTGCTCCATGCGCTCATGCCCAATCTCGGCCAGTAACGCGTTCCACTGCCGGTACTCTTCCTGCAACCATTGTTGAAGTTCAGATTTCTCCATAAGTAGCTCCTTCGAAATCGTCCATCATCTGCTTACGGCGAAATGACGTTACTGTCACTGGCCCGCTCAGGTTGTGGACACACGTATGGCATCCGTGATGCGTTTTACCTGCTTGACGTGCGACTGCTCGTGCGTGACCAGCCACTGCGCATAAAAGTACACGGTCCGCTCCAGCCGCCTGCCAGCCCCGGTAACGGTTGCCCACCGCTCCCAACTTTCGGGAGTCAACGACTCCAACAGTGCCAGCAGCCCGGCCCGTTGCTCTCTAAAGGCCAGAAACGATGGTTGGAAATCCTGTCCTGGATAATCTGTTTGCCGGACCCACGTTCGTGGACTAATGGCCTTGAACGTGGGGTGGTCCTCCTTGAGAATCATTCCAATGCAATCCCCCCAGACGTCAGCACAGGAGCGCAGGTGGGCAAGCACGTCATTTACAGACCACGAATCAGGTTCAGGTCTCCGCTG
>CAZRTM010000006.1:59432-63319 GCA_964602995.1 uncultured Ardenticatenaceae bacterium
GCAGGTGGGCAAGCACGTCATTTACAGACCACGAATCAGGTTCAGGTCTCCGCTGTAACTGCGCCGGTTCCAGCCCATCTGTATATTCAGCAATGCTCAACGGTCCTGCTCTAAGCAGCTCCAGAACTTGCTCAATCGTCAAGGAGGACATATGAAACTTCCTTTCGTCCCGCCCCCGTCAGGCCATATCAACTGTTTCGGTCCGAGCCTGGGCAACCCAGTCTGGCGCGGAAGTTGCACCCACTCTCTGGCCAATCAACAAATTCAACTGTGCTGCATGTTCTTGAACGTGGCGCATGGTGTATAGCAGTAGCTCCAGGAAGCTGACTTCACCCCAGTTAAAGCGACATTGCCGTTGCGCCGTTTCGTCGGTCAGCGCTTCGATCGTCGCCTGGCATTTGGCGCGACAATGCTGCAGGTAGGTTTGAATTTCCTCCCTGCTGTAAGGCACAAGCGGCACGCCTTCCTCATCTCCCTCACGCTCCAGATAAGCCGGAATCGCAAAACCTTCCCTTGTGCCGGATAGATAAAGGTCAGTCCAGAACAGGGTGTGAAAGGCCAGAAGCCAGAACTCGGAATAAGATGACGGCTCGGTGGGATGCTCCCACAATCGCTCATGCCACAATTCGTCAGGACAGGCGCGCACGGCGTCGTCAAGCATATCGATGGCAGCGCCAAATTGCTGCCAGACGACCTCTTTCCAGAAAATAGTCATGATGTAACCCCTTGAGAAGTAAAATTCCTGGTCAACTTATCCGAGGGAGGATAAGTCTAACCTTTCGGGCACTGGCGCTCGTAGAAAATTTGTTCTACTACGTTAGAAACAGGGTAACATATTACGAGGGTGTTTTCAAGAGCGGATTTTGGGTTGGAAGGTGGTTTTGTGCGCCAGGTAGTGGTCTGTCACCTACCTGGAACCCAAACGATGAGCCTGCGGTGAGAGCATCCAAATGCTTCGCCCTAATTTTGCATCCATCAAAAGCGCTTCCTATGATGGTGCAATCTGAAGTAAAAGTGCCTCTTTCGACCGCAACATAGCATCCCCCTTAAAGCGAAGAAAGTTAAAGAGGCAGAGGACAAGGTGGAGCTATGAACAACCTACAAGCCGCCGAGTCACCCGCCAGACCCAAAGCGACTGGCCACTGGTGGCACTGGCCGCAATGGACCAGATACGCCGCGGTCGTCTGGTCGCTGCTCTATGGTGCGCTGGGCCTGTACTGGACGTTCGGAGGCGCAGGCTTCCCCTTCGGTGAAAATGATCCGGCTTCCCATTTTTCAATCCTCAGGAGCGCCACGCCCGAGACAACCGCCCCGGTGATTGCTGTCCTGGGATTGCTGGGCACAGTAGTGGCCTGGATCATGGCCCGCGGACATGGGAGTGGTAAGCTACGGCTGGCGATATTGGCTTTTGCCTGGACTCTGGCGCTCGTGCTGATGCTGATTATACCCGACGCACGAGTACTCGTTGCTGCGGCCTATGCGCCCATCGTGCTCATTGGCGCTCCTTTCAACTGGCCACCTGGAAACTACCTGGATGCCATCCCCTGGCCCGTCATTAACCAGTTTATCTGCATTGCGGGCGGCTTCGTGTGGGCTGCGGCAGCGCTGGTCTACAGGCGTGAGACACAAGGGGCATGCACATACTGTGGGCGCACCGATAAGGGCAATGACTGGACCTCGCCCACAGCAGCAGCCAAATGGGGTAAGTGGGCTACCTATATCGCCGCGCTTATTCCGCTGGTGTACGCCGCGACGCGATTTGCCTGGGCGCTCGGTATTCCGCTGGGCATCAGCGAAGAATTTCTCGAGCTGGGTCAAACCGAAGGAACGTGGGGGGCAGGCGCCGCTCTAGCATCCGTCGCTGTCGCCGGCTCAATTCTGACACTCGGACTCACACAGCAGTGGGGTGAGGTTTTCCCCCGCTGGCTCCCGCTCGTGGGGGGCAAGCGTGTTCCACCGGTCATAGCCATTGTGCCCGCCGCAATTGTTGCAGCCATGGTGACTACCGCCGGTCTGATGTTCATACGTCGCACGGCCCTCGGTATGGGTACTTTTAGTCTCACAGGCGGCGACTGGGCAGCGCTCGCCCCAGAGCTTCTATGGCCATTATGGGGCGTGGCGCTCGGCGCAGCAACGCTCGCCTATTACTATCGCCGCCGCGGTCCCTGCCCGCACTGTGGTCGCGGTTGAGATTTTAGAGTCTACTCTGCCACGAGTAGTACTGAATAGATTGACCCCATTCGAATCAATAGTCAGGCGCCATTAGTAGGAGGCTTCTATCATGCCTACTCCAGTTATCGTTGATTTCCCTCTCCGCGGTGAATGGATTTCCCCCAACACTCCAGGAACGAAAGTCCCAAGCCACGGAACGGACTTACTTGGCGTGAGATATGCATATGATTTCGTCGGTATCAGTCCAGACAGTCGAGGAAGGCGTTTCTACCGGGCCAGCATGCTCCATTACCTCATCCGCGGCGTTCGTCTGCAAGATTGGTACGGCTGGGGACAGCCCATCTTCTCTGCAGCAGCAGGGACCGTGGTTCAGGCTGAAGATGGCTGGCCCGAGCGGGATCCGGTTCACTCCATCAGAGACCTCTCCATTCGCTTCAGGAATGCGCGCGCTTTCAGTTCAAACCAGGCAAAGGAGTACCGGATCCTGTCCGGCAACTACATCACTGTTGAAACAGACGACGGGTACCTGGTCTACGCCCATGCACAAACCGGCTCAATCCTCGTCTCCCCAGGCGACAAAGTCACGGCAGGCCAGCGACTGGCAAATGTCGGCCATTCCGGCAATTCAACCGCACCACACCTGCACTTTCAACTGATGGATCACCCCGACCCCTGGCAGGCGCAAGGCATCTTATGCGCCTTCCGCGACTATGAAATCTTCGAGCAGGGCGCGTGGCGTCATGTGCAAAACGGTATTCCCAGGGCGACGGATAGGATTCGCAAATTGTGAGGCTCTTGCGGGTGACTATAGCGTTGCTGCAGGAGCAGGCGTGCGTGGGGCCACCGTAGTAGCCGCAGGGACAGGGGTTTTGGGCGGCGACCAGGGCCACGTTGTGGCTGAGAAATTGGCGGGGAAGGTGATGGTACCCCTGGCGCGGGAGATGGACACTTCACGCGGGTGGCCTTCCAGCGGCTGGCGTAGCACTTCGATGAGGTTTTTGCCGAACTCGGGCAGCTCATCCAGAAAGAGCACGCCGCGATGGGCCAGCGAGATTTCGCCGGGGCACGGCCAGGCGCCGCCGCCCACCAGCCCGGCATAGCTGATGGTGTGATGCGGATCGCGGAAGGGGCGGTGGCGGATAAGGGGCGTGTCCGGTGGCAGCTCGCCCGCCACGCTGTAAATCTTGGTCACCTCCAGCGCCTCGTCCACCGACATGCGCGGCAGGATGCTGTGGGCCGGTGAGGAGGACAATGTGGACAACAAGCCCGGCATTCGTTGCTGTTTGGGTCGAGTGGTGGAGGCGGCTAGTCGGGGGCGGGGAGCTATCACCTATACAAATTTACAGAAGATGGTCACAGTACCGTATGTAACGGCAAAGTCTCTAAGCACTTATTCCAAATGTAATTAGACTCAAAGTTTATATGAAATTCACTAATCACGATTCTTGATGCGATGTGAAAGAAGCACTCCGAGTAGGAACCCAATTGCTGCCATGACTACACCCATGAATAGAGCATCCAGAGAGTCGTCGAAAACTGAATAAGTGGCCTCTTGCCCTAAAAGCTCCAAAAATAGGCGGACGTTCGCCAAACTACTTTCTGTCTCTGCAAAAGCAGGGTGGGTCGAGACGGAGTTCGGTTGAGGGCTTTGTGTCTCCGCAAGAGATATTGTCAAATGTTGTGGATCACCGACTGATAGGTGGCGTCCACAGGCA